>DATHUD010000599.1:0-4667 GCA_035462575.1 Thermoanaerobaculia bacterium | reverse complement strand
CAACGCCCAGGCCGGCCTGGGATCGAACCTGCAAGACCTCGCGGCCTTCCTCCACGCCAACATGCCCTACGGCAACGCCGGCGCGCTGACGGTCCAGGAAGCCTGGGACGTGGCCTGCTTCGTCGACGCCCAGAGCCGGCCGGGGAAGACGGGCGGATCTCCGGAAGACACGGTCTGCCCTACCGGCGGCTCGTCGTAGGGGCGGCCCTGCGTGGCCGCCCTGCTTGCGTCGGCCTTTCCCCCACCCAGGGCGGCCACACAGGGCCGCCCCTACAACTGGCTAATCGATGATCGGGCACTCTTCCGCGCTGACGATCTCGAAGCCCGGCGGGATCACGCACGGGTTGGGATAGGCGCAGCAGCGGATCTGCCCCGGGATCCTTGCGAACGTGATCACCTGGATGCAGACGCCGTGGAAGGTCCGCTGCGGGCACACGCTCGCCGGCGGTTGCGCGGAGGCCGTGGTGAGACCGATGGCGCTCAGGAGAACAAAGGCCAGTCCGAGAATACGCAGTTTGGTCATGGTGTCTCCTCCTGGAAACCTTTCTGGTTGTAGATCGAGGAATTCCCCGGCTCGCGAGGCGTTGCGAGCCTTCCCGCGCTGCGCATTCCCATCTTACCCAGTACTTCGATAAAGTCAAATTCCGATTGGAAAATACAGTCTGGTCCGCTTCTTGCTCCCTCCTCCCCACCATGGCAAACGAAACCAACGGCTCCCACTACCGCGGCGTCATCCTGGACGTCGACGGCACCCTTCTGGACAGCAACGCCGCCCACGTCGAGGCGTGGGTGGAAGCTTTGAACGAAAACGGCTTCGAAGTGACCGCGGACGACATCTGGCCTCTCGTCGGCATGGGCGGGGACAACCTTCTCCCCGCGGCGGTGGGGATCGACAAGGAGAGCGCCGAGGGGAAGAAAATCAGCGAGCGGCGGGGCGAGATCTACAAGAGCCAGCTCCCTCACCTCAAAGCGTTTCCCGGGGTTCGCGACCTCCTCACCCGGATGCGGGACGAGGGCCTGAAGCGGGTCGTCGCGACCTCTTCTCCGAAGGAGGAGGTCGGGAAGGCGCTCGAGCTCGCGGAGGTGACGGACCTCGTGGAGGAGACGGTCTCGGCCTCGGACGCTGGAAAGTCCAAGCCGGACCCGGACACGGTGGCGACCGCGGTCGAGCGCTCGGGCCTGCCCCCCGGAGAGCTCGTGATGCTGGGGGACACGCCCTACGACATCGAGGCCGCGGGCAAGGCAGGCGTGCGGACGATCGCGCTGCGCTCCGGCAATTTTCCCGACGACAAGTTGAAAGGAGCCCTCGCGGTCTACGACGACGCGGCGGACCTCCTCGCCCGCTACGACTCCTCGCCCCTCGGCGGCTCCGGCCGCTGAAGCGGCTCCGGCTTTCCGATCGACTTGACTCTCCCCACCTCTCCACTCTGCAGCCGCACCTTGATGCCATGGGGATGGTGGGGAGAGCTCGTCAGGATGTCTCTGACGATCCCCCGCGTCCTCTTGCCCGTTCGCTGATCCTGCTTCTGAACGATCTCCACAGAGAGCCCGGGGTGGATGTCCTTCCGGGATTCGCCGGTCACTTCGGCACCGCCGCGGGTTTCGGAAACAAAAACCGCAACATCCCCTCGACGCGCGAAGCCCACGCGGTCTCGCTGTGCGTGCCGCCCTTCTGTTCCAGGTATTGCAGATCGACGCCCTCTTTCCAGCCCTTGGCGGCAAGCGCGTCCCGGATCTCACGGGCTCCCAGAAGCAGATCCTCGCCCTCGTTCGTGCCCACGTCCTCCCAGATCTTCAAGCCCTTTTTTCCCGGGAGGGCCGAAATCTCCCGAAGGATGGCTCCGTCCCCCCAGCGGGCCGAGGCGGAGGAGACGATCAATTTTCCGAAGACGTCCGGATAGTGGAGCCCCAGCCAGAGCGAGACGAGCCCTCCGTACGAGGCGCCTCCCACGCCGGTGTGCGAGGCGTCCGTCAGGGTGCGGTAGGTACGGTCGATGAACGGCTTCAGCTCTTCCAGGAGGAGGCGGGCATAGAGACCGGTCTTTCCTCCCTCCTTGAATTTCCGGCCGTCCTCTTCGTACTCGTGGACGTAGGGCCTGTACTCGTCCGTGCGGGCTTCCGTGCTGGCCACCGCCACGACGATCAGCGGCTCGATCGCGCCGGCTTCGACGAGCCGGCCGGCGGTCTCGTCCACCTGCCACTCCATGCCCATCTGTGAGGAGTCGAACACGTTCTGGCCATCGTGCATGTAGAGGACCGGATAGCGCCGCTCGGGCTCCTTGTCATAGCCGGGCGGCAGCCAGACCTGCACCTCGCGGGGAGCGAGAAACTTGGACTGGAAATCCTTGTGAACGCGGACGGTGCCCGAAAACGTGACGGGATACGGCGGCACCGGCGCATCGAAGGCGCGCTCCACGGTCTGGGTGGCCCCGGAGAGAGACAGCAGGCGGTTGCGGTCCTTCTCCCAGCCGTTGTCGGGGTTGTCTTTCCCGTCCGCCTTGAACTTGTAGGCCACGGGCTGGCCGCCATAAGGACGCTCCGGAAACGTGACCGTCACCCGATAGAGCGTCCCCTCCCCCACCCGCGTCGCGGCGAGCGTCTCCTCCCAGTTGAGCGGAGCCTGGGCCCCGCGCACGCCGACCGTCTCCGTGGCCGGATCGAACCAGCCCTTGGCGATCGGTTCCTTCATGTCGATGGTGAAGGTGACGGTCGCGGGCTGGGCGGTGAGGGGGAGGGACATGAGAAGGGCACATCCGAAGAGCTGGCGCATGATTCTATTCTCGCACTTTCACGCCGAGCGCCATCCCTCCTCCTCGAAGAAAGGCATGGCCGCCGACTCGGGGTGGGCGATCTCGGCGGCGAGGAGGGCCACGCCGACCGTCCCCTTGTAAAGGCTGTCTTCCCGCTCGGAGCCCTTGACGATGTCCGCGGCGGCCCGGTTCGCGAGGTCCCGCGCGCGCTCCAGCCACTCGGGGCCGCCGCCGTGACGGTACAGATTGAGGAGCGCGTAGGCCCGGCCGCCGAGGCCGCAGCAGAGGCTGCCGCCGCCGTCCGGCGCCTCCCAGGTGTTCCAGGCCGCCCCCTCGGCGAGCGCCGCGAAGGCGGGATCTCCCAGCTCCCGGTGGGCGAGGGTCCAGAGGAAGACGAACCCGGCGCTGCCGTTGCACCAGCCGGGCATGACGTTGGTCCCCCGCCGGTCTCCCGCTTCCGTTCCATACCACCGCCAGCGCAGGCCGCGCCCCCAGAGTTGAGCGCACTCGCCGAGCTGGTCCAGGCGCTCCCGGAGGCGCTCCGGGCGGGCCGTGCCTGCCGCGCGGCACCATTGCAGGGTGGCGTAGAGATAGCCGGCCCAGCCGTGGGCCATGCCGAGGTTGGGCAGCGGGTCGCAGACGGGGACCGGCGGCAGCGGGTCGAGCTCCTCCCAGAGACCGGCGAGGAGCTCGTTGCCGAGGGAGGTCAGCTCGCGGCGGACGGGGTCGTCCTCCTCGCCGTCCACGGTGTCGAGCAGGAGCGCCGCGGCCAGCAGCACGCCCGAGCGGCCGAGCGCCAGGTCCGGGTTGACGCAGGGCTCGCGGGCTCCGGCGAGGAAGGCGCCCACGGCCTCGCGCTGGGACGCGCGGTCTCCCAGGGCGTGAGAGACGAGCGCCTGGACGGCGAAGAGGCCGTTGGCGGTGTGATACGGAGAGATCCGGCCCAGGGTCTCCGGGGTGAGCTCGATCTCGGAGTTGTAGAAGGACGCCTCGTCCCCGCCATCGCGGAGGGCGCGGGCGATCCACAGGTCGGCCGTGGAGAGGAGCGCGGCGTCCTCCCGGGCCTGGGCGACGCGGTAGAGGGCATAGGCCAGACCGGCCGCGCCGTAGTTGACCGAGCCGCGCGGCGCCTCGGGAAAACCCCCGGTGAAGAGCGGGCCTTCCGGCGCCGCCTTGTCGAGCACCCGGGCGAGCAGCGCCTCCCCGGCGGACGGGCCGGACCCGCCGCGTTCCGCCGCCGCGGGCATCTCGACCCGGTTGAGGGCCGCGGCCATCTCGGCCAGGGAGGCGAAGCGCTCCGCGGGGTCCTTGCTCAAGGCCCTCGCGAGGACCGCTTCCAGCTCGGGCCAGGGCTCGGCTCCGCGCTCGGCGAAGGGCAGCGGCGGCTCCTCCGCGATCTGGCGCAACATCTCGGTTTTCTCCAGCGAAAAATCGATCGGATGGACACCGGCCGCGAGCAGGTAGAGCAGCGCGGCCACCCCGTATTGCTCGCCCGCCAGAGTGGCCGGCGGCGGCTCCTGCCCGGCGCGCGCGGCTGCAGCGTACTCGGGCTCGAAAAAGAACGCCACGCCGCCTCTCCACGTCCGCGCCAGGCCCTCCGGCGCGCCTTCCCAGGAGGCGATGCCGAAATCGATCAGGCGGACCGAGCCGTCCCTCTCTACGAGCACGTTCCTGGGGTGGACGTCGGCGTGGACCACCCCGCGCTCGTGGAGCCCGGCATAGGCGGAGACGATGCCGCGGAGAAGCGCCAGCAGCTCCGCCCGCTTCCCCCTCCGCTCCGCGGCGGCGATGGCGGCATCCACCCCGGAGCGCCATTCGATCGCGAGATAGCGCCGGCCGTCCACCTCCCCGGAATCCAGGAGCCGGGGAGTCCCTTGCCCATCCAGGTGGGTGAGGATCGCCGCCTCTCTCTCGAAG
>DATHUD010000598.1:0-5082 GCA_035462575.1 Thermoanaerobaculia bacterium | reverse complement strand
GGCGTCGATCACCGCTCTCGAAGACGAATGGCTCGGCTTGGCCGCCCTCCACGATCCCGACCCGCCGGAAATCCTTTTCCAACGCTACCTGGATCGGATTGGTGATCGCGACACCCAGGTCATCGCGCTGTATCGCCTGGCACGGCAGGTTCTGGACCGCCCGGAGACGACGCGCAAGAAGAGACAGCTCGTCCTCCAGATGCTGGGTCAGGCCCTCAGCGCCATGCAATCCGATGCGAGGCTCGTGGCACTCACCCCCTGGCTGCCCGAGCTCGTGGCGCACGTCGATCTCCATCGCGCGATCGAAGACTACCGTGAGGCCTTTGCGCGCCTGCTCGGACTTCACACGGTCTCCTGGCCGGCCCGCCGCGACGCCATCGAAGGGCTTCTGGTGCGGCTCGCATCCGTCCTCCTCTCCCGGAAGGCCGAAGCCTCCCGTTGGACCCGAAGCGTCCGGGCCCTGTTCGTCACATTCGAAGAGACCCTCGCGCACGGCATTCCCGGCCAGGAAGAGAGTGCAGCCGCCGATCTCCTCCCCACCCTGACGGCGACGCTGGAGCGGCTGCCTGCCGAGGTCGCAAACCTGGAGCATCCCCTCGGCAGCGGGCTCCGCTTTTCTGATGCCGAATCCGAGCAGATTCGGACGCTCTGCCAAGCCCCCACCGAAGAGCGAGTCCGGGCGCTCGAAACCTTCGCAGGGACTGACGTTCCCCAGCGCATGGCCCAAGCGCTAGCCTTTCTCCTCCTCCGGGAAGGAACAGAGAAAGTTCTGGCCTGGATCGATCGATGTCCGAGCGGCTCCCAACGGGACGATCTCTGCCGCCGTCTGGTGGTGCAAGGTTGGGTGACCGGGCCGGCGGCGGGTGATCTCCTCCGGAGGATCGTGGATTCGGACTTGGCGCGCGAAACCTCGGTCTGGATCGGCGATACCTCTCACGGAGCGGGAGACTGGCTCCCCGCCTTCGCGACCCTCGCCGCAGAGAATGAGGTCGACCCTTCGGATCCAGTCTGGACGCCTCTCCTCAGAGATCTCTGGACCAGCGAGCCGAGCACCCGCCGGCAGATCCTGGCAGAAGCAGTCTGCGCGGCGCTCAGCCTGGAAGCACCGCAGACCGCCGAGAGAGCTCTGCGTCTCTGGCTCCATGCCCATCTGAGCCCGCGGGATCACCGGAGACAACCCGGTACCTGCGACAAGGCCCTCGGAGCGATCCGAACCGCACTTGCCCTCTCCCCTTCAGCGGGAGCAATCTGACGACTTCGAGGATCTGCGTGATGCAACCATCCCGCTCTCAACTCCGTTACGCCAGCCAAAGGATCGTCTCTCACCTCTATGAACAGAAAGACTGGCAGCGCCTCTTCGATCTCCTCGAGACGAAACCGTTCCTTGCGGACCAGGCGGAGCAACTCGCCGGTTTCCAGGCTTCGGGTGACGATCTCGAAACCTATGTCCTTGCTGCGGCGATGGAGGCCGGCGATTGGCGGCGATTCCTCCACTACGCCTCGGTTGCTCTGAATCTTCGGGGGGTGGCCGAGGATCTCGCCGCACCGGAGATCTTACGCGCCTTGGCCCGCACCGGCCGCGCCGGCCTGGCTCTGGATGCCGCCGGCCGGCTTCCGGATCCATTCCGCCAGGCTCAGGCTCTCGCTTCCATTGCGGCCGCCAGCCTGGACATCTCGACGCGGGACGACGTGCTCCGCGAGCTTGAGAACCGGCTCGACGATCTCGCGAGAGAGGCCGATGGGAAATCCGATCACGCCGAGGCTCTCGCCGGGATTGCCCGGGAAGCCGGCCCAGCCCTGCACACCCGATGGGCGGAATGGATCGGCCGGCTCGCCTCCGGCCGGGCCGCGGAGGTCTGGCGGGCTGTCGCCGAAAGATGGCTTGACAAAGGTGATCTCCGGGAAGAGGGGCTGTGGCAGACGTTGCACGCGATCGGCGATCCGGCCCAGGTTCTCGCCCTGGCTCCCGCCCGGCTGGGAGCCAGGGATCTGGAAGATCCGGCCAAAATCCTCCGGCGTCTCGACGGCCTGCTTCCCGACCGTCCGGACCGGCAACTCGCGGGTGCGACTCTGCTCGGCGAGCTTGCCCGGCGGGATCCGGAAAAGGCTTGCTCCGCCTGGGACGGGTGGAGCGCCCGCTCGCCTCTCGTCTGGTCTGCGGAGCTGATCGATCGTGGACGCGAGATCTTCGGACATTGGGCGCCTCAACGCATCGAGGAGGTCGCCGCATCGATCATGGCCTCTTCGGCCCGCGCCGCGCTCCGGGTGGTGGTCTTGGAAACCCGGCGCACTCCTGAAGCCGCAGCTGCGGCTCTCGCCGAGCTGCAGAGCCTGCCGGATGGCTCCGGGAAGCTTCACTGGAGCCTTCGCTACCTGACCGCCCGCTCGCAGGAGCCACAGGACGAGGTCCGGCGCCAGGTCATCGCCGTCAGCCGTTATCTTCACGAAATCCGCTTCTCGGCGAACGCTCACGATCTTGCCCGCTGGCTCGACCTCGTGGCGCTCCACCTGCCGGACCGGATCGGCAGCCAGCTCGATGCCGTTCTCTGGTCGCCCGAGCTCACGCCAAAAAAGGTTTCCGCTCTCGCGGACGCGTTGACCTGCCCCGAGACTCTCGACCTCCTTATCGATCGGGCCGAGCGCACCGCCGCGGCGCTGTCTCCCTCGGAAGCCGAGGGCTTCGTCTTGCGCAAGGATTTGTTGATCCGCGCCACCTGCCGGCGGTCGGTCCTGACCCAATCCCTGGAGATTCTCAAAACCGTGGCCGAGCGGCTTCTGCCGGAGGAGGAGGACGAGCTCCGCGAAGCTCTCGCTCCGCAGCTCGCGGCACTTTCCGGAAGCGGCTCGAAGCTGGCGGAAGAGGTTTGCACCGGGATCGGAGACAGCCGGCGGCGGCTCATTACGATCCTGCGGAGCGATCCTTCCATTTCCCCCGAGGCCCTGGCGCCGGCAAGCCTCTATGCGGAGTTCGCCAACCTTGAGATCCTCGAAGATGAATGCCATGGCCTGGTTGCCCTTCTGGAGACACCGGCCGATCCGCGCGAGTTGTTGCAGCGTCTCGTCCTGCCGATCCGCAATCCCCTGCTCCGGACACGCGCGCTGCTCCGCCTTGCCGGCCACACCCTGGCGTTCGAGATCTCTTGCCACGACCAGCCGGATCTCCTGACTCCTTTGGAGCTCGTACGTTGGATGATCACCACCGAAACCGACGAGGAGCTGGCCTCTCTGACACCCGAGATTGCGGCGTTGGGGGCCGGGGCCGGCGGAAAACGGGCGGCCACGGAGGTCCAGGAGGCGGCCCGGCAACTCGCCGCCCTGGAAGAGGTCGACTGGCCGATCCGCCGCGAGTCTCTGGAAGACCTTCTGGCCCGTATCGCCCGCGGCCTCCTGCCAACCCAAAAGGCAGCCGCAGCGGTCCTCGCCACCATGCTGCGCCTGCCCACCCAACTCCGGCCCGAGACGGCCCGGCAGGCGCTCCGGCAGCATTGGCTCGACATCCTTCCTCTGATCGTCGCCGCCGCGGACCGCCTGCCGGAAAGGCACCTGCAGCCGATCCGCTCTGCGCTCCGTGAAAGCCTGAACGATTTCAGCCGGGATGGGGCACTGCCGAGGATCTTTGAGCTTTGCCTAGCCACCCCGGCGGAACGCGAAAAGGCCGCCGATTCGATCGACACGGCCGGCGGCTCCGAGCTCCAGGCTCTCGCCTATCTCCTGACACGACAATCGCCCCACCGCGTTCCCGAGGTGGTCGGACGGCTTTCAGCTCCGGAAAGTGCGGGCTTGGCGATGCGTCTGATCCGTCACGGCTGGCTGCCGAAGGAAGCGGCAAGAGCCCTCCTGCCTCATATTGCCGGTGGCGGGGGCGAAGCCGAAATCTGGTGCGGACCGGAAAAGGGCAGGGAAGCCGCTTGGATCGAGAGGGCCGCCTTTTGGATCGGCACAGAGGCGCCGTCCCCTTCCGATCCTCACATCGAGCCGCTCCTCTCCCGCCTCTGGGCGGCTCCCGAGGTCTCGCGGCTGGCCCTCGCCAGGGAGATCCAGGGCGCTCTGCGGAGAGGGCGCCCCCAGGGTGAGGCGGCCCTGCGGATCTGGCTCCACGCTCATCTCGCTCCCAACCTGGGACGCGGCCGGCCGCAGGGCGTAGCCGACGCCTCCATCGCGGAGGAAGCGCTCGGCTTGGCAAAGCGGCTCGCGCCGGAAGGGAGCCCCCCGATGAGCCCGGAGGCCGGCCTGCGGAACCTGCGCCTGGAACCAATCGAGAAACGCTGGCCCGTGTCCGCTTGGGATTATCACAGGCTCTCGCGATGGATCAGCTTCGACGAGAGCTACGGGACTTCGGTCCTGGCTCTCGGCCTCTTCCTCGCCTCGAGCTACCTGGACGCCCTTCTCCTCTGGCCCCAAGATTCGTCTCCCCTTCTGGGGATCGACAAGCTCGGCGAATCTCCGCCAGGCCGCGCCCTGCTGGTGGTGCTTCTTCTCCTCAACGCCTGGATCTTCGACCGTCTACTGGCCGCCCGGATCCCCGCGAACCGGAAAGAGCGGACCTGGCTGCGCCTGACACGCCTCGTGGCCGCAGCCATACCCCTCGCCGGCCTGGGGATCTTCCTCCTTTGGCAGCGGCTCCTCCCCAGTGCTCCGGCCTGGGCGTTCCTCCCACGGCGGGAGGCCTCCCTCCGCCTCCACGGCACCCTGCCGGAAAACTTAGGGCCTGTACAGCTCCGATCCGGAACGGATCTCCGGCTCAAGACCTGGTCCCAGCGCCGGATGGCCCAGATTCCCTGGCTGATCGCCTGCCAGATCACGCCTCTATTTTCAGGGCTCCATCTGATCTCACAGCATCGCGGTCTTGCGCTAGCCGTGTGCCTGTCTCTTCACCTGGCCGGAGCCTGTGCCGCTCTGGCTCACGTGAGGCTCCGGATTCCGAGGCTTCAGATGACGTCCGGACGGTCTTTGGCCTTCCGCCTGCTACCCCTTGCACTGCTCCTGCCGGTCCCCTTCTCGATCGCCGTCGCCCTGCTCTGGCTTCCGGCCTCGGAGGAGTCGAAGGAAAACAACGGAGTCCTCGAGACTCTCTATCGCAGA
>DATHUD010000597.1:0-8186 GCA_035462575.1 Thermoanaerobaculia bacterium | reverse complement strand
AGCCGGGGGACCCCTCCCCCGAGCCGGGAGGGCTATCTCCCGTCGAGGAGATCGCCTAGCCCGAGCGCCTGATCGAGGACGGAGCCTTCTTCTCGCCGGCCCCCGCCCTGGCGCGGGGCGGCTTTGTAGATTCGGTCGGCGAGACGGCTCAAGGGGAGAGATTGCAGCCAGACGCGGCCGGGGCCGGTCAGGCGCACGAAGAAGATCCCTTCCCCACCGAAGAGCGCCGTCTTCACCTTGCCTACGAATTCGATGTCGTAGGAGACGGTGGGCTGGAAGGCCACGAGGCAGCCGGTGTCCACCCGAAGGTCCTCGCCGGGTGCCAGGTCCAGCGCGTGGACGGTGCCCCCCGCGTGGACGAAGGCGAGGCCGTCGCCCAGGAGGCGCTGGAGGATGAAGCCCTCGCCTCCGAAGAGGCCGGCGCCCAGCCGCTTCTGGAAGGCGATCTCGACGCCGATGCCCTTGGCGGCGCAGAGGAAGGAGTCCTTCTGGCAGATGAGCTGGCCGCCGAGCTTCCCTAAGTCCATGGGCAGGATCTTCCCGGCGTAGGGGGCGGCGAAGGCCACGCGCTGCCGGTTGCCGGCGCGGTTGGTGAAGATGGTCATGAACAGGCTCTCGCCTGTGAGGATGCGCTTGCCCGCACCCAGCAGGGCGCCCAGGATGTCGCCCTGCGCCGAGGCGGCGGAGCCGTCCCCGAAGACGGTCTCCATCTCGATCCCGCGGGTGAGATACATGAGGACGCCGGCCTCGGCGATGGCGCTCTCGCCGGGATCGAGCTCGACCTCCACGAACTGCATCTCGGTGCCGAAGATCTGGAAGTCGATGTCGTGCGAGACCCGGCCGGGCACCGCGGGGGCGGCCGGGGCGGTCCCGCCTCCCGGGGCGGCGGCGAACCGGGGGACGCTCGAAATCGGCGCCCAAGTCTCCATGCCGTGGGTGTAGACGAGGGTGCCGGAGTCGATGCTGCCGTTCTTCAGGTTGGCCGCGATCTCGTCGGCCGAAACGGGCCCCACCTGGTGCCCGCCGATGACCATGTACCATTGTTCGCCGTTCGCCATGCCGGACCTCCTCTCCTACGCGCTCGTGGCGGCCTCGTCGATCTGGGAGGCCGCGTCGTTTTCGAGCTTCGCCGCCTCGGTGGGGTCGAGACCGAGCTGGTGGGCGAGTTGCGCGAGGTAGATGCGCTCGGCGCCGGAGACCCCTTCGTCCGCCCGCACGATGGTGAAGGCCAGGGTGTAGAGGTCGCGGGCCGCGGGGGGATCAAAGCCGGCGATAATTTGGGCGAGAGGGCGAGGGGTGGAGATCTCCGCCCGGGCCACGGATTCAAGGCCGACATCCCGGGCGTGCTCGAGGATGGCCGCCTCCTCCTCCGGGGTGAGCGTGCCGTCCGCCCGGGCCGCCGAGATGGTGAGACGGATGAGGCGCAGCAGATCCTCGGGAGCCTCCGGCCCGGCGGGTGTCGAGGAGGACAGCGGGAGGGCCGGCGGAGGCGGCACGTCCCCAGCCGGCGGCGGGGGCGGCGCCGGCGAGGCGAAGCCCGTCCCGCCTCCCTGCATCGCGCTCTTGCGCTGGGCCGATTCGTAGAGCCCCCAGGCTACGCCGGCCGCCGCGACGAGCGTCCTCGCGTTGATGAGCGAGCCGCCCCGGTGGCCGGTCAGGGCCCGGAGCGCTCCATGCCTCCTCTTGCGCCGGCCGCCCAGCGCGCCACGAATCAGCGATCCCAGGATGTCTTCCGCGTCCATCGTCTCCTCCTCGGGCTCCAGGGTATCAGGGACGGGGGGCCGCGGCCATGTAGCCGAAGATGTACTCGAAAAGCTCGACGTAATTCAAGGCGGCGTCGGGTGACGCCCCCCAGGTGGTGAGGCCGTGGTCGCGGATGAGGAAGCCGGGGACCCGGGGCGGCTCCTTCCGGAAGCGGGCGGTCATCTCCTCGGCGATCCGGGGGACGTGAGCGTGGTTGGGGAAGACGGCGAGGCTGACCTGCGGATCCTCGTCCCAGATTCCCAGACCCTTGAGCATTTCGAGGGGCGGGAGCGGCAGGGTGTCTCCCGCGGTCAGGCGGGCGGCGACGTTTCCGGAGATGGAGTGGACGTGGTAGCAGGCCCGCGCCTCGGGGAAGAGGGTGTAGATCGCGTCGTGCAGGCTGGTCTCGGCCGAGGGGCGGTCGTCGGACCTCCCCCGCTCCAGCACCTCTCCGCCGGGGGCCACGCGGAGGAAGTCCTCGCGGCCGAGCCGGCCTTTGAGCTTGCCGGAGGCGGTAATCCAGAAGGTGCCGTCCGCGAGGCGCAGGGAGAGGTTGCCGGCGGTGCCCATCATCCAGCCGCGGCCGTAAAAGAGGCGGGCCGCCTCGATCAGAACCTCGCGGGGATCGCTCATGGCAGGGCCGACTCTAGCAGCTCCCCGTCCCCTTTCGAGAGGGTGGAAACACTGTCAGAATGGGACGGAGTCGAAGAAGGAGACGACGACATGGCGACACTGACTTTCCGCGAAGACGGCCGGGTGGTGGACGATCCCGCCGAGATCGCGCAGATCCTGGCCGGTGCCGGCATCTGGTACGGCCGGTACGAGGGGACGGACCAGCTCCCCGAGGGGGCGACGGACCAGGAGATCCTCGACGCGTACAAGGAGCACATCGAGCGGCTCATGGCCGAGGGGGGCTACGTCACGGCCGACGTGATCAACGTGAAGCCCGGGATGCCGGGCCTCGACACCATGCTCAACCGGTTCAACAAGGAGCACTGGCACGACGAGGACGAGGTCCGCTTCATCGTCCATGGCCGGGGGCTGTTCCACATCCATCCGCCCGAGGGGAAGATCTTCAGCCTGGAGGTGGTCAAGGGGGACATGATCCGGGTCCCCCGGGGGACGCACCACTGGTTCGACCTCTGCGCGGACAAGACGATCCGCGCCATCCGGCTGTTCCAGGACACGTCGGGCTGGACACCGCACTACACGGAGACGCGCGAGGAGGAGAAGTTCCAGCCGCTCTGCTTCGGACCGAGCTACATCCCGGCCCAGCGGGGGCTCTAGGCCGGTGCCTCTCCCGGAGGGGATCGGGGCCGTCCTGACCGACATCGAAGGCACGACGACCTCGATCTCCTTCGTCTACGACGTCCTCTTCCCCTATGCCGAGGCGCGGCTCGAGGAGTGGCTCCGCCGGCCGGACCCCGGCCCGGAGCTTCAAGACGCCATCGCCCGGTTGCGGGAGGAGCACCGGGAGGAAAAGCTCCAGGACTTCGGCGACGGCGTAGCCTACGCCCGCCGGTTGATGGACCTCGACCGGAAGTCGACCGGCTTGAAAGCGCTCCAGGGATTGATCTGGGACGAGGGGTACCGCTCGGGCGAGATCCGGAGCCACGTGTTTCCGGACGTCCCCGGGGCGCTCGAAGCCTGGGCTCAGGCGGGGCTGCGGCTGCGGGTCTTCTCTTCCGGGAGCGTCAAGGCGCAGAAGCTCCTCTTCGCGCACACGGAGCACGGCGACCTCTCGGGGCTGTTCGAGGAATTCCACGACACTACGACAGGGCCGAAGCAGGAGGCGTCCTCCTATGCGGCGATCGCCGGGGCGTTCGGGTTGCCCCCAGGGGAGATCCTCTTCCTGAGCGACGTGCGGGGCGAGCTCGACGCCGCGGCCGCGGCCGGGATGCGGACGGGGATGCTGGTGCGGCCCGGGAACCGCCCCGCGGACCCCGGGCCGCATCCCACTCATTCCACCTTCAGCGAGCTGCTCCCTTCGCCGGCTCCAGGGTGAGCCGCTCGGCGGCCCCCTTCTCCACTGCTTCCTTCCCGAACAGCATGGGCCGGTATTCGACCCGGCTCCAGAGGGGGATCTGGTCCTCGCGGTGGCGGTGGAAGAGGTGGGCGCTCTGGCCGGTGCTGTTGACGGCCGGCGACCGGGTGAGGTCCTTCAAGTCCACGATGAGACGCTGGGAGACCCCGAAGGTCACCAGGAAGGGGCGCCGCGGGGCGGGGGTCTCGGCGTTCACGGTGAAGGCCTCGCCGGGAAGGGGCACGGCCTGGCCATTGAACATCCGGATGAGCGGTGGGATGCCGCTGTTGCCGAAGGGCTGGTGGGTGAGGACGGCGGTGTGGAGCCTCCCCCACCGCCAATCCGCGGGGTCGTCCCCCAGCCGCTCGGAGAGCATCGCCACGGCCTTCCCGAAGCTCCTCGCGACGATGTCCTCCCGGGTCTCGGTCTTGCCGGCCGTCCTCTTGTCGTCGAACCAGGGGTTCTTCGGATCTCCCATCACGCGGATGTAGAGCGGCGTCTGGCCAAACATCATCCCCCGGAGCTCGGCGAATTCCTCGCCCAGCTCGTCGCCCACGATCTCGGGCAGCAGCGTCCAGTACCAGGCGTAGTAGATCGCGGCGCCGGGGCTGTCCACGGCGAAGTGGAGGTCCCAGGCCTTCACCTGCTCCAGGGCCTTCTTCTGGAGGCCGTTTTCGGGTTGGACGGAGAGCAGGTACGGGCGCAGCTTCTCGGCCGCGAGCGAGTAGTCGTCGGCCTGGAGGCGCTTCATGTCGTCGACCGTGACGCGGCGGTTGGCGGCGAGCACGTCGGAGATCCGCTTCACGCGGTAGGGGTCGGCGTAGTCGCGGGCGATGAAGTGGGGGTAGTCGTCCCCCACCACCTTGTTGTTGGCGGTGGCGATGTAGCCCGAGGGAGGGTTGAAGGACGAGGGCATCTCCGCGAAGGGGATGAACCCCCGCCAGCCGTTGGCGCCGCCCGCGGCGGGCACGGGGGCCAGTCCCTGTTGCCCCGCGGCGCGGAGGGGGAGCTTGCCCGCGCTCTGGTAGCCGATGTTGCCGTCGACGTCCGCGTAGACGAAGTTGAGGCTCGGGGCCTCCCAGAGGGAGAGGGCCTCGCGGAACGAGGCCCAGTCTCCGGCGAGGTTGAGCTTCACCAGGGCGTCGATCGTACGGCCCGGATCGAGCGCCGTCCAGCGCAGAGACATGGGAGGCATGCCCTCGAGGGCCAGCGCCTCGTTCACGATCGGCCCGCGGGGGGTGATCTCGATCCGGAGCGGCTCGGTCTTGCCGCTCTTCAAGGGGATCTTCTCCTCGATCACCTGGGTGTCGCCGCCGGGCTCTTCCAGGAAGAGGTCCTGCACGTCTCCGTTCATGGCGGAGATGCCCCAGGCGGCGCGGCCGTTGTGGCCGATCAGCACCAGGGGCACGCCGGCGAAGGAGAAGCCCACGACGTCGAAGCGGCCGCCGTGGAGGCCGTTCTCGTACCACTCCGACGGCATGCCGAGCCCGAGGTGGGTGTCGTTCGCGAGCAGGGGGAGGCCGGAGGCGGTGCGGCTGCCGTGGACGACCCAGTTGTTGCTCCCCCGCCCCGTGGAGGGCTCGCCGACGAGCGAGGTCAGGAGAGGGTCTGAAAGGCCGCGCCCCGGAGAGACGCCGTAGCCGCCGGCTCCGGGAGGGACGATCACCGGGGCGTCGCCGGGATAGCCGGGCAGGAACTGCCGGACCCCAAAGTCCCCGTGTTTGGCGGCGAGGCGGAAGCGCAGCAGCTCCTGGGTGTGGTTCTGCCCCAGGGAGAGGGCGACCATCTTGCTCCAGGCGAGCGAGTCGATCGGGGTCCACGGCTCGGGGGTCACGCCGAGGATCGAGAACTCGACCGGGAGGCTGCCTTCGCGCACATAGGCGTTCACCCCCTCGGCGTAGGCTTCGAGGATGGCGCGGGTGCCGGGCGTGAGCACCTCCCAGTCCGCTCGAGCCGCGCGGCGGATGCCGAAGGTGCGCATCGTGCGGTCGACCCCCAGGGCGGGCTTGCCGAACAGGCGGGCGAGGTTGCCGCCGCTCACGTGGCGGTTGAGCTCCATCTGCCAGAGCCGGTCCTGCGCGTGGGTGTAGCCCTGGGCGAAGAAGAGGTCGTGCTCGTTTTCGGCCTGGATGTGGGGGACGCCCCACTCGTCCCTTATCACCTGGACCGGGGCGGACAGGCCGGCGACCTCGATCGTCCCTTCCGTCTGCGGCCAGGCGCGGCGCACGATCCAGACGGCGGCCACGGCCAGGATCAGGAGCAGGACCAGGAGCGACAGGCCCAGAACCTTGAAGATCTTCCGGAAACGTATTTTCACGATTCTCCTTTTTTCGTCGAATCCGGCTGGGATGCGTCCAGACAGGCCCGCAGGCGCTCGGCCAGAGCCCGGACGTTGGGCTCGGCGAGCAGGGTGATGTGGTCTCCCGGGACCGCGAGGACCCGGACCGGGAGCGGCGACAGGCGCTCCCAGCCCAGCGATTCTCCCAGGCTCTCTGCGAAGCCGCCGGCCTCGGCGCGGAACAGGGCGATCCCGCCCGGGTAGGGACGGGGGACGTAGGCCCGGAAGGCGCGGACGTTCGTGCGGTATACGCGGAGCAGGCGCCGGAGTTGCTCGACCGTGTCCCCGGCGTGGACGATCCCGGCGGTCTTCAACCGCTCGAAGAACGTGCGGAGCTGCTCCTCGGGGCCGAGCGAGGCGAGGTCTGGGGCGGTGACCCCCAGATCCTTGCCGCGGAGCCCTTTGATGTAGTCGGCGATCGTGAGGAGCCAGCGGGTGTGGTCCGACTCGTCTTCGAGCGCGGGGTCGGGAGCGGCGCCTTCGGGCAGGCCCGGGCCGGTATCGAGGACCGCGAGGAGCGCGACCTCGTCGCCGCTCTCCGCGAGCCGGCGCGCCACCTCGAAGGCGGCGAGCCCCCCGAACGACCAGCCGCCCAGGAGGTACGGCCCCGCGGGCTGGACGCCGCGGATCTCTTCGACGTAGCGGGCCGCCATCTCCTCGATCGTGGGGAACGGCTCGCCCCCGTCTTCGAGCCCGCGCGCCTGGAGGCCGTAGAAGGGCTGGTCCGCGCCCAGGGCCCGGGCGAGGGGGAAGAAGCAGAGCACGTCCCCGCCGGCCGGGTGGATGCAGAAGAAGGGGCGCCGCGCGGCTCCGGGGGCGGCGGGCGTGATCTCGACCAGGCAGCGGGCGGGCGCGGGAGCCGCCTTGGCAGCCCCGGCTCCTGCGCCGCGCAGCCGCTCTTCGAGGCGGCGGCGCTTCTCGTCCGAAAGCTGGCCCCGGCGCTCTTCGAGCTTCGCCCGGCGGGAGGAGGCGTCGTCGGTCTGGGCCATCGGTCTCTCCGGTCGGTGGGCGTCCGCCGCGC
Source organism: Thermoanaerobaculia bacterium (assembly GCA_035462575.1). Lineage (GTDB taxonomy): Bacteria > Acidobacteriota > Thermoanaerobaculia > Multivoradales > UBA5704 > DATARR01. Next base: position 1,061 of record DATHUD010000597.1, on the reverse strand, counting down.
CGCGGCCGTCGGACGGGTCCGCCGGGATCAGCTCCGAGAGGCGGCGGCCGGGATCGGCCACGGCCGCCTCGAGGAGGGCCCGGTAGCGCGCGAGCAGGCGGTCGATCGTCGCCGCGTCGAACAGATCGGTGTTGTACTCGACGCCGGTGAAGAGCCCTTCGGGCGCATCGACCACGAAGAGTGTCAAGTCGAACTGGGACGTGCGCGTGCCCACGCCGAAGGGCGCGGCCTGAAGCCTGCCGGAAGCGGCAGGCTCCCCCTCGCGGGCGGCCTGGAGCGAGAACATCACCTGGAAGAGCGGGCTCCGGCTGCGGTCGCGCTCCGGCTGGAGCACCTCGACGAGCTTTTCGAAGGGGAGGTCCTGGCAGGCGTAGGCGGCGAGCGCCATGTCCCGCACCCGCTCCAGGAGATCGCGGAAGGAGGGGTCGCCCGACAGGTCGGCGGGGAGCACCAGGGTGTTGACGAAGAAGCCGATCAGGTCTTCGATCTCGGCGCGGTTGCGGCCGGCCCCCGGGGAGCCGACCACGATCCTCTCCTGGCCGCCGCTCCACCGGTGGAGCAGCGCCTGGAACGCGGCCAGGAGGGTCATGAACAGGGTGGCGCCGGAGCGCTGCGCGAGCCTGTGCGCCTCCCCCGAAAGCTCGGGCGGGAGGAGGGCCGAGCGGTAGCCGCCGGGGTAGGTCTGCAAGGCCGGCCGGGGCCGGTCGGTCGGCAGCCGCAGCGGCGGCAGGCTCGGCCCGAAGGCGAGCTTCCAGGAGGCGAGGAGCGTCTCCATCACGTCCCGCGTGAGCGAGCGCCGCTGCCAGACCGCGAAGTCGGGGTACTGGAGAGGGAGCTCGGGGAGCGGCGAGGGGCTCCCGAGCACGAAAGCCTCGTAGAGCGCCAAGAGCTCCCGGGTGAAGACCTCGGTCGACCAGCCGTCGGTCACGATGTGGTGCGCGGTCACGAGGAGGAGGTGCTCCTCCGGGCCGAGCTTCAGGAGAGAGGTCCTGAGCAGCGGCCCGCGGGAGAGGTCGAAGGGCAGCCGGGCCTCGGCGTCCGCCGCTTCCGAGGCCTCCTCC
>DATHUD010000596.1:0-15806 GCA_035462575.1 Thermoanaerobaculia bacterium | reverse complement strand
GGTGGTTCACGAGGTAGAACTTCTGGGAGCCGAAGCCGCCCAGACAGACGACGTCGCCGTACTGCCGCGCCGCCTGCACGAGGAACTGCAGAGGATCTTTCCGGACCAGCGGCAGGGCCCCGACCAGCGGATAGCCCTGCGGTCCCGGAGCGATCCCTGGCGCGAACGGCTCCACACCCCTGCGAGTGAGATCTGATGCGATCACGTGTCTCCCCCCTTGAAATCAAGATCCGGCCCTGGCCGGATCGATCAGAAATCAGCGGAACGTCTCAGTGCGGCATCCCCCGGCTGAAGGGGGGACCCACAGGTTTTCACGGATGCGTCGTGTAGACAGTGCGAGAGAATAGCAAAAACGGGACAGCTCCGTGACATCTAAGTGATGCCGTCGGTCCCGGAGCCGCACACGACGGCGCAGGCGCTCCGGACGCCGTCCAGGCGGATGCGTCCGGAGAGGAGGGCGGCGAGGGACGCCGCGCCGGAGAGCTCGGCGGCGATGCCCATCTCGAACCAGAGCCAGCGGGCGGCCTCGCGCATCTCCTCGTCGGTGACCAGGACGACGCCTTCGAGCGTCCGCCGGATGATCTCGAAGTTCATCTCGTCGCTCTTGCGCGGGGCCAGGGTGTTGGCGGCGGTCGTGACCTCCGGCAGCTCGACCACCCTCCCCGCCTTCAGGCTCTCGAAGAGGGTCGGCGCGCCGAACGGCTCGACGCCGATCACCCGGACGCCCGGCCGCAGGGCCTTGACCGCGGTGCCCACGCCGGCGGAGAGCCCCCCGCCGCCGATCGCCACGAGCACCAGGTCGGTCTCGGGGGCGTCCTCCAGGATCTCCAGACCCGTCGTCCCCTGCCCCGCGATGACCGCCGGATCGGCGAAGGGATGGATGTAGGTGAGCCCTTCGCGCTCCGCGGCGGCGAGGGCGGCTCCGTTGGCGTCGTCCCAGACCGCCCCTTCGCGGATCACCCGGGCTCCCCACCGCTCCAGCTTCACGGCCTTGGCCGCCGGGACGTTTTCCGGGAGGTAGATGGTGACGGGCGCCCGCGCGATCCGGCCGGCGTAGGCGACCCCGAGGCCGTGGTTCCCTCCGGAGGCGGTCACCAGGCCGCGGGCGACCCGGTCCGGAGGAAGGGAGAGCACCTTGTTCGTGGCGCCTCTCGCCTTGAAGGAGCCGGTGACCTGGAGCGACTCGAGCTTCAGGGTGAGCCGGCCCGCGGCCTCGGGGAACGGAGGGGGCGGACCGGCGTTCACGAGGGGGGTGCGGCGGATGTGGGGTGCGATCCGCCGGCGCGCGGCTTCGACCTCCGGGAGCCCGATCATGAAACCATCGTATCAGGGAGAGGGGCGTAAGTGCCGATGAACGCGTAAGTCCTTGTCCCCGAAGGGTCCTCTTCTCTCCGGAAGGCTTGACTTACGCCCACTTACCGCCTACACTACCGCCATGTTGAGACAACCTCCTCTCCCCACCGTCCGACACCGACACTATGGAGATCTTTTCCGGGATCTCAGGAGACATACATCGTGCCTACATCCGTGTTGAACGGTCTCGGCCAGGCGCTCCGCTGGCTGCGGGACCGGCAGGGAAAGAAGCAGTACCAGGTGGCAGATTCCGCCGGCATCACCAAGGGCATGCTCTCGGCCTACGAGACCGGCCGGCAGCGGCCCTCGCTCGAGACCCTGGAGAAGATCCTGGACACCCTCGGGTGCGATCTGAACGATCTGCACAACGCCATCCAGATCATCAACGGGAAGCCCGAGGCCATGAAGCGGAAGGGCGACGACTCGGAGCGCTTCGAGGACAACCCGGGCGGCGGGCCGGGCGCGGGGGAGGCCGGGGGAGGAGAGAAGACGCGGCAGGCCCTGGGGAGGCTGGGGCCTCTCCCTCCCGAGGAGGAGCGGGCCTTCGGGCAGATGCTCGACGGCTTCCACCGCTTCCTGCGCTACCTCCACGATCAGCTCAACCGCGGAGGCCCGAAGGGCGGGGGCGGAGAGGGCTCGGGTTCCAACGAGTAGCAGGGCGCGATCTTCGCGCCCTTTTTCCTACTCCCCCGCTCTCTCCCTCCTCTTCTTCCCGCGGCCCAGCCGCTGCCGCCCGGGCATGAATGCCCGGGCTACACCAGGCAGCGCCGGATGAATCCGGCTTCAAGAAGCAACTGCTGTTTGAAGTCCCCTTCAGGGGGCGCTGCCCTTGTAGCCCGGGCATTCATGCCCGGGCGGGCGGCGGGGCCAGCCTTCTGATCCCCTCTACTCCCCCACCGCCGCCCGCACGACCCGGGAGAGCCGACTTACCCCTTCCTCCAGGACCTCGGGGGTGCAGTTCGAGAAGCTCAGCCTCAGGCAGTGGCTCGCGTGCGTCCCCCGGCCCGCGGCGAAGGCCATGCCGGGGGTGAAGCCGACGCGCTCGGTCTCGACCGCGGTCCGGAGAAGCGCCGCGGCGTCGATCTCCCGGGGAAGCTCGACCCAGACGAACATGCCGCTGTCCGGCCGGTTCCACCGCACCGCCTTCGGGAAGCAGGCTTCCAGGCCCGCGAGGAGGGTGTCGCGCCGGCGCCGGTATTCCCGGCGGAGGGTGGCGAGGTGGCCCGCGAGGTCTTCCGACTCCAGCCAGGCCGCGATCAGGTAGTGGGAGAAGGCCGGGGTGTCCAGGTCGGCCGCGTGCTTCAAGGCCGAGATGCGGGGGATCAGCTCCTCGGGGACGATCATCCAGCCCGCCCGCAGGCCCGGGGCCAGAATCTTCGAGAACGACCCCATGTAGAAGACCCAGCGGTCCTCGAGCGCCCGGAGCGGCGGGGGCGGATCGTCTCCATAGAAGAGGAAGCCGTAGGCGTCGTCCTCCAGGATGGGCACGCCGAACGCCCGGGCGAGCTCGGCCAGGCGCGGGCGCTTCTCGGGGCTGATGCTCACGCCCAGAGGGTTGTGGCCGTCGGTGATCGCATAGAGGAAGGCCGGCCGGGCGCCCCGGGCGAGGAGGGCCTCGACCGCGTCCACGTCCATGCCGGTGTCCGGATCGGTGGGCACGGTCAGGATCTCCGGCCCCATCCGCTTGATCGCCATCTGGATGCCGTCGTAGACCGTCTCTTCGATCATCGCCGTGCCGCCCGGATCGAGGAGAAGCTGGGTGAGCAGGACCATCGCCTGCTGGGACCCGGAGGTGAGGAAGACCTGCTCGGCCCGGCAGCGGACACCGCGGAGGGCCATCAGCTCCACGATGCGAGCTTTGAGGGGCTCGTGGGGGATGCCGTACTGCACCGACTCGGGCCGCGACGGCAGCAGGCTCGCGGCCGCCCGCGCGATCCCCTCCATGGGGAACAGCTCAGAGGCGGGGAGGCCCACGGCGAGAGACAGGATGCCGGGGCGGGAGACGAGCCCCAGCACCTCGCGCAGGGTCGACTGGCCCATGGAGGCCATGGACCGCGCGAGGCGGAAGGGTTCCGGGGAGGTGGCCATTTCTTTCACAGAGCTAGAGTGCCGCGAGCCGGCGAAAGCGTGGCTGCCTAGGAAAGCAGCTCTCCCCGCAGCACCAGCACCGCCTGCCCCCCCAGCTTCACCCGCTCCCCCGCCACCCGCACCCGCACGGCTCCGCCGCGGGGCGAGGCCTGGAAGGCCAGCAGCTCGTCCTTGCCCAGGCGCTCGGCCCAGTAGGGACCCAGGGTGCAGTGGGCGGAGCCGGTCACCGGGTCTTCGTCCACCCCGGCGCCGGGCGCGAAGAAGCGGGAGACGAAGTCGTAGGGGTCATCCGCCCGCGCGGTGACGATCACCCCCCGCACCGGGAGCGAGGCGAGCCGGCGGTGGTTCGGGTCGAGCGCGCGGACTTGCGTCTCCGAGGCGATCTCCAGGAGATAGTCGTAGCGGCTCTTCCCCACGAACCGGGCCGCTGCGATCCCCAGCGCCTCGGCGAGCCCGGGCGGCGTGGCGACCTCCTCCACCGGCCGGGCCGGGAAGTCGAGCGTGATCCACTCCCCCTTCTTCTCGGCCGTGAGGAGGCCGCTCAGGGTGTGGAAGCGGGCCGTGTCGCCGGCCGCGAGGCGCCCGGTCTCCCAGAGCACGTGGGCGGAGGCGAGGGTGGCGTGGCCGCAGAGCTCCACCTCGAGGGCCGGCGTGAACCAGCGCAGGCGCCAGCCTCCGTCCTCGGGATGGAGAAAGGCCGTCTCGGAGAGGTTCATCTCCCGGGCGACCGACTGCATCCAGCCCTCCTCGCGGGGGCCCGGCAGAACGCACACCGCCGCGGGGTTGCCGGCGAACGGCCGGTCGGTGAAAGCATCCACCTGAAAGAGATCGAGGCTCATGGCGGGAAAGCCTATCCCAATCTCCGGAAACGGGCCCCGCACTTTACACCACAAAGTTCTTTCACCTACAATCGTCCCCGAGGGGGGCCCGGACAGGGCTCCGGGGACTTTCACCGGGAGGAATTCGGTTACACTTTGCGGGGTCAGAACCCCGAAGAGCTTTCGACGCGGAACGAGCGACTCCAGGTCAGGGACAGGCATGGGACTATCCACAGAGGCGGCTCCGGCCGTCGGGAGGCAAGCGGTGCCCGCAGGCTTTACCGGGTTGCTCGACGGCTTCCGCGAGAGGCTCGACCGCGAGCTCGAAGCCTGGCTGGCGGCCAAGCGCGACGAGGCGGCGGACGCCGGCTCCGGGGAGACCCTGGAGCTGATCGACGGCATCGCCGAGCTGGCGACCGAGGGGGGCAAGCGGCTGCGCCCCGCCCTCGTCTTCTACACCTACAAGGCCTGCGGCGGGACGCGTGACGAGGAGGCTCTCCCCCTCGCTCTCGCGACCGAGCTCCTCCACACCTATCTCCTGATCCACGACGACATCATGGACCACGCCGAGGTGCGGCGCGGCCGGCCGGCGGCCCACGCGCGCTTCCGGGAGTCCCACCGGGCGAACGGCCACTCGGGCGACGCCTCTGACTTCGGCCGCTCGGTCGCGATCCTCCTGGGCGATCTCGCCCACACCTGGGCGGTGGAGCTCGCGGCCGGGGTCCTTCCCGAGGGTCCGCGGGCGCGGGAGCTCGCCCGCGCCTTCGCCGCCATGAGCCAGGAGGTGATCGGCGGCCAGTACCTGGAGCTCCTGGTGGCCCAGCGCCGCGGCGCCACGGAGGACGAGCTCCTGCGCGTGCTGCGCCTGAAATCCGGGTGCTACACGGCGGAGCGGCCGATCCAGTTGGGCGGCCTCCTCGCCGGCGCGCCGGCCCCGGTGCTCGAAGGGCTCTCCCGCTACGGCGCGGCCGTGGGCGAGGCCTTCCAGCTTCAGGACGACCTCCTGGGCATGTTCGGCGACCCGGGGACCGTGGGCAAACCCGTGGACGCCGACCTGAAAGAGGGGAAGTACACCTTCCTCATCCACCATGCGCTAGAGGCCGCCACGCCGGAGCAGCGCCGGATCCTCGATTCGTCCCTCGGCAACCCCGACCTCGCTCCGGCGGACGTCCCCCGGGTGCTCGCCGTGCTCGAAGACACGGGGGCCCGGGCGCGGGTGACCGCCATGGTGGCCGAGCGGCTGCGGGCGGCGCGCGGAGCGCTCTCGGGGCTCGACCTGGAGCCCGAGGGGCGCCTGTTCTTCGAAGGGCTCCTCGATTACCTCTGGGGACGCGAGCGGTGAGCGCTTCGCAGATGACCGCCCCTCCCCCGATCGACGAGCGGGACCGGAAGGCCGAGCACATCCGCCTGGCGCTCGACGAGCGCATGCAGCTCGGCGGCAGCCCCTTCGACGAGTACCGCTTCTCCCACGTGGCGCTCCCCGAGATCGACTTGGCCGAGATCGACGTGTCGGTCGATTTCCTGGGCTACCGCCTGGAGGCGCCGATCCTCATCTCCTGCATGACCGGGGGCACCGAGCTCGCCGGCCGGATCAACCGGAACCTGGCGCTGGGCGCCGAGCGGACGCGGGTCGCCGTGGGCGTGGGCTCCCAGCGCAAAGCGTTGGAAGATCCTGCGAAAGCTGATACCTTTCGAGTTCGCGAGGCCGCTCCTTCGGTCCCCCTGCTGGGGAACCTTGGCGCTGTCCAGCTCAACTACGGGATGGGCGTCCGGGAGTGCCGGCAGGCGGTCGACATGATCGGGGCGGACGCCCTCGTCCTGCACCTGAACCCGCTCCAGGAAGCGATCCAGCCGGAAGGTCAGTGCGACTTCTCCGGGCTGCTGCCGAAGATCGGGGAGGTCGTGCGGGAGCTTGGCGTGCCGGTGGTGGCCAAGGAGATCGGGTCCGGTATCTCGGAGAGCGTGGCTCGGAAGCTGTCCGGCCAGGGCGTGCGCATCATCGACACGGCCGGGGTGGGCGGCACGAGCTGGGCGCGCATCGAAGCCCAGCGCGCCGGGGACCTGGACCTGGGCGAGGCCTTCGCCGGCTGGGGCATCCCGACGCCGCGCTCGATCGAGGAGGTCCGGCGCGTTTCCGGGATCACGGTGATCGGAAGCGGCGCCATCCGGAACGGCATCGATTCCGCCAAGGCCATCGCCCTGGGGGCCGACCTGGTGGGAATGGCGTACCCCTTCCTCGCCGCGGCCACCGAGTCCCCCGAGAGGGTCGCCGAGAAGGTCCGCCGCACGGTCCGTGAGCTCAAGATCTGCATGTTCTGTCTGGGAGTGAAAACGATTGCGGAGCTTCGGCAGACGAAGCTCCTCGAAAAGGTCGTGAGATGAGCAAGATGAATCCCCTCGCTTCCGCTTCCGCCCCCCTGACCCGCGACGACCTCGTCCGCTCGCTGGTCGAGGGAGAACGCCGGTTCCACGAGCTGCCGAAAGACCTTCCCGCCGCGGAGGCCGCGGAGATCCGCCGGCTGGCGCTCGGGGAGATGACGCAGACTCCGCTGTCGAACATCGGGCACCACTCGCTCGACGTCCACCGCGCCGCCCACCGGAACTGCGAGAACTTCATCGGCGTCGCCCAGATCCCGATGGGGGTCGTGGGGCCGCTGCGCGTGCGCGGCAAGCACGTGGACGACGAAGAGGTCTACGTGCCGCTCGCCACCACCGAGGCCGCCCTCGTGGCGAGCACCAACCGGGGGTGCGCCGCGGTGCGCGAGGCCGGCGGCGTGGTGGTGCGGGTCGAGGACGTGGGCATGACCCGCGCGCCCGTCTTCCGCACCTCGGGCATCGTCCAGACCCAGCAGTTCCTGCAGTGGATCCATGACCACGAGGACGAGCTCCGGCGGCTGACGGAGTCGACGAGCCGGTACCTGAAGCTCCTGGAGGTCCGCCCCTACGCCTTCGGCACCACGGTCTTCCTCCGCTTCCGGTTCGACACCGGCGACGCCATGGGCATGAACATGGCGACGATCGCCTGCGACCGGGCGGTCAACGAGCTGATCGAGCCGGGCACGGGCGTGCCCTGTATCGGACTCTCCGGCAACTACTGCGTGGACAAGAAGCCGGCCTCGATCAACTTCCACGAGGGGCGCGGCAAGCGCATCTACGCCGAGATCCTGCTCGAAGCCCCGATCCTCCACCATTACCTCAAGACCAACGCCCGCTCGCTCGTCGAGGTGCAGTACCGGAAGAACCTCCTGGGCTCGATCGCGGCGGGCTCGCTCGGCTTCAACGCCCACTACGCCAACGTGCTCTCGGCCGTCTTCATCGCCACGGGGCAGGACCCGGCGCACGTGGTCGAGGGCTCGATGGGCATCACCTGCATCGAGCCGCGCGGGCCGGAGTCGGTCTTCGCCTCGATCTTCATGCCCGACGTGCCCTTGGGCGCGATCGGCGGCGGCACGGCGCTCGACACGCAGCGCGAGGCCCTGGCCGTCCTCGGCGTCTCCCCCGACCCCGAGCGGCGGGGCGACGCCGTGATGCGGCTGGCCGAGATCGTGGGTGCGGTGGTCCTCGCCGGCGAGCTGTCGCTCATGGCCGCCTTCACCTCGAACGATCTGGCCCGCGCCCACGAGAAGCTCGGACGCGGCGAGATCCCCAACCGGCCGCCGCTCCCCACCTAGGCGGGAGGCGGGGCCCTCTGCTCGAGCCCGAAATCCGAACCCCGGCCTCCGGGGCCGATCCCGCGGCGTCCTCCGTCGCGGTGTCGGCCCCCGGCAAGCTCATCCTCCTGGGCGAGCACGCGGTCGTCTACGGACGCCCCGCCCTCGTGGCGGCCGTGGACCTGCGGCTCACCGTGCGCCTCTCTCCCCGGCCGGGCGAGGGCGTGCGGCTCGACCTCCCCTGCCTCTCCCACGGGGAAGAGGTCTCCTGGTCCGCGGTCCGCGCCTATGCCCGCTCCGTGCGCGAGAGCTGGGCCGCCTACTCGCGCGATCCCGGCCCGGAAGGCTTCCGCCAGGTGCGCGGCGACGACCCGGCCCACGTGGTCAAGGCCGCTCTGGGCGAAGCCGTGGAGGCTCTGGGCGAGGACACGCCCCCCGGGCTCCACCTCCGCGTCTCCTCCGACCTGCCGATCGGCTCCGGCTTCGGCAGCTCGGCGGCCACGGCCGTGGGCGTGGTGGCGGGATACCTCGCCTGGCGCGGGATCGACGCTCCGATCGAGCGGATCGAGCGCCTGGCCCTGGAGGCCGAGCGCCGGCAGCACGGCCTCCCCTCGGGCGTGGACGGCGCCGCGATCCTCCACGGCGGAATCCTCTGGGCCCGGAAGACCTCCGGCGGGCTGGAGACGGAAACCCTCGTTCCCCACTCTCCCCTCCTCTCCCGGCTCCGGGTCTACGACACGGGAACGCCGCCCGAGCCCACCGGGGCGGTGGTGGCGGCCGTGCGCCGCCTGCGGGACCGCGACCCCGGCCGCTTCGAGGAGATCCTGGACCGCCTCGCGGCCTGCGTCGTGGATTTCCGCGGAGAGCTGGCACGAGACGTGGAAGATGGAACCCGCGTGTCGGAGCTGATCCGGGAGAGCGAGGCCTGCCTCGAAGAGCTGGGAACTGTGCCCGAGCCCGTCCGTGCCCTCGTGCGCCGGGTCGAGGCCTTAGGGGGCGCCGCCAAGATCTCGGGCGCGGGCTCGCTCGCCGGCCCTGGCGCCGGATCGCTGATCGTTTATCATTCCGACCCGGAACGCATCGCCGGTTGGGCCTTTTTACAACCTTATCGCCACTATCCAGTCCACCTCGGGGCCCCCGGGCTCCGCCGGGAGACCATCCCATGAGCAAAGCCACCGTATCCGCACCGGCCAACATCGCCTTCATCAAGTACTGGGGCGCCCGCGACCTCGACCGGGCGATCCCCATGAACACCTCGCTCTCCATGACGCTCGACCACTGCGTGTCCCGGTGCACCGTCGAGGTCCTCGGCCACGAAGGGGAAGACGAGGTCTGGCTCGCCGAGTCGGGCGGCGGCTTCGGCACCCCGGACCCGGCGTTTGCCCAGCGGGTCCGCACCCAGCTCGACCGCATCCGCCGCTGGGCCGGCCGGGAAGAGGCCGTGCGGGTCGCCACCCGCAACTCCTTCCCCACCGCGGGCGGCTTGGCCTCCTCCGCGTCCGGCTTCGCGGCGCTCACCCTCGCCGCCGCCGCCGCGTACGGCAAGAAGGACACTCCGGTCCAGGAGCTCTCGCTGCTCGCCCGGCGCAGCGGCTCGGGCTCGGCCTGCCGCTCGGTCCTGGGCGGCTACGTCGAGTGGCCGGCTCCGAACAACGGCGGGGACGACGAGAGCTACGCCCGGCAGATCGCCCCGGCCGAGCACTGGGAGCTCCGAAACGTCATCGCCGTCGTCGAGATCGGCCCCAAGACCGTCTCCTCGATCGAGGGGCACCGCCGCGCCACCACCAGCCCCTACTACTCGAAGCGCCTGGAGCTCCTCCCCGGCCGGCTCGACAAGGTCCGCGAGGCGATCAGGAACCGCGACCTGGACGCCCTGGGGCCGGTCCTCGAACAGGAGGCGATCGACCTCCACCTGATCGCCATTTCGTCCGATCCGCCGATCTTCTATTGGAGCCCGGGCACGGTCGCCGTGCTGCGGGCCGTTCGCGAGCTGCGCCAGGAGGGCCTCTCCGCCTGGGCCACCCTGGACGCCGGCGCCAACGTCCACGTGATCTGCGACTCCGACTCCGAGGACGAGGTGGCCGAGCGCCTGGAAGACCTACCCGCCGTGGGCTTCGTCATCCGCGACGGCGTGGGCGACGGCCCCGAGTACGATACCCAGCACCTGTTCTAGCGGATGCGGCCCCCCGTCGTTCTCGTCAAGCTGGGCGGCAGTCTCATCACCGAGAAGTCCCGGGAGGAGACCGCGCGCCCCGAGGTCATCGCGCGGCTGGCGGGCGAGATCGCCCGGGCCGCGGCCGTGATCCCGGACCGCGTCATCCTCGGCCACGGCAGCGGCTCTTTCGGCCACGTGGCCGCGAGCCGCTCCGGCATCGCCGGAGGCCTCCGCTCGGCGGACCAGCTCCCCGGAGTCTCGCTCACCCAGGACCGCGCCGCGGCCCTCCACCGCCAGGTGATCGCCGCCCTGCTCGCGGCCGGCGCCCTCCCCTTCTCCATCACGCCGTCCTCCGCGGTGATCGCCGCCTCAGGAAAGCCGGCCACCCTCTTCGACGAGCCGCTCCTCCTCGCGCTCGAGCGGGGCCTCCTTCCCGTGCTCTACGGCGACGTGGTGATGGACCGCGACCGGGGCGTCTCCATCGCCTCGACCGAAAAGCTCTTCGACCTCCTCGTCCGCAGCCTCCTCTCCCACGGGTTCGCCGTCCGCCGCGTCGTCTGGCTCGGAGAGACGGACGGCCTGTGGGACGCCGAGCGGCGGACGATCCCGCGCGTCTCGGCCGGGAGCTTCGCGGAAGCCGTCAAGGCCGTCGGCTCCCCCTCCGGCACGGACGTGACCGGCGGCATGCTCCACCGCCTGGAATCCGCCCTGGCCCTCGCCCGCCTGGGCGTCCCCTCGCTCCTCGCCAACGGCCTGACGCCCGGCCTCCTCGAAAGCGCTCTCCGCGGCGACGAGGTGCCGGGGACGGAAGTGGTTTAGAAGGTCTGGTATCCTTCGCGCGTGCGGGTGGAAACAGGTCCGGTGGAACGAAGAACGGTCGATCTGGAGCAGCTCCTCGTCGCGACGAGCCGGACGTTTGCGCTCGCGATCCCCCTGCTCCCCGAGCCCACCCGGGGAGAGGTCACGCTCTCCTACCTCCTCTTCCGCATCGCCGACACCTTCGAGGACGCGGCAACCTGGCCGCGCGCCCTGCGCATCGAAGCCCTGGAGCGGTTCGGCCGCCTGCTCGAAGATCCCGACCCGGAAGAGGTCGCCGGCATCTCCCGCCACTGGGCCGCCGAGGTGCCGTGCGACCAGCCCGGATACCGCGACCTCCTGGCCGAGATCCCCGCCGTGCTCGACGTCTTCTTCGCCCTTCGCCCCGAGGCCGTGGCCCTGATCCGCGAGCACACCCTGCGCACCGCCCGCGGCATGGCCGGCTTCGTGGCCCGCACCACGGACGAAGGGGAGCTCAAGCTCGCGGACGTCCCCGACCTCCAGGACTACTGCTACGTGGTGGCCGGGATCGTGGGAGAGCTCCTGACCGAGCTGTTCCTCCTGGGCCGCCCCGGCCTCGCCCCCACCGCGCCCTATCTGCGCCAGCGCTCCAGGGCGTTCGGCGAGGGGCTCCAGCTCGTCAACATCCTCAAGGATTCGGCCTCGGACGCCACCGAAGGCCGGTGCTACCTGCCCGACGGCGTCGACCGCGCCGAGGTGCTCGCTCTGGCGCGGCGCGACCTCCGGGCCGCGCGGGAGTACGTGCTCGCCCTCCAGGAGGCGGGCGCCGAGCGGGGGCTCGTGGCCTTCAACGCCCTCCCCGTCGAGCTCGCCTACGCGACGCTCGACCGCGTCGAAACCGCCGGCCCCGGCTCGAAGCTCACGCGGACGGAGGTCTACGCCATCGTCCAGCACATGAACCGCGCGCTCGACCGGAACGAGCCCGCCGTCTCGGGCTCCCTGTAGGGGCATTTCGGGCGGGGGGCACCTGTTCTCGTCTCCTGAGGTGAACCCTACGATGAAGCTTCCGCAATTCGCGCTCCGCTCGCTCACGCCCCTCGTCCTCCTCCTCGCGGCCTGCGCCGGCCAGCCGCAGCCCGCGGCGCCTCCCAAGGCTCCGGCGGCCACGCCCGCCCCGGCGGTGGCCGCGCCGAAGCCGCCCGCGCGGGACCCGCACTCCTTCGCCCACCCGGACGAGGTGGCGGTCGAGCACCTGAAGCTCGACCTCTCGGTCGATTTCACAAGGCAGCAGCTCACAGGCCGCGCCAGCCTGCGGCTTGCCAACAAGACCGGCGCCGACCGGCTCTACCTGGACACCCGGGACCTCGAAATCCGCAAAGTCACCCTGGACGACGGGAAGACCGAGGCCGCCTACACCCTGGGCAACGAGGTCGAGTTCCTCGGCCGCCCGCTCGAGATCCGGATCACGCCCCAGACCCGCTGGGTGAGCATCGACTACACCACCAGCCCCGAAGCCGCGGCGCTCCAGTGGCTCACCCCCGAGCAGGCGGGAAGCCCGTCTCCGTTCCTCTACACGCAGTCCCAGGCGATCCTCGCCCGCACCTGGGTCCCCTGCCAGGACACCCCCGGCGTGCGCATGACCTACGAGGCCACGATCCACGCGCCACAGGGATTGATGGCGGTGATGAGCGCCGAAAACCCCACGAAGAAGAGCGCGGACGGCGTCTACCGCTTCAACATGCCGCAGCGCATCCCTTCCTACCTCCTGGCGCTCGCGGTCGGGGACCTCGAGTTCCGGCCCCTGGGGACGAACAGCGGCGTCTACGCGCTCCCCACGGTCGTCGAGCGCGCGGCCTGGGAGCTCGCGGACACGCCGAAGATGATCGCCGCGGCCGAAAAGCTCTACGGGCCCTACCGCTGGGGGCGCTACGACGTCCTGATCCTCCCCGCGAGCTACCCCTACGGCGGCATGGAAAACCCGCGGCTCACCTTCGCGACCCCCACGATCCTCGCCGGGGACCGCTCGCTCGTCGCCCTGGTCGCCCACGAGCTCGCCCACTCCTGGTCCGGCAACCTGGTGACCAACGCCACCTGGAGCGACTTCTGGTTGAACGAGGGCTTCACCACCTACTTCGAGGGGCGGATCATGGAGGCGGTCTACGGCCGCCCCTACTTCGAGATGCTCGCCGTGCTCGGCCGGCAGGACCTGGACGACGAGATCGAGACCCTGGGAGCCGAGAAGATCGCCGACACCCACCTCTACCTCGACCTCGCCGGCCGCGATCCGGACGACGGGATGACCGACGTGGCCTACGAGAAAGGCGCCCTCTTCCTCCGCACGCTCGAAGAGGCCGTGGGGCGTGAGCGCTTCGACAAGTTCCTGAGGGCCTGGTTCGACACCTTCGCCTTCCAGTCCACGGACACGCTGCGGTTCCGGGAGTACCTGAACGCCCAGCTCCCCGGCGGAGGGCCGAAGGTCCAGTCCGATCTGTGGATCTACGGCCCCGGCGTGCCGGCCAACGCCTGGAAGCCCCAGTCCGCCCCGTTCGCCGCGGTCGACCAGGCGATCCAGGCCTTTGCCGCGGGCACGCCGGCCGCCCAGCTCCAGACCACCGGCTGGACGACCCACCACTGGCTCCATTTCCTGAGGAACCTCCCCCAGCCGCTCGACGCCTCGAAGATGGCGGACCTGGACGCCGCCTTCCGCTTCAGCGAATCGGGCAACTCCGAGATCCTGAACGCCTGGCTCCTGGACGTCATCACCAACCGCTACCAGCCGGCCTACCCGGTCCTCGAGCGGTTCCTGACGACCGTTGGCCGGCGCAAGTTCCTGCAGCCCCTCTACACCGAGCTGGCCAAGACCCCCGACGGCACCGAGACCGCGCTCCGCATCTACGAAAAGGCGCGCCCCGGCTACCACTCGGTGTCGCAGAACACGATCGACGGGATTCTGGACTGGAGGGGGTAGAAGCCCTCACCTCCCCGGCCCTCCTCTCCCACCACGCCACCCGCCCTCCCTGGGAGAGGAGGGAGCTGAAACAGCTCTTGCTTTTCTCCCCTCTCTCCCAGGGAGGGGGAATGGGGTGGTGGGAGAGAGGGGCCGGGGGAGTGAGGGCTTGGGCGGGAGGCGCGATGTCAAGTTTCAGGGATGCCCAACACGGAGAAATTTAGCTATACTCTCCGCACCAATATGCGACTCGTAACTCGTGGTGACTTAGACGGTCTGACGTGTGCCGTCCTCCTCTGCCTGAACGAGGAGATCGACGACATCTCGCTGATTCATCCCCAGGACATCAGCGACGGCCGGGCCGACATCCGGCCGGGCGACATCATCGCCAACCTCCCCTACCACCCGGCCTGCACGATGTGGTTCGACCACCATCTGCACACGGCCACGCCCAACCTGGCGAGGGGGGATTTCAAGGGCGTGTTCGCCGAGGCTCCCTCGGCCGCCCGGCTCGTCTACGAGTACTACGGCGGTGAAGGGGCCATGCCGCAGTTCGCCGAGCTCGTGCGGGAGACCGACCGGCTCGACTCCGCGAACCTGACGCCCGACGACGTCCTCGATCCCCAGGGCTACATCAAGCTCGGGTTCACGATCGACGGCCGCACGGGCCTCGGCACCTTCGAGCGCTACTTCCTCCATCTCGTGGACCTGCTGAAGATCGGAACGCCGATCGAGCACGTCCTCGCAGACCCGAGCGTCAAGAAGCGCTGCGACATCCTGGACAGCGAAAACGAGCGGTTCTGCCAGGAGCTTCGCAACCACAGCCGGGTGGATCAAAACGTCGTCTTCACCGACTTCCGCAATCTCGATCACGTCCCGATCGGAAACCGTTTCCTGATCTACGCCCTGTACCCCGAGGTCAACGTTTCGGCCCGCGTCCACTGGGGTCCGAACCGGACCTTCCCCATGCTGCTCCTGGGCCACAGCATCTTCCGGCGGACGTGCAAGACGAACGTCGGCGAGCTCGCCTCCCGCTACGGCGGCGGCGGCCACAAGGGCGCGGGGAGCATCCCGTTGATCGACGAGCCCGACCAGCAGATCCAGATGGTCCTGGGCGAATTGAAAGCCAACGGTTAGACCATAACCGATCGCGTTTTCAGAAATGCAGCGCCCAGGCGGGGATCCCCTTCGATCTCCACCCGGGCCGCGGCGGCCTCGGGCGGAAGCGCGTTGTAGAAGATCCGCCACGCGGTCTCCGCGTCCACCCGCACCCGCGCCGCGGGCTCCGCCTCCTCCCCCACCCACAACGACCACCGGCCGTCCCCGCGCACGAGCGACCAGACGCCGCCCGCGTCCCCGGTGATCGTCATCGCGAACGCGGTCCCCTCCCGCGCCTCCACGCCCCGGAACGCGTGCGGCAGCGCCCGCATGGACAGATCGAGCATGGGGAAGAGCCACCGTCGGCTCGTGAGGCCCGGCGCGCCCACGGCGTCCCGGATCTGCTCCTGGTGATGCCACTTCTCCGTGTACTCCCGGCCGACATCCATCCAGTTCTCGGACTCGTTCTCGCCTGCCCACGCGACCGGGATGACCGCCCGCCCATGCGGAGGGAGAGACGCGAAAAACTCCGCGACCTGGGGCCCGGTCCACGCGAGAAGACCGGTGATCACCCGCGGGCTCATGCGCTGGGACGCCATTTCCACCCACCCGGCATTCAACCGGTTGATATAGCGCACGAGATCCGAGTATCCCTGGATGGGCGGATCGGGCGGCGGCGCAACGTGACCGTCCCGGTGCATCGAAAGCCGCCGGAGATCGGTGTCCAGCAGATGGGCCGCAACATCCCGCACCCGCCAGGAGCCGGCCACCGTGGGCCGCTCCCAGTCCTCCGGAGAGAGCCCCCGAAGCAGCGCGACGAGCTCCCCGGAACGGGGGGCAAAGAGGTGGACGGTCGAGACTGGCTCAGGGATTTGCACGCTCATGACGCCTCCTCGCGAGCCGGCGCATGTCAGCCTCGG
>DATHUD010000595.1:0-4329 GCA_035462575.1 Thermoanaerobaculia bacterium | reverse complement strand
GGCTGCCCACCCGGAGCTCCGCGACGACGAGTTGTAGTCAAAGGGAAACTCCTTGGCGCTGCCGGAGAGCGCCTCTCTCCGCCGCTGCTCGCAACAAAAAGCCGCGCGCCCAGCCCGCCCCGGAGAGGCGGGGCGCAGCATGTCATTTGATCGGCTCGGGGCAACCGTGCGATTCGTATTGGGCCTTGGTCTCGTAGTGCGATACCGGGAAGTACTCTTTCATGATGTACGAGTCCTGGGGGTACGGGTTCGTGGGGGAAGGGAGCGGGATATTCGCCGGGGATCGCGTCCATTTTGGGTTCGGATACATGAACCGCATGTAGACGACGTTGACCCAGGGGCGTGCCCCCGGGAACTCGCCCTCGCCCTTCCCGAAGTCCATCCACTTCACTCCGCACTCTTCCTTCGCGTTGCTGGGACGATCCTCGGGCTTGCTGACCACGAGGGTGTACACTCCGTACTTGTCCACAGGGACAGTCTCGTCCCAGACACAGTCCCATCCGGCGCCAGAGGGCGGCGTCCCGCCCGTGCAGGCTGACCAGTAGCGAACCTGGGTGTCGGGCGGCCAAGCCTCTTCGCGATGCCTGGTTTTCGGATGGGCCGGCATCTTCCCCTGGATGACGTAGACCGGCCCGAACTTGAGCGAGAACGCCGCCATGAGGTAGCGTGTATCGGGATTGTTTGCGAAACCGCCGTCGGTGTTTGCCGGGTGCTTGCTCTCCCGTGTGACCGGGTCGGGATCAAAGAGGCCGGTGACGCTGTAGCCCGCGTCCCAGAAGAGCTCCCATACCGGGGTGGGCTTGGCGGGCGCACTGACCGGATCACCGGAGCTTGCCACCAGCTCCTCCCACACTTTCAGAGGGTAGCCCTGGGCTTCCGCGGCCTTCGACGCATTCACTGCCGTGCACATCGCCTCGCCCGTCAACTGCGTCCCGTCGGACTGGTTGAGCGTCACCTGCGGAAGCCCGTAGCGATCCACCTGCTCCAGCTCGGCATTTCCCGTCCCGTCATAACCCGCGTCCGGAATGTAGTTGCGCATGCTGAGGTGGATGGCTGCCTCGGGGTCGTTCGAAAAGGTGTAGATCGTGTTGGGAGCCCGCGGCGACGGGGGCTCGCCCTGAACGATATGAACCGTGTAACTCCGTGGCGTTGCCTTGCGGCTGTTGGTCTGCACAAACGGATTGACAGACCCTGGATCCGGGTCGATCTCTTCGTCGCGCAGGAAGTCCCCGCCACCGAGGGTGCCGCCGCCCAGTTGGGTCGCAACAGTGAAGGAAAAGTAACGCTCGTGCGGGTAGTCGCCGCGGATCGTGAGGCTTGCGCCCGTCGGCAACTGGAACTGTCCGACGAAGTACGTCGAGCCCTCATCCGGGTAGAGCACAGGTTGCTGGATCGGTTGCGCTCCCGGAAGGAGCCCGTAGTCCAGGCCCTTCGGCCCACCCCAGAAGCAGTCGTGGTTGTATTTCTTGTTGGTTATCTCAACCGTGGCCTTCGAAAGGGCATGCTCGTCCGCGTGCGCCAGGCCGGGCAAGCCGAGCCAAGCGGCCATCAAGGCGACCACGGCCCAGGCCAAACGGTCGCAAAACCTTTTGTAGATCATCTTCGTCTTTCTCCTCAGGTACTTTGGAAGGCAGCAGGGTTGATAGGAGCTTCCTTATACGTTTGCGCATCCTCCGAGCGGCAAGCATTTATTTCACTTATCCAGAACCCTCCCTTACTCACGCCCAACGGGATAACCCCTCAGGAATCGCCGTGAAAGGCCGCCGCCGATCCCCGAAGGCAAGAGCATTCATAGGCCCCGCCGCTGAGGGCGCCTCAGGCCTCCGCTGCCGGGGCGGGTTGTGCGCTGCTTTTTGACTTCGGGTACTTTGCCACGGCTGAGACGGCAACCGACCCTGGGCCGCCCCCGCTGTTGGCCGGGATCTCGGCAGGGCCCCGACCTATTCTCCTAGGCTGTCTAGCTGCTGGAGCACCGGAATCAGCTTCTACACCGAAGCCCGAGGTTCTCAGGGGACCACCATCTTCCGCCCCAGAATCACCTTGTCCACCAGATCGACAATGAAGAATTGGAACCACGAATCATAACTTTCGATTTGGGTGATGACGAGCAGGTATCTCCTATTCGGCGAGAGGCTTGCTACAACAACCTTCTCCGAGGGGAGGTCAAATTCGCTTTCGCCAGAGCGAGACGACTTGAGGAGCATTTTATCGTCACTCCAGACTCGATAGAGAGCTGTGTAGGAGAGAGCCGAAGTTTCAACGCTCTCCACCACATAGACTATCTGGATCTCGACGGCTGGAAAGGGAATAACAGTTCGGGTCGCCTCGACCCGAGAACCCAGCGCGGTTCCCTTCCGCACCTCAAGACCGCGGATGCGATCTTTGGCGGCGCGATCACTGAGCGTACGTCCCTCGTACTCCTCCATATAATCAGGTCGTTCCTGCTCCTCGTGCAGACCGAAGCGTTCCACCATGAGGCCTCCTTTGCCGAGAGAGACCAGGAGGAGCTCCTCGAACTCAGTTGACTCCGAAGCCTCGATCCGCTTGAAGAGCACACACGTGCTGCCATCGCGGCTCCAGCCAACAAACTCCGGCTTCAGGATCGAAGCATGAGAAGCCGACAGCCCCAGCGGAACCAGCAGTCCGCAGGCGGCCAGAAACACAACCCTCAAAGAAACAATCTGTCCCGTAGTCTCGAGTAGCCGCGACTTCGACGGATTCATTGGAGAGCCCCTTTCCCGACTGCTGAAGCCGCAGAAACAATGATAGGCGAGGCGCAAGCCAGGATCAAAGCGCCGAACTCGGCTGCCCCATTTGGGCTCCCAGAATTGCGCAAAACCTATTAGCCGTCCCTCCGCGAGGCAGCCGGAGCCGCGAACAGGAAATTCGTGTCAATCAACTCATCTCCCCTCCTGAAGGCCTCTTTTGCTTCGACTCCAAGGCCCTTACGGCGAAGCGCATTGCCTAAATTGTAGTAGGCACCTGCAGGGACAGACTCAACTGAGACTGCCTTCCGAAGGACGACCATAGCCTCATCGGTTCGTCCGTTTATAAGCAAGACTCGGCCCAAGCGAACCAAGACCTCAGCATCTTCAGTCTCGAGGGCGACCGATCTCCTATAAGCCAACTCCGCTCCCTGGAAGTCCCCTTGTTCTTCCCGTGTGGAACCAAGTTCAGTAAAAATCCGAGCGTCAAAAGGTTCAATCTGGGCAGATTTTCCAAAGTAATTCTCAGCCTTCTGCAATTCCCCTCTTGCCCGGCATGCCAAGCCGAGGTTAAAATGCGCAGCGGCGCTCAGAGGATCAACTACGAGAGCTTTCTCAAGATATTCAACTGCCTCCCCTGTCCTTCGTTTTTCCAGGAGAAGTGCTCCCAAACTTGAATAGACCTCTGCGTCTTCTTCTAGACTCAGGGAATGTCTATATGCCCTCTCGGCTTCGTCGTGCTTACCCATAGCATGAAGATAGACGCCCTCGAGGTGATGGCCTACAGATGATTCCGAGTCAATCGTCAGGGCACGCTCCAACCGTCGCCGTGCCTCTTCTAGATTTTGCACATCCTTTACAGATTCTGGGTAGGGAATGGAAAGGCTTGTGGTTCCCTGTGCCCCCCCCATGAGATCCAAGGCCTCGGCCAGGAGTTGGCTTGTTTCTAAAATTTTTGCCCTCCGCGTGAGATAGCGCGCGTCCAAATAGCCAAGGAGGCCAAGCAGGGCCCCCAGAAGGCCGAAGAGAGCTCCGGTTATCCCAAACAAGAGCTGATAATGCTTCTTAATAAATCTTAACATTGCATGTAATCTGTAGGCCGCCCACATTAGCTTCTGCTCCGCCCCTCAGCCTTCCTCAGATGTTCAAAAAAATCGCCATCACGAGGGGACGACGTACTCCTACCTCTTTAAATCTCCGGGACTTAGCCAGTTTACGCCTCTGTCGCATCAACGTCAAAGCGATAGAGGCATACGCATAAGCATCCCCTCGTGGGGAAGCTCTTGGGACTCCTGGCGATGACGGATAAGCAGACTTGTTCGTGGATCCGGAGCCTCCCCTGCGCAGGGCGGCAGCCGTTTCAGGTTTCCGCACAGCCGACCAGCAGGGGGCAGCGGGATGTAGAACCGAAAGGAGTGGCAGAAAGGCCGTTGATCCTATCAAGAGGAGAAGCATAAGGGGGAGGTGCGCAATGCCTCCCCCCGGGCCGGGACAGCCCGCCCCTTAACTCCTCGGTATCGCGCGGCAGGCGACTCGACCCAACTACAAGCAGATGGTGTAGCAGCCGTTCCGATTGTTTCCGTAGCAGCAGAGCGTCTGGGGGCTCCAAGTGCGGAAACAACCC
>DATHUD010000594.1:0-8815 GCA_035462575.1 Thermoanaerobaculia bacterium | reverse complement strand
CTAGGCGTCCGCGTCGGGGATGTCTTCGGGCTCTTTGACCGTGAAGCCGCGGGCGACCATCTGGTACGTGAGGGCCGCCATGCAGCGGCGGGCGACCTTGCGCACGCTCGACGGGTGGTAGCCCATCCTCTCGGCCACCTCGGCCGAGTCGAAGCCCAGGCCGTAGCGCAGGCGCAGGAGCTTGCGGCAGCGCGGGGGCAGCTCTTCGAGGAGGTTGTTCAGGTCCCACAGCAGCTCGGCCTTCTCCTGCGGCGCGGTGACCGGCTCTGAAAGCAGCTCCAGAATGGCCGTGTCGACCGAGTTGTAGAGGCTGTTGCGCCGCTTGCGCCAGTAGACGACGCAGCGGTTCCGGAGCGTGACGAGGAGCCAGGCCTCAGGGTCCTGGATCACGTCCCACTTCTGGATCGTCGAGATCAACGCCTCCTGCACCAGGTCCTCGGCGTCATGCGCCGGCACGCGGTACCGCCCGAGAACCTGCTTGAGTCTCGGACGGAGCCGCCGCAGGAGTTGATCCAGCGACTCGCGGCCTACGGGTTGATCGGACACTGCCATCTGCTTTTCACTGTTTCTTGGGCGCGTCGGGCTCGGTTCATCGCTTGCGGGCAATGATAACCCGGAAGGGGGCTCTTTCCCACCCGGGGGTTCGATCGAGACGGGATGGAGGCTTGACAGCACGATGATAGACTCCCCCGCCATGGTGACCACGGTCCAGATCCATCAGCGCGTGGCCTCTTCTCTAAGGAACGCGCCGATCATCGGCGTCGTCCGCACTCACTCGCTCGAAGAGGCTACCCATCAGGCCCAGGTCCTTGCGGCCTCAGGGATAGAGCTCGTCGAAATCACGTTCACCGTGCCCGGCGCCTCGGGCCTCGCGCGGGAGCTCCTCGCCCGCCGAGGCGGCGAAGGGCCCCCGTGGTTCGGCCTGGGCACCGTGACCACCGTAGAGCGCGCCCGCGAAGCCATCGCGGCGGGCGCCGAGTTCCTGGTGACCCCGAACGTCAACGCCGATGTGGCGCGGGAGGCCCGGCAAGCCGGGCTCTTCCTGGTCATGGGCGCGCTCACTCCGACGGAGATCGTCGCGGCCCACGAGCTGGGGGCGGACCTCATCAAGGTCTTTCCCTTGCCTCCAGTCGGCGGGCCTGCCTATCTCAGTGTCGTTCGCGGCCCGCTGGGGGACATCCCCATGCAAGCCGCCGGCGGATTCGGGGTGGAAGAGATCCCGGCATACGCCAAGGCCGGGGCGATCGCCTTCGGCCTCGGAGCCCCCCTGCTCGGAGTGGGTGCCGGCGAAGCACAGGCTCGGCAGCGGATCGCCCGCGCCCTGGCCCTCGCCCGGGGCGAAGCCGGTTCCAAGGAGGAGGAGACAAGATGAATTCGACCCCGACGCCCCCCCGGCACGTGGTCTTCGATCCCACGCCCGAGATCTTTGCCACCGACACGGCGGGATCGTTCACCTATCCGCTGATGGTCGCCGGCAAGGCCTTCCTGATGACCAGCTCCTACGACGAGGTGCGCTTCGTCTTCTCGATCTGGCACCCCTCGGGGCAGCGGACGATCGACCTCGACCGCGCCTACGTCGAGCTGCGCGCCTCCTTCGATCCGGACGAGGACCACTGGACCAAGATCGCCGAGATCGAGCCGGTCGTCCCCCCCTACGCGGGAGGGGAGAGCTTCGACGGCTGGATCGTGCTGCCCATCCTCGGCAGCTCCTCCGCCTACGCCCTGGTCGGCAGCGGCTTCGAGCCCCGGGCGAGGCTCCAGATCCGGGCGAGCGCCTACTTCGTAGCCTGACCCACACCCGGAGGGGGGTCTCCTACCGGAACCCCCTCCGCAGCTCCTTCTTGAAGATGCCGAACGCCTCCTCGCCGTGAAGGCAGATCACCACCCGGTCGAGCTTGGTGCCCCCCTGGAGGAAGCGGTGGATCTCGGTGAGCAGGATCCGGGCGGCCCGCCCCATGGGAAAGCCGAAGACGCCCGTGGAGATCGCCGGGAGAGCGATCGACTTCATCCCCCGGCGGTCGGCGAGCGCCAGGGCGGCGCGGATCGCCGCGGCGAGCTTCTTGTCCTCGTCCCCGTCCCCCATCCGGGGCCCGACCGCGTGGATGACCTGCCGGGCTTTCAGGTGACCGGCCCCGGTCATCACCGCCGTGCCCACCGGGGTGTGGCCGATCCGGTTGCACTCCTCCTGGATCGAGGGTCCCCCCTTCTGGCGGATCGCCCCGGCCACGCCGGAGCCGAGCTCAAGGTCCTCGTTGGCGGCGTTGACGACCGCGTCCACCTCGAGGTCCGTGATGTCGCCCTCGACCAGCTCGAGCCGGGTCCCGTCCAGGGTCAGAGTGATTCGGTTCTCGCTCGTCTTGTCCTCGGTCATCTCTGCCATCAGACCCTCCGCACAGATCATATCAAGCCGGCTCCGGCGCCCGGATCGGGGCGCACAGCCCTCTATCCTCAATAGTGTAGACTCCTGCCCGCAATGTGGACCGAGATCAAAAAACAACTGGCGGCCGAGCTCGCCCGGACGATCGAGGAGCGTTTCGGCGTCCGCCACGAGCCGGTCCTCGAAGTCGCTCCCCGCCGGGATCTGGGGGACCTGGCCTCCCCCGCGCCCATGCAGCTCGCCCGGGTGCTCAAGAAGAACCCGCGCGCCATCGCGGAAGAGCTCGCCGCCTCGCTCCACCGGCCGGACATCGTCCGCGACGTCCAGGTCCAGGGGGCCGGCTTCCTCAACTTCTTCCTGGACCGCCGGGTGTTCGCCGCCCGCGTCCTCGAAGCGCCGCTCCTGCCCGCGGGAGACCGCCCGGGCAAGGTGATCATCGAGCACACCAACATCAACCCCAACAAGGCGGCCCACATCGGCCACCTGAGAAACGCCGTGCTCGGGGACGTCCTCGGCCGCTCGCTCAAGAGCCTCGGCTACCCCGTCGAGATCCAGAACTACATCGACGACACGGGCGTGCAGCTCGCCGACGTCGTCGTCGGTTTCCTCGACCTCCGGGGCCTCGGCGCCGACGAGGTCCGGGCGATCCCTGAGCCGTTCGACTACTACTGCTGGGACCTCTACGGCGAGGTCGGCCACTGGCTCGAGGGGAGCCCCGAGCGCCAGAAGCTCCGCCGGGAGACCCTCCACGAGCTCGAGATCGGCCAGGGCGACCGCGCCGACATGGGCCGGCTCGTGGCGCGGCGGATCGTCTCCCGCCACCTCGCCACCATGCGGCGGCTCGACGTCTCCTACGACCTCCTCACCCGGGAGAGCGACATCCTGGGCCTCCAGTTCTTCGAGAAGGCCTTCGGGCGCTTGAAGGACAGCGGCGCCGTCCGCCTGGAGAAGGAGGGGAAGAACGCCGGCTGCTGGGTGATGCCGCTCTCCCAGAGCGAGGAGTTCGCCGGCCTCGAAGACCCCGACAAGGTGATCATCCGCTCCGACGGCACCGTGACCTACGTCGGCAAGGACATCGCCTACCAGCTCTGGAAGTTCGGCCTCCTCGGCCAGGACTTCGGCTACCGCTTCTGGGACGGCGAGGCGGTCTGGGAGACCACGCGCGACGGAGTCCCGAACCACCCGCCCTTCGGCGGCGCCCACCGGGTGTACAACGTGATCGACACCCGGCAGAGCTACCTCCAGAAAATCGTGCGGGCCGGCCTCCAGGCCCTGGGCCACACGGACGAAGCCGAGCGCTCCGTCCACTTCGCCTACGAGATGGTGGCCCTCTCCCCCGCCACCGCCCGCTTCCTGGGCTTCCTCGAAGAGGACGCCGAAGAGAAGGTGCTGGAGATGTCGGGCCGCAAGGGGGTGGGCGTCAAGGCGGACGACCTCCTGGACCAGCTCGTGGCCGGAGCCCGCGAAGAGGTGCTCGAGCGCAACCGCGACCTGCCCGAGGACGAGCTCGAGATCCTCTCCCGGCAGATCGCCACGGCCGCGCTGCGCTTCTTCATGGTCAAGGCGACCAACAACCGGATCATCGCCTTCGACTTCAAGGAGGCCCTCTCCTTCGTCGGCGAGTCCGGCCCCTACCTCCAGTACTCGCTCGTGCGGGTCAAGAACATCCGCCGGAAGCTCCGCGACGCCGGGCTGCAGGACGACCTCTCCCCCGAGGAGATCGCCGCCCTTCCGGGAGAGCTCTGGAGCGACGACCTCTGGGACCTGGTCCTGGAGGTCGCCCAGGTCGGCGACGCGGTCGAGAAGGCGACCGAAACGCTCGAGCTCTCGCTGATCGCCCGCCAGTCCCTCGGGCTCGCGCAGCGCTTCAACACCCTGTACAGAAACCATCCGATCCTCCAGGAAAAGGACCCGGAGCTGCGCGCCACCCGGCTCGCCATGGCCCTGATCTTCAGGCGGGGGCTCGAAACCCTGGGGGAGCTTCTGGGTATCCCGACACCTGAGAGGATGTGAGATGGTCGACCCGAAGACCGGCCGCGAGCGCAAGTCCTCCTCCCCCTGGGCCTGGCTCGGCTGCGGCTGCGGGGCCATCGCCCTCCTCGGCATCCTGGGCCTCTCCGGCCTGACCTGGGTCGCCTACCGGAGCGCGAAAGACATGGAGGAGTCCTCCAAGGACCCGGTGGCCCGCGCCGCCAAGGTCCGCGAGGTGCTCCCCTATAAGGAGCTTCCGGCCGGCTATCACGCCGTGGGCACCTTTTCCCTCCCCTTCCTCATGGACGTCGCCATCCTCTCCGACCGGGAGCCCGAGCCGGGCGTCGCCCCGGGCCAGGACAACGCCGGCGAGGGGTTCGAGCAGCGCGGCTTCATCTACATGAACCTGCGCCAGTTCCGCGACAACAAGGAGAAGATGCGGGACTACATCGAAGGCAAGGCCCCCGCGCCCAAGGACTCCGGCTGGGCGCAGTCGAACGTCCGCTTCGAGGCGAGCGAGCTCATCCGCCGTGGCACCGTGGACGTCTCCGGCCGGAAGATCCTCTACGCCGCGAGCCGCGGCGAGATCGAGAAAGAGGGCCGGGACACCGAAGGCCTGGTCACCATGCTCATGCCCGACTGCCCCGACGACGGCCGCCTCCGCTTCGGCCTCTGGTTCGGCCCCGACCCGGACCCGGGCAAGCCCGTCACCGAAGTCGACTGGGCCGGCACCGCCGCCGACCCCCAGAAGATCCGGGAGTTCGCCGAGCACTTCCAGTTCTGCGGGTAGGAAAAACAGACACGGACGAGCAGGGACTGACAACGACGAGCACGGACGGCAGAGACAGGACTTTTCCGTCCGTGTCCTCCGTGTTTGTCTGTGCTCGTCCGTGTTCGTCCTCGGTGTCCTTCAGGCCCTTCGCCTACGGCGTCTGCGTCTTCACCGGCGGCGCCGGCCGCTTCGGCCAGACCTTCGGCTGCTCCTTCATCGACTTCCGGACCTCCGCCACCGCCCGCTCGAGCTGCGGGTCGCGGCCGGCGAGGAGCGATTTCGGGTCGTTTTCGACCTCGATGTCGGGATCGACCCCGTGGCCTTCGATGATCCACTCCCCCTGCATGGAGCTGGAGGCGAACTCGGGCACGCTGACCTGGCCGCCGTCCAGGAGCGGTCCGCGGCCGGAGATGCCCACGACGCCGCCCCAGGTGCGCTTGCCGATCAGGGGGCCCAGGCCCAGCTCCTTGAACATGGCCGGGAAGATGTCGCCGTCCGACATCGAGGTCTCGCTGATCAGGCAGGCCATCGGGCCGTAGAACGACTGCGGCGGATAGGTCACCGGGGCCTCGGAGCTCCGGCCGAAGTCCACTGACAGCGGCCGGCGCGCGAGGCGCGCGAGAAGCATCGGCGAGATGAAGCCGCCGCCGTTGCCCCGCACGTCCACCACCAGCCCTTCCTTCCGGAGCTGGCCGTAGAACGACTTGATGAACTCGCGCAGGCCGTCCTCCCCCATGTCCGGGATGTGGATGTAGCCCACCTTGCCGTCCGTGAGCTTCGCCACCCGCTCGCGGTTGCCCGTCACCCAGTCGAGGTAGATCAGGTTGGTCTCCGTGTCGATGGGCCGGAAGCTCACCTCCCGCGCCCCTTCGAGCGCCGGCTTTCCGTTCACCGTCAGGCGGACGAACGGCCGGCCCGCCTTGTGCCGGAGCAGGCGGTAGGGGTTGTCGTTCGCCGCGAGCTCCTGGCCGTCGATGGCGAGGACATAGTCGCCCGGGCGGACGTCCACGCCGATCTCGGTCAACGGTGAGCGATAGAGATCCTCCTCGTTCTGGCCGGCAAAGATCTTCGCGATCCGGTAGCGGCCCGCCTTGTCGTCCAGCTCGAAGCGGGCTCCGGGCAGCGCCACCCGCGGCCGCGGCGGGAGGTTGAAGTCGCCCCCGACCACATAGGCGTGGGAGACGTTGAGCTCGGCGATCATCTCGCCGATCACGTAGTTCAGGTCCGAGCGATGCCCGACGTGGGCGAGGAGCGGCCGGTACTGCTCCTTGAGCGCCGCCCAGTCGTAGCCATGCATGTTCTCGACGTAAAAGTAGTCGCGGAAGCGGCGCCAGGCTTCGTCGAAGACCGCCGTCCACTCCTCCCGCGGCACCCGGTCGACCACCAAGCCGTCCGTCGACACCGCCTTCTTCGAGTCCGTGCCGGCCGCTACGTCGTAGAAGCCGAATTCCCCGCCCGCGACCACCAGGACCCTCTCTCCATTCTGGGAGATCGTGTAGCCGTCCATCCGCTCGGCGAGCGGCGTGGCCTTGCGGCTCTTGAGGTCGAAGACCTGGAGCGCGGTCTGGCCGATCGGCTCCCGGCCCAGGGCCCCGGTGGGGAACTTGACGAAGAGGAGACGCCCCTTCCCCGCCGCGAGGCCGGTGTAGTTGTCGAACGGCACGGGCACCCGGGCGACCCGGCCGGACAGGCCGTCGAAGTCGATCCGGGTGACAGCCGGCTTCTCTTCCTTCTTCTCGCCCTCCTTCTTCTCCTCGTCACCGCCCCCGATCGTCACCTCGTCGTTCTCCGGCGGGAACGGATGCCCGACGTCCTTGCGGAGAGCCAGGGCGAAAATCCCGATGTTCCGGTCGAGCGCGTAGTTGAGCTCGTTGTTGTCCAGGAGAGGCGCGTAGGACCGGGCGCTCAGGTAGTAGAGGTACTTGCCCTCGGGATCCCACACGGGGTTCGTCTCATGGAACTCCTCGGCGGTGACGCGCCGGACCTTGCCGTCCTCGACGCTCCAGATATGGAGGGACCGCAGCCCGTTCGGGTCCACCATCGAGAAGGCCAGGTGGCCGCCGCAGGGCGACCAGGCGTAGTCGCGGATCGCCCGCTCCTTGTCGCGCGCCACCTCGACGATCTTCTTGTCGGCCACCGTCACGACCAGAAAGCGGCCGGCGTTCTCGCTGAAGGCGATCCGCTTGCCGTCCGGCGACCATTCGAGGTCCATGCGCCGGGTCTTGCCGCCGGTCGTGAGCTGCTCGGGCTTGCCCGAGCCGTCCTGGTTCACGAGCCAGATCTCCTCCTCACCCGAGCGATCGGAGATCAAGGCGACCTTGCGGCCGTCCGGCGACCAGCGGCCCTCCCGGTCGTGCGCGGAAGACGTGCGGGTGAGATTCCTCGTCACCCCCTTCTCGATGGGCGCCGAGAACACGTCACCCCGGGCGGTGAAGAGAGCCCGCTCCCCCTTGGGCGAGAGCGTGAAATCCTCGATCTGGCCCGCCACCGGCACCTGCGACGGCCGGTCGTAAAGGCCGTCCGTGGGCACCGTGATCGCGAGCTTCCGCTCCGCGCCGCTCCGGGTGTCGTAGATGGCGAGCTCGCCGTCCGCCTCGTAGACGATCTGGCCGTCCTCGTCCGCCGAGGGCCAGCGCACGTCCCAGCGCGAGCTCTTCGTCACCTGGTCGACCTTGCCCGAAGCCACGTCGTAAGAGAAGAGGTTCAACGTGCCGGTGCGGTCCGAGTTGAAATAGATCTTCCCGCCGATCCACATGGGATCGCGCTCGGTCCGCGACGTCTGCGCGATCCTCGTGGCGTCGTGGGAGGCGAGATCGAAGATGTAGAGGTCCTGGTTCCAGCCGCCCTGGTAGCGCTTCCAGGTGCGGAAGTCGCGGGCGATGGGGGTGTAGACCACCTTCTTGCCGTCCGGCGAGAGGTCGCCCGCTCCGGAGAGCGGCATGGCGAGCGGCTCGCCGATCCCGCCCGTCGCGGGCACCGTGTACAGGCGGCTGTCCGCCAAGTCCCAGCCGTCGCGGAGCGACCGGAAGAGCACCTGCTTGCCATCGCGCGTCCAGCCGTGGACCTGGTTGTCATACCCCCACCGGGGCGTCATCGGCCCCCGGGCGGGGTAGTACGTGAGCTGCTTGGGCACGCCGCCCGTCGCGGGGATCACGTACACCTGCTCGTCTCCGTCGTACTGCCCGGTGAAGGCGATCCACTTCCCGTCCGGAGAGATCTTGGCGAACATCTCGAGCCCCGGATGGGCCGTGAGCCGCGTCGCCATCCCGCCGGACGCCGGGGCGGTCCACAGGTCCCCGGCGTAGGAGAAAACCACCTTGTCCTTGTGGATGTCCGGAAACCGGAGCAGCTTGGTCTGAGCGGAAGCCCCGCCCGCGGCCAGGGCGAACGAAGCCGCGAGGCAGAGCGCGGCACGACGGATCGGATGCATGGAAACCTCCCTGAAATGTCCTGCGAACAAGGCACCGCCCGGCTCCGGAGATCCCGAGAGCCGGGCGGTTGACAGCCCGAGAGGGTATACGGATGGGGAGGGCGGGAGTTGCGGGATCCCCGGAGCTCGGCACCGGAACATCCTTGCCGAACGGTCTCCCTGCCCGGAGTTGTGTCCCCCCCAACCGGGCAGCCACTGCCCACTACGGGGAGGGAGGGTCCTCCCCCAACAGAAGGCTCTCCCCCGAATTGGGCGAAGGCGGTCT
>DATHUD010000593.1:0-6409 GCA_035462575.1 Thermoanaerobaculia bacterium | reverse complement strand
GGTGTTTATAAAGGCTCCCTCTCCCGGAAGGGTGGGAGGGGGCTGGGAGAGGGTTGGGGTGAGGGTCCCCGGGCGGGGGAACGCCCGGGTATACAATCACCTCACCATCAAAGGGGGGACCCCATGCAAACCACCCGTCGCGAGCTCTTCGGCGCCCTCGCCCGCCCGGCTGCCGCGGTTGCCCTGGCCGCCGCGCTCGATCCCGAAGGCACCCGCCGCGCCCTGGCCGCGGTGGCGGCCCGTCCCGGCTCTCCGGAGGAGCTGGCGGGGGACGAGAGCTTCTGGTTCGAGATCCAGCAGGCGTTCACGGTGGACCGGAGCGTGGTGAACCTGAACAACGGGGGCGTGAGCCCGTCGCCGGCCGTGGTGCAGGCGGCGCAGAAGAAGCATCTCGACTACTCGAACACCATGCCGCCGCCGGTCTCCCTCTGGCAGGTGCTCGAGCCCCAGCGCGAGACCGTCCGCGCCCGCCTGGCCCGCACCTTCGGCTGCGACCCCGAGGAGATCGCCCTCGTGAGGAACGCCTCCGAGGGGCTCCAGACGTGCCAGTTCGGCTTCGACCTGCAGAGGGGGGACGAGGTCCTCACCACCAACCAGGACTACCCCCGGATGATCCTCACCTTCGAGCAGAGGGCGCGGCGGGAGGGGATCGTCCTCAAGCAGTTCTCGATCCCTGTCCCGGCCGAGGACGACGACGAGGTCGTCGAGCGCTTCCGGAAGAACATCACCCCGAAGACGAAGCTCATCCTCATGTGCCACGTGGTGAACCTCACGGGGCAGATCCTGCCGGTCAAAAAGGTCGTGTCCATGGCCCGCGAGCGCGGAATTCCGGTGATCGTGGACGGCGCCCACTCCTTCGCGCACTTCGGGTTCAAACACGAGGATCTGGGCTGTGACTACTACGCCACGAGCCTCCACAAGTGGCTCTTCGCCCCGCACGGCACCGGCATGCTCTACGTGCGGCGCGACAAGATCCGCAATCTCTGGCCCCTGATGGCCGCACCCGCGAAACTGGACAGCGACATCCGCAAATTCGAGGAGATCGGAACCCATCCCTCGGCACAGAACCTCGCCATCGCCGAGGCCCTGACCTTCCACGAGGGGATCGGAATCCAGAGGAAAGAGGCCCGTCTGCGCTACCTGCGGGACCGCTGGGCGAAGCGCCTGCTCCAGCACGACCGGGTGCGCCTCCACACGAGCCTCGCCCCGGGCAAGTCCTGCGGCCTCGCCAACGTCGAGATCGTGGGGGAAGACCCGGTCAAGCTCGCCGAGCACTTCTGGAAGAAGCATCACATCCTGGTCACCCCGATTGTCCACGCCGAGTTCCGCGGGCTCCGGATCACCCCCAGCGTGTACACGACGCTCGACGAGATCGACCGCTTCTCCGAGGTGATGGAGAGCGTGATCGAAAAGGGGCTGCCGGCGTAGAATCCGGTCCGCCGTCCCATTCTTTCCGATCGGAGGTGTCCCGATGGTCCGCCGTCTCGCGTTCCTCGCCTGTGCCGCCTGGGTGGTCTCGGCCGGCTGCGCCAGCACCCGCATCCTCGAAGAGCCCGGCACCCCCCGCCGCGTCATCGCCACCGACCGCGCTCCCGCCGCCATCGCCGCCTACTCCCAGGGCATCGAGGTCGGAAACACCCTCTACCTGGCCGGCCAGCTCGGCATGGACCCCAAAACCCGCGAGCTCGTGCCCGGCGGCATCGGAGCGGAGACCCGCCAGGCGATCACCAACTGCCAGGCCATCCTCGAAGCCGCGGGCTACACCCTGGCCGACGTCGCCCAGGTCCAGGTTCTCCTGGCCGACATCAACGACTACGCCGCCCTGAACGAGGTCTACGTCACCTTCTTCCCCAAAGACCCGCCCGCCCGCGCCGCCTACGCCGTCGCGGCGCTGCCGCGCGGCGCCCGGGTGGAGATTTTGATGACCGCAGCGAAGTAGGGGAGCCTGCCGAAGAGCCGCGGAGCCGCTTCGGTATATAAACTTTCCGCCCACTTATATAGAACGCCTCCCCGGAGCGTCTCCGGGATGCCCATCTATATAAACTCGCCGGCCATTTATATATGGAGGAGCTCGCGGGCCCGGATCTGAAGGCCGTCTATATAAGTTCGCGGCGGGGATATATGCCGGGCCGTCCTGGAACGCTCTTCCGTCCCGAATTTATATAGAGCGCCGGAAAGTTTATATAGGGGGAGGGGTCCCCCAGCTCGGGGGCTGACTTTTCTATATAAGGATGAGGTCCATCTATATGGAACGGAGGGCTCGGGGGGCTGAGCGAGGCCGGTTTATATAAGACGGAGAGAACTTTATATGGAGGGAGGGCCGCGGGAGAGTGGCGGCGGGCCCTCTGTGGTAGCTTGAAAGCCACAGAGCGAATCCATGAGCCCCGAACCCATCCCACCCGCCGCCCAGCACGCCGAGGTCTTCGGCCGGAACAACGTCGTCGTCCAGATTCAGGGGGATGGGAACACAGTCATCCCCGGAGTGGCGCACCTGGAGCTGACGCGGCATCTCCGTCTCCGGCGCTCCAACTCCAGGCAGGCGAGGGGGATCTCCGGGCTCCTCAGCCCCTACACCTATTCGATTCCCTTCGTCGGCCGGGAAGACGTGGTCGCGGACCTCTGGCGGTGGATGGAGAGGGACCACCGGCCCGTTTCCGTCCGCGTCCTGGTCGCACCTGGGGGGAGCGGCAAGACCCGCCTGGCGCTGGAGCTCTGCGACCAAGCGACCGCTCGAGGCTGGGACGCTGGCTTCGTGACGGACACCGAGCTGAAACGCTTCTTCGACAAGGAGAACCTCTCCGCCTGGGGCTGGAGCCGGCCGACCCTCATCGTCCTCGACTACGCCGCCTCCAAGGCGCAACTTCTCGGCAAGTGGTTCTCCGAGCTGGCCGGCAACCCAGCCACCTCTGGAGCCCCCCTCCGCCTCCTGCTCCTCGAACGCCGGGCCGATCCCTCTCTGTACTGGTGGGGAGAAGCCTTCGGAAAGGGAGGGAGGCAGGCCTTGGCCGTCCAGCCCCTGCTCGACCCCGAGGACGGTCCCTTCGTCCTTCCTCGCCTCCCCGCCGAGTACCGAAGGAGGGTCTTCGAGGCTATTGTCCAGGAGATCGGCGTTTCGGGGAAACCAAAATAAGAAATGGTGGCAAGCAGGTTAGCTCTCAAAGGAAAGGTATGCACACGCCAGAGTACGAGTACGATGTAGCTTTCTCCTTCGTGGCTAAGGACGAAGCGCTTGCAACGCAATTGGCGGATCAGTTTGAGGGTCGGTTACGTGTGTTTTTGTACTCACGTCGGCAGGAACAGCTAGCCGGTACAGATGGTGAGAAGACCTTCAACGACGTTTTCTCGAAACAGGCTCGATTGGTAGTCGTCCTTTACCGAGACGGCTGGGGGCAAACGCCGTGGACGCGTATCGAAGAGACGGCAATCAGGAATCGAGCATTCGACGAAGGTTACGAATTCGTTGTCTTTACCCGGTTGTTGCAAAAATCCGTGGCTGCTTCCCCTGGGGCCGTTTTGCAACGCGCGTTTCGGTGCAGGTCACTCCGCAGCCGGAGGAACCCTCCCACGGTGAGATCCAGAAACAGTGGCTTCGAAAGCTCCAAACGCTTGTTGGACTTGGCTCTGCTTCCATTCGAGCAGTTCCATTATGCAACTGACAGGTCAACACCACCGGGAGTTTCCTCTTTCTCCTGGGGAAACTCAGATCCTCCACCTCGTACGGGCGGTGCAACACATGAACGTAGAAGAACTTCAGGGCGCAGAAAGCCTGAACCAGACTGGATCGCGACAACTTCTGCTCCAGCAGATGAACCAGGAAGGCGCGCACCTCTGGGGTGCCCAGCCGCTCGGGCCCGCGGTGGTAATGCTCGGCAAACCGGCGCACCCACTGCACGTAGGTCTTCCGGGTCCGCGGGCTGTGGCCCCGCAACTCCAACTCTTCCTCCATCCGGCGACGCATCTCTGTCATGGAGTCCTCCTTTCGAGATGTCCATCCCGAACGGTAGACCTCAAGAGAAATGCTGTCTCGGAGTGATAAAAACCGGATATTAAAAGATGAAGCCGACTACGAGTGAACTACCGCGTAGCGGTTTCGTTCAACCGCTTCGTTATATTATCTGCCTCCCCACCCCACCAGTTGCCTTACCGCCATTCTGCCCAGGACCGGTTCCTGAGGGAACTCTGAGTGAGGGCGTCGTTACCTCACTGATTCTTTTCAACTTAGCAGTATTTTACGTCTGTTCATCATGCACGTCAACACGCCCGGCTACGGCAATAAGCATTCCGGGTCTGAAGCCTGTTTTCGGGCCTTAACATAGACTCCTGCAAATATTCAAATTCTCCAGGAGGGTGGGCGTGCTTACCACGGCCAAAGTCGCGATAAGCCTTCCTAGAGAACTGTCCCTAAATTCCTCTACCGGAGTGGCTTACGGCGACTCATTCAGGATGCTTATCCGACAGATCGTGTCAAATAAGCATTTGGCACCATTCCTGTAGCACACACTACAAGGAATCCAGCGGTCTCTGGACCCCGCGGCCTCCACGGTTCAGGACATGGGTGTAGATCGCCTCCTGAAATGCCCTCTGAATCCATCTCTCGTAAAGATGGCGACGGCGCCGAACCCCGGATTGCGGGCCCACCGAGTCGTCCGGAGCCGGAAATACGAACTGCCATCCCCACTCCGTCGGAGCATTGACGTACTTCGCGGACAACGCGTAGGGAAGATAGACGCTCCCCCCACCCTTCCGAAGATCCTGCTCGTGGTCGGATCGTCTTTGACCCACCGCCGCCCCCATGCGAAGCTGTCGGGTCATGGAAACCCTGGCGGAACGACCCACCTGCACGCTGCCCCGACAAACCCTTCAGGAGGAAACGGTCCGCCCGCTCTCCTTCGCTCAGGAGCGGATGTGGCTCCTCGACCAGATCGACCCCGGCGCGGCAACCTGCAACCTCTTCCACACCGTCGACATCTCGGGCCCGCTCTCCCCCGCCCTCCTCGCCCGCTCGCTCGACGAGGTGGTCCGCCGGCACCAGATCCTGCGCACCACCTTCGCCGCGCCAGGCGGCGCGCCGGAGCCCGTCGTCGCCCCCGCCGCGCGCCGGCCGCTGCCGATCGTCGACCTCGCCGGCCTTCCGGAGCCGTCGTGGGGACCTGAGGTCGCGCGCCTCTCCACCGAGGAGCGGCGGCGCCCGTTCGACCTCGCGGCGGAGCCTCTCTTCCGCGTCGCTCTCGTGCGCCTCTCGGCGGACCGGCACGCCGGGCTCCTCACCGCCCACCCAATAGTCTTCGACGGCGGATCGAGCCTCGTTCTCTGGCGAGAGGTCGCGGCGCTCTACGAGGCCTTCGCCGCGGGACGGCCGTCGCCGCTCCCCGAGCTTCCCTTGCAGTATGCCGACTATGCGCTCTGGCAGAGGCTGCACCTCGCGGGCGAACCGCTCGCCGGCGAGGTCGATCCCTGGCGGCGCGAGCTCGCCCCGCCGCTTCCGGTCCTGCGACTGCCGGCCGACTTCGACCGCGCCTCGGCGCATGGGTTCCTCGCCGGCGAGGTCTGCCGCGTGCTGCCGGCGCCGCTCGCTGCGGCCCTCCGCGAGTGGGGCGGCCGGTGCGGGGCGACGCTCTCTTCGACCCTCCTGGCGGCCTGGGCCGCCGTCCTCGGGCGCACCGGCGGCGAGGAGGACCTCCTCGTCGGCACGCCGATCGAGAGCCGCCGCCCGGAGGCCGAGGGGCTGATCGGTCCCTTCCGCAACACCCGGGTCCTCCGCGCCCGCCCGCGGCTCGACCGAGGTTACGGCCCGCTCGTCGACGAGGTCCGGGAGGCGGTAGCGGCCGTCGCCGCGCACCAGGATCTGCCGTTCGAGAGGCTCCTCACGGCCCTGGGCCTGCCGCGCGACCCGCGCCGCGCGCCGCCGTTCCAGGTCATGTTCCTCCTCCGGAGCCAGCCGGCGCCGCGGCTCTCCTTCGCGGGCCTCCGGATCGCCGTCTCGCCTCCCGATCCAGCGGCGGACCTGGCGGGGGAGGTCTTCGAGCTCGGCCTCATCGCCGAAGAGAGGTCCGATCCCCGCGGCGACGGAGATGGCGGTGGCGGCATCGGGCTGCGGCTCGCCTACGACGCCCTCCTCTTCACCGAGGCGACGGCGGCGCGCCTCCTCGACCACCTGGCGGCCTTCCTCGCCGCCGCGCTCGCCGCTCCGGAGCGGCCGCTCGCCGAGCTCCCCCTCCTCTCGACGTCCGAGCGCCGCCAGCTCCTCGCCTGGAGCGACGGCGGCAATGTCGGCGACGGTGGCGAGGACGGGGCCTGGCCGCCGCTGGCCCATCACGCCTTCTTCGCCCAGGCGGCGCGCACGCCCGGCGGGCCGGCCATTGTCGCC
Organism: Thermoanaerobaculia bacterium; assembly: GCA_035462575.1. Taxonomy (GTDB): domain Bacteria; phylum Acidobacteriota; class Thermoanaerobaculia; order Multivoradales; family UBA5704; genus DATARR01. The sequence goes on along the minus strand of DATHUD010000593.1, from coordinate 42 downwards.
GAGGGTGCCTAGGTTCGGGAGGTCTGTTATGGCGAGCTCGCC
>DATHUD010000592.1:0-12722 GCA_035462575.1 Thermoanaerobaculia bacterium | reverse complement strand
TCCGGAGCCAGCCGGCGCCGCGGCTCTCCTTCGCGGGCCTCCGGATCGCCGTCTCGCCTCCCGATCCCGCGGCGGACCTGGCGGAGGAGGTCTTCGAGCTCGGCCACATCGCCGCAGAGAGATCCGATCCCCGCGAGGGAGATGGCGGTGGCGGCATCGGGCTGCGGCTCACCTACGACGCCCTCCTGTTCACCGAGGCGACGGCGGCGCGCCTCCTCGACCACTTGGCGGCCTTCCTCGCCGCCGCGCTCGCCGCGCCGGAGCGGCCGCTCGCCGAGCTCCCCCTCCTTTCGACGTCCGAGCGCCGCCAGCTCCTCGCCTGGAGCGACGGCGGCGAGGACGGCCAGGCTGGGGCCCTGCCGCCGCTGGCCCATCACGCCTTCCTCGCCCAGGCGGCGCGCACGCCCGGCGCGCCGGCCGTCGTCGCCGAGGGTGCCGAGGGTCGGGAGGTCTCTTATGGCGAGCTCGCCCGCCTCGCGCGAGGCTTGGCGCGCCGGCTCGTCGCCCAGGGGATCGGCCCGGAGAGCCGGGTGGCGATTGCCCTCGAGCGCTCGCCGCGCATGATCGCCGCCGTCTTCGCCGTGCTCACCGCGGGAGGAGCCTACGTGCCGCTCGACCCGGCGAGCCCGGTCGAGCGCCTGGCCCTCATCCTCGACGACATCGGGCGCGGCGCCGCCGCGGCGCTCCTCACCGGCGGCGGACACGCGGCGGCACGCGAGGCGGCCCGGCTCGCCGGCCTGCCCGTCGTCGACCTCGACGAGATCTGGCCAGCCCTCGAATCCGAGCCGGCTCTGGCAAGCGACCCGACGAGCGACCCGATGCCGGGGGTTGACCGCGAGGGCCTCGCCTACGTCATCTACACCTCGGGCTCGACCGGCGCGCCCAAGGGGGTGATGATCCGCCACGGCGGGCTCGCAAGCTACGTCCAAGCGACGCGGCAAGACCTCGCGCTCACCCCCGCCGATCGCATGCTGCAGTTCGCCTCCCTCTCCTTCGACGCCAGCGTCGAGGAGATCTTCTGCTGCCTGGCGAGCGGCGCGGCGCTGATCCTCCGCAACGACGCGATGCTCGCCGGGGCGCCGGCCTTCCTGGGCGCCTTGGCGAGCTGGGGGGTGACCGTCTGCGACCTGCCCACCGTCTTCTGGCAAGAGCTGGTCGACCGGGTCGACGCCGGCGAGGCCGCCTGGCCGCCATCCCTCCGCCTCCTCGTCTTCGGCGGCGAGCGGGCGCTCCCCGAACGCGTCGCGCGCCTGCGCCGTCAGCTCGGCCCCGCGGTGCGGGTGATCAACTCCTACGGGCCGACGGAGGCCACCGTCGCCGCCACCTCGCACGCCGTCCATGGCGAGCCGGACGGCCCGCCGCGCCCGCCCCGCGAGTTCCCCATCGGCCGGCCGCTGCCGGGCGCCCGCGCCTACGTCCTGGACGGCGCGCGCGAGCTCTGCCCGCCGGGGATCCCCGGCGAACTCGCGATCGGTGGCGAGTGCCTCGCCCGCGGCTACCTCGGGCGCCCGGACCTGACCGCCAGCACCTTCCTTCCCGACCCCTTCGCGGGCCGCTCCGGCGCGCGGATGTACACGACCGGCGATCTGGCGCGCCATCGTCTGGATGGATGGGAGGTCGGCGCGCTCGAGTACCTCGGCCGCATCGACCGCCAGGTCAAGTTGCGCGGCTTCCGCATCGAGCTGGCGGAGATCGAGGGGGTGCTCGCGCAGCACCCGGCGGTCGCCGAGGCGGCCGTGGGGATCGACGAGCGGCGCGCCGGCGAGCGCGCGCTGGTCGCCTGGTGGGCGGCGCGGCCGGGGGAGGGCGCCACGGCGGCCGAGCTCCGCGGGTTCTTGAGAGAGCGCCTCCCCGAGCCGGCGGTGCCGTCGCTCTTCGCCCTGCTTCCCGTCTTGCCGCGGAACGCGAGCGGCAAGCTCGACCGCCGGGCTCTTCCTACCCCGAAGCTCGAGGCGACCTCGGCCGGCGGCTACGAAGCGCCGGCGACGCCGGCCGAGGAGGCGGTGGCCTACGTCTGGCGCGACGTCCTGGGCGTCCCGCGCGTCGGGCGGAAGGACGACTTCTTCGCCCTGGGCGGCCGCTCGCTCCTCCTCCCTCGTGTCCGCCATCGCCTGGAGCAGGAGCTCGGCGTCCGCCTATCGCTCGCGAGCCTCCTTGAGCGGACGACCGCCGCGGCGCTCGCCCTGGCCGCCGAGGAGCTCCTCTTGGACGAGCTCGTGCGCGAGCTAGCAGCGGCCCGCTGAGGCCTGGCGGGCGGCGAAGGTCGATCCGTCGTCGTTGTTCCGGACGAGCTGAGCGGTCAGCTCCCTCGCCAGCCGCTCGACCTCGGGCCGGCGGAGGAGGCTGTAGTGGTCTCCGGGCAGGATGGTCCGGTCGAGGCCGGCCGGGACGAGCCGGCTCCAGGCGTCGAGCGCGGCGGCGTAGGAAGCGGCGGTCGCCTCGGAAACCCAGAGGGTGAGGCGGCCGGTGTAGGGCTCGGGCGCGTAGGCGCGGCTCGCCTGGAGGTTGGCGGCGAAGGTGGCGAAGAGCGGCTCGATCTGGGCCAGGCCGAAATCGGCGGGCAGGAGGCCGGCGGAGTGGCCGAGGCGGACGACGTGTGCGAGCTTCTCCTGCTCCGGCAGGGAGCGCAGCTCTTCGGGGGAGATCCCGGCATTGGAGCCGAGCCGGCGGGCCAGGTCCTGTGCGAACGAGGCCACGAGCTCCTCGTCCGTGGCCGGCGCGGTTGCGGTCTCCGGCGGCAAGGTGTCGATCAGCGCGAGGAGCTCGGGAGCCTGGCCTTCCGCCGCGAGCTGCCTGGCCATTGCGAAGGCGACCAGCCCGCCCATGGACCAGCCGCCGAGCCGGTAGGGTCCTTGCGGCTGGACGCGGCGCACCTCGGCGAGGTAGCGGGCCGCCATCTCTTCGATGCTTTTCGCCGGCGGCCGGTCGTCTGGAGTCTGGAGGGCATAGAACGGCTGGTCCGGCGCGAGATGGCGGGCGAGGTCCAGATAGCAGAGGACGTTGCCGCCGATCGGATGGACACAGAAGAAGGGAGCCTGGTCGGTGTCCCGATTCGTGGCGGGTTTGATGGCGACGAGGGCGCCGCGTCCCTTCCGGCCGGCCGGGTGGCCGCCGGACGTCTCGGCGAGCGCCGCGAGGGCTTCCAGGGTCGGAGCGGAGAACAGGGCCGCGAGGGGGAGGGTCGTGCCGAGGCGCTTCTCGATCCGGGCCATCAGGAGGACGGCGAGGAGGGAGTGGCCGCCGCGCTCGAAGAAGTTGTCGTGAACGCCGATGTGGGCGATGCCGAGGAGCTCGGCCCAGATCTCCGCCAGGACCTCTTCGACCGCGGTCCGCGGCGCGACGAACCCGGGGGCCGGTCCGCTGTCTGGCTCGGGCAGGGCCTTCCGGTCCAGCTTGCCGCTGGGCGTGCGCGGCAGTGAGGGGAGAGCCATGAAGGCCGAGGGGAGCATGAACTCCGGGAGCTTCTCCCGCAGGGTTTGGCGAAGGGTGGCGGTTTCTGCTTCGCCGGTGACGTAGGCGACCAGGCGGTCGGATTTTGCGATCACAACCGCCTCGCGCACGCCGGACAGGGCGCTCAGCGCGGCTTCGATCTCTCCCAGCTCGATGCGGTAGCCGCGCAGCTTGACCTGGTTGTCCAGGCGGCCGAGGAAGTCGAGGGAGCCGTCGCGGAGCCAACGCACGAGATCGCCCGTGCGGTAGAGCCGGCCGCCGTGGTCTCTGCCGAAGGGATCGGGAACGAAGCGCTCGGCGGTCAGGTCCGGCCGGCCGAGATAGCCGCGCGCGAGGCCGGCGCCGCCGATCTGGAGCTCTCCGGAAACGCCCACCGGGGCGAGATTGCCGGCAGCCGCGACAACGTGGACGCGGACGTTCGGCAGCGGCCGGCCGATGCGCGAGGGCGGCGCGCCGGCCGTGAAAGGAACGGCCGTCGTGTCCACCGTGCATTCAGTCGGCCCATAGACGTTCCAGAAACGGGTAGGGCCTTGCCGGCTCCGCGCGAGGGCGGCGTCGCGGAGGCCGGCGTCGACGGCTTCGCCGCCCACCAGGACGAGCGTGGGTGCGGCGCCGCCTTCGCCCAGGCCGGCGTTGAGGAGCGGCCGGAGCTGAGACGGCGTGCAGTCGAGCACGTCGAGCTGCTGCCGGCGCACGGTGTCCACCAACGCCGCGGGGTCGAGCCGCACGTGCTGCGGCAGGACGTGAAGGGAGTGGCCCCAGGCGAGCTGGATGAGCTGCTGGATGGAGGCGTCGAAGGAGAACGAGGCGTTGAAGCCGACCCGCAGCGCCCCCGGCTTCTCACCGTAAACCGCTTCGCGCAACGCCCGCGCGAAGCCCACCATCGCGCTGTGCTGGACGACGACGCCCTTGGGCCGGCCGGTCGAGCCGGAGGTGTAGATGATGTAGGCGGGGTGATCGGCGGTCACCGTTCCCCCCTCTCCCGGAGGAAGGGAGGGGGATGGGAGAGGGGGGCCAGAGGGGTGAGGGTCCAGCAGGACGACCGATGTGCCGTTCGGCAGGCGGCCGGCGAGATCGGACGTGGTGACCACGACCGGCGCCTTGCAGTCCTCCAGGATCCAGGCGATCCGTTCCGCCGGGTAGGTGGGATCGACGGGAACGTAGACGCCTCCCGCTTCGAGGATCCCCACGAAGCCGGCGATCGCTTCGACCGAGCGGTCGAGGAACAGGACGACCGGCACCTCGGGACCGACGCCGTGCTCGCGGAGACGGAGGGCCAGGCTCGCGGACTGCCGGCCGAGATCTCCGAAGGTCAGGCGGCGGTCTCCGCAGACGGCGGCCAGGGCCTCGGGAGCTTCCGCGATCCGCTGCGCGATCAAGGGATGCAGGCACGGCGAATCCGCCGAGGCGCTCGCCGTGTCGTTCCATTCGATCGCGAGCTGGCTCCGTTCAGCGGCGGTGAGCAGTGGCAGCTCCGACAGCCGCCGCGCTGGGTCGTCCATGGCGCCGAGCAGCAGTTGCTCGAGATGCGCGAGGAAGCGCTCCAGGGTCGTCGCGTCGAAGAGGTCGGCGTTGTAGTCGAGCACGCCGCTCAGCCGGTCCGCGGCGTCGGTCAGCGCGAGATCGAGATCGAATTTCGCCGAGCGGGCCGCGAAGGAGAGCGGATGGAGCGTGATGCCGGGCAGTTCCAGGGGGGACTGCGGAATGTTCAGGACCTGGAAGCTGACCTGGAAGAGCGGCGTGTGCCGCAAGTCGCGCTCGGGCCGCAGCTCTTCGACCAGCTTCGCGAAGGGAATGCTCTGGTGGTCGTAGGCGCCGAGCGCGGTCTGCCGGACGCGGTCCACGAGGTCTCCGAAACCCGGATCGCCGGAGAGATCGGTGCGCAGGACGAGCATGTTGATGAAGAAACCGATCAGTTTTTCCACGTCGCCGTGATTGCGGTTGGCGATCGGCGTTCCGACGGAGATATCGGTCTGGCCGGTATGGCGGTGGAGGAGCGTCTGGAAGCCGGCGAGGAGCGTCATGAACAGGGTGGCGCCATGGTCGCGGCTGAAGGCGCGCAACGGCTCGGTCAAAGAAGGCCGGAGGAGCGGATGGAGCAGGCCGCTCGGCGCCTGGGCGAGGATGGGCCGCGGCCGGTCGGTGGGCAGCTCGAGCACCGCGGCGCCGGTGAGCTGACCGCGCCACCAGGCGACCTGGCGCTCCAGCATCTCTCCCTGCAGCCACCCCCGCTGCCAGGCGGCGAAGTCGGCGTATTGGATGGCGAGCGGAGGCAGGGAGGCCGGCACGCCCGCGATCCGCGCGCGATAGAGGGCGGACAGCTCGCGCACGAAGACGCCGACCGACCAGCCGTCGAAGATGATGTGGTGGAACGAAAAGAGCACGGCGTGGTCGTTCTCGCCGAGGCGCATCAGGAGGCCGCGCACGAGCGGGCCGTGCGCCAGAGAGAAGGGCCGGAGCGCCTGGGAGAGCACGAGGCGGTGGACCTCTTCGGCATGCAGATCCTCGGGGAGCGCCCGCAGATCGACGACGGGGATCTCGAACGTGGCCTCGGGCCGGATGACCTGCACGGCCTCGCCGTCGACTTCGGGGAAGGTGGTGCGCAGGCTCTCGTGGCGGAGCAGGATCTCGTCCAGAGCGCCGCGGAAGGCGGCGGTGTCGAGCGGCCCCTCCAGGCGGAAGGCCGCCGCTTCGTTGTAGGCCAGAGTCCGCGCTTCGAGCCGGTCGAGGAACCACAGGCGCTCCTGGGCGAAGGAGAGCGGGAGGCGGCGGCCGTCGCGCGGCACGGGGACGATCGGCGGCACGTCCGCCTCGCCGCCGCCGAGCCGCAGGCGCGAGATCTCGGCGGCCACGGAGGCGACGCTCGGCGCCTCGAAGAACGTGCGCAGCGGCAACTCGACGCCGAACGCCTGGCGCACGCGCGAGATGGCCTGGGTGGCGAGCAGGGAGTGGCCGCCGAGCGCGAAGAAGTCGTCTTCGACGCCGATCCGCTCCACGCCGAGCAGCTCCTTCCAGATCGCGAGCAGCCGCTCTTCGGTCGCATTGCGCGCCGCCACCAGCGACCGGCCGCTCTCCGGCGAGCCGCCGGGAGCCGGGAGCCGCCGCCGGTCGATCTTGCCGTTCGGGGTGATCGGCAGGGCGTCGAGCAGCACGAAGGCGGACGGCATCATGTAGGCGGGCAGGCGCGCCTCCAGGAAGGCGCGCAGCTCGGGGACGATGCGGCGGGCGAACCGGCCCTGGAGGGGGTTGTTGGTGTAGGCGGCGAGGGGGCCCTCACCTGCAACAAACCCTGGCTGGGTGGAAGGGCCGAAGGCCCGGGCTTCCTCAGCCCGGGGCAACGCCCCGGGGGTGGGGGCGGCGGCGGACGGGGTGGGGGCGGCGGCGGACGGGGTGGAGGCGGCGGCGATCGAGCCGGAGGCGGCGGGATCGACCTCCCGACCCAGGGCGTTGCCCTGGGCTGAGGAAGCCCGGGCCTTCGGCCCTTCCCCCAACCCAGAGGAGGTCCGGATCGTCGCCTCGAACGATCCATCCGCGCCTTGATCGGCCCAGCTCAGCTCGACCTCGTAGGGCAAGTCTTTTTCCAAGTCCCAGAGGTCCTGCGGCTCGACGGCTCCGAGGGCGGCTTCGGCGGCGCGGCGGCGGAGGTCGGCGGCGGTCTCGATCCCCTCGGGGGCTTCTTGCAGCAGCCGGACCGCGGCGGTGTCCTCCGCGACGCGGGCGTTCGGAATGTTGCGCAGGCGGACGACCTGCGGCGCCTCTTCGGCGAGCCGGCGGCGGAGGGCGGCGAGCGTCAGCCTTTCACGGCGCCAGTCCAGGACGCCGTCCCGGGCTGGCTCCTCCCGCCCGGTCCCTACCCGCAGCACGGCCTGGTAGCGGAAGCCGGTCAGCTCGTTGTGGGCGCGGCCGTGCTTGAGATGGATCTCGATGCGTCCGAGCTTCGGCAGCCGCTCCCGCAAGGCGGTGAAGAAGGCGGGATCGATCGCCAGCTCGTTCTCGTCCATGTGGCGGGCGTGCACCTTCTGGCGCAGCCGGGAGAGCGGCGTCGCGGGATCGGCCTGGAACAGCTCCAGCGAGGTGTGGAACGCTTCGAGGAGCGGCAGGCTGCGCAGGTCGCCCAGGAACACGGCGCCGCCGGGACGCACGAGCTCGATGGCACGCTCCACCACCTCGGCGAGATAGTCGGCGCTCGGGAAGTACTGCGCCACCGAGTTGACGACCACGGTGTCGAGGGAGCCGGCCGTGAGGCCGTCGAGCTCGTGCGCGGACTTGCGCAGCAGCCGGACGCGGCCGTCGCTTAAGCCCACGCGGCCGAGCTGGCTCTCGATGTAGCGGAGGGCGCGGCCGGAGACGTCGATGCCGGTATACGCCTCGCAGCGCGGCGCGATGCGGAAGAGGATCATGCCGGTGCCGCAGCCGATCTCCAGCACCCGCCGCGGCTCGAGCGCGGCGATCCCGCGGATCGTGTCGTCCAGCCACTCCTCCATCTCGCTCTCCGGGAGCGGCAGGCCGGTGTAGGTGCTGTTCCAGCCGATGATGTTGAACGTCGGATCGGCCTCCGGCGCCTCTGCCCGGTAGAGGTCGTCGAAGATCTCTCCCCACTGTGAGACCTGCTCCGTCTGCTCTCCGCTCTTGGCGGTCTCGTAGGCCGGGTTCTGCACCACGTAGGCCACGAGGCGCTTGTCGTCCGGGACGTCCTCGCGGGCCAGCACGACGGTCTGCCGCACCGCGGGGTGCTCGGCGAGGCGGGCCTCGATCTCCCCGAGCTCGATGCGGAAACCGCGGATTTTGACCTGGTGGTCGATCCGGCCGAGGATCTCGAGGATCCCGTCCGCGCGCCGGCGCACCAGGTCGCCCGTGCGGTAGAGGCGGCTGCCGGCCGGTCCCGCGAAATCGGGCACGAAGCGCTCGGCGGTCAGCTCCGGCCGCCGCCAGTAGCCCCACGCGAGGCCCTGGCCGCCGACCGCAAGCTCGCCCGCAACTCCGAGCGGCACCGGCTGAAGCCAGCGGTCCACCACGTAGAGAGTCGTATTGGCGACCGGCGATCCGATGGGGAGCGGACCCGGCGGCGCGGTGCGGATCGGATACCAGGTGGAATACGTCGTGTTCTCCGTGGGCCCATAGACGTTGAGGAGCCGCTGGGGAGGGCGGCCGGCGAGCACCCGCCGCGCTGCCTCCGGATCGACCGTCTCGCCACCCACCAGCAGCTCGCGCATCCCCGCGAAGGCATCGGGCTCCTCCCGGGCCATCTGGGCGAACAGGGCCGAAGCGAGAATCATGTTGGTGATCCGGTGCTCGGAGAGGGCCGCGGCGAAGCCCGGGGGCGACAAGACGGTGTCGCGCGGGATCACCACCAGGGTGGCGCCGTTGAGCAGAGCGCCCCAGATCTCATAGGTCGACGCGTCGAAGTTGAGGTTCGACACCTGCGCCACGCGGTCGCCCGGTCCCAGGTGCACGTAGTTGGTCTCCCGCACCAACCGCACGACGGCCCGGTGCGAGAGGGCCACACCTTTCGGCCGGCCGGTCGATCCCGAGGTGTAGATGATGTGCGCGAGGGCCTCACCCCCCTGGCCCCCCTCTGCCATCGCCCCCCCTTCCTCCGGGAGACGGGGGAAATCCTCAGGGGTGAGGGTTTCCCGGCCGGCGAGGAGTCCCTGCGGCAGACGCGTCCGGGCCGTGTCGTCCACGACCAGCAGGCGGAGGTCGCAGTCCTCCATCATCAAAGCCAGGCGCTCGGCCGGGTAGTCGGGATCGAGCGGCACGTAGGCGGCGCCGGTCTTGAGGATCGCGACCAGCGCCACCACCGCCCGGGTCGAGCGTTCGACGCAGAGGCCGACGAAGCTCCCGGGTCCGGCTCCCCGGTGCCGCAGCGCCCGGGCGAGGCCATCTGCGCGGCCGTTCAGATCCGCGTAGGAGAGGCTGGCCGTGCCCGCGATCACCGCGGGTGCGTCCGGGGCGCGGCGCACGTGCTCCAGGAAGAGCTCCTCAAAGCTCGCGGTGGCGGGGTACGCCGAGGCGGAGTCGTTCCACTCGCAGGCGAGCTGGTGGCGCTCCGCCGCGCCGAGGAGCGGCAGGAAGGCGACCGGTGTTTCGGGATCTGCGACTGCGGCGGCGAGAAGGCTCTCGAAGCAGCGCAGCAGGCGCAGCATCGTGGCCGCTTCGAAAATCTCGCCGTTGTATTCGAGCGCTCCGGTGAGATGGTCGCCGTCTTCGAAGAGGAAGAGGGAGAGATCGAACTTGGCCGTGCCGCCGGCCACTTTGCCTTCCTCCGGCAGCGAGAGGGTGAGGCCGCGCACCTCCGCTTCGGCGCGCGGGAAGTTCTGGTAGCCGCACATCACCTGGATCAGCGGGTTGCGGCTCAGGCTCCTCTCCGGCTGCAGCTCCTCGACCAGGCGCTCGAACGGCAGGTCCTGGTGCGCGTAGGAGGCGAGGGAGGTCTCGCGGACCCGGCCGACGAGCTGCGCGAAGCCCGGCGCGCCCGACAGATCCGTGCGCAGGACCAGCGTGTTGACAAAGAAGCCGATCAGACCCTCGACCTCGCGCCGCGTGCGGTTGGCGATGGCCATGCCGACGGCGACGTCCTCGCGCCCTGCGAAGTGGCCGAGGAGCGCCGTGAAGCCGGCGAGGAGGGTCATCGACTGCGTCGCACCGCGGCGGCGGGTGAGCGCGGAGAGAGCGCGCGCAAGCTCGACCGGCAACGCAAAGGTCTCGGTCGCGCCGCGGAAGGATTCGACCGCCGGCCGCGGATGGTCGAACGGCATCTCCAGACTCTCCGGGATGCCGGCGAGCTGCCGCCGCCAATAGTCCAGCTCCGCGGCGAGCCGTTCGCCGGACAGCCATTCACGCTGCCAGACCGCGAAGTCCGCGTACTGGATGGGCAGCTCCGGCAGCGGCGACGGCGCCCCCTGACAGAACGCGCCGTACAGGGTCGCCAGCTCGTGGAACAGGATGCCCATCGACCAGCCGTCCGAAATGATGTGGTGCAGATTCACCAGAAGCGTGTGCTCCTGCGCGGCGATGCGGAGCAGGGCGGCGCGCACGAGCGGTCCGCGGGCGAGGTTGAACGGACGCCGCGCTTCGTCGTTCGACAGCCGCGCCAGCTCGTGCCTCCGGACATCGTCTGCCAACCCTTCCAGATCGATCAGCGGGACGTCGATGGCCGGCGGCGGTGCGATCACCTGGACGGGGCCGCCGTCACCGGGGTGGAACGTGGTGCGCAGCGCCTCGTGGCGGCGGATGATCTCGCGGAAAGCCCCGCGCAAGGCGTCCAGGTCGAGCGCGCCGGTCAGGCGGACGGCGCCGTACATGTTGTAGAACGGGTTGTCCGGCGCCAAGCGGTCGAGGAACCAGAGGCGCTGCTGGGCAAACGAGAGCGGCAGGCCGCGGTCCCGGGGCACCGGCAGGATGGGAGAAGGCTGCGCGTGCTCTCCGCGGCGCTCGCCGTCGATGCGCGCCGCGAGCGCGGTGACCGTCGGCGCCTCGAAGAACGCGCGGAGCGGCAGCTCCACCCCGAAGGCGTCGCGCACCCGCGACATCACCTGCGTCGCGAGGAGCGAATGGCCGCCCAGGGTGAAGAAGTCGTCCTGGGCGCCGATCCTCTCGATCCCGCGCCGCTCGCCGCCGAGCACCTCGGTCCAGATCTGCGCCAGCACCTCTTCGACCGGACCCTGCGGCGCCAGGAAACGCGTCACCGGGCGCACCGCGGCAGGCGTGATCTTCGCGAGCGCGCGGCGGTCGACCTTGCCGTTCGCGTTGAGCGGCAGGCTCGGGAGGACCGTGACCTCCGCCGGCACCATCGCCTCGGGGAGCGTCCGGCGGAGCGACGTGCGTAGATCTTCAGGCACCGGTGCCGGCTCCAGGGCCGTGACCACATAGGCGGCCAGGCGCTTGTCGCCCGTCTCGTCCTCCCGCACCAGCACCACCGCCTCGCGCACGCCGGGGAGGCGGGTGAGAGCGGCCTCGATCTCTCCCAGCTCGATGCGGAAGCCGCGGATCTTCACCTGATGGTCGATGCGGCCGAGGTAGTGCACCGTGCCGTCGGCCAGCCGGCGCACCAGGTCACCCGTGCGATAGAGCCGCCCGCCGGGTGCGGCGCCGAACGGATCGGGGATGAACACCGCCGCGGTCAGGTCCGGCCGTCCGAGATAGCCGCGCGCGAGCCCCGGACCGCCGAGCAGCAACTCGCCCGGAACCCCGACCGGTTGCGGTGCGAGAGAGCGGTCCACCACATGGAGCTGGTGGTTGGCGATCGGCCGGCCGATCGGGACCACATCGCCGGGCGGCTCAGGCACGCAGGGCCAGAAGCTCACGTCGACCGACGCCTCGGTCGGCCCGTACAGGTTGTGCAGCTCGGCCTGAGGGAGGCGGGAGAAGAAACGCCGCACGAGCTGCGGCGGCAGGGACTCGCCGCTCGCCACCACCCGGCGCAGCGACGCCAGCTCTTCGAGCCCCGGCGTCTCCAGGAACACTTCCAGCATGGAGGGCACGAAGTGGACGGTGGTGATCTTCTCGCGCGCGATGAGATCGGCCAGGTAGCGCGGATCCTTGTGCCCCTCCGGCTGCGCGAACACGAGGCGCGCCCCGGTCAGGAGCGGCCAGAAGAGCTCCCACACCGAGACGTCGAAGCTGAACGGCGTCTTCTGGAGGACACGGTCCTCCGCCGTGAGGCCGTACGCCTCCTGCATCCACAGCAGCCGGTTGACGATTCCCCTGTGGGGGATCATCACCCCTTTGGGAGTCCCCGTCGAGCCGGAGGTGTAGAGAACGTAGGCGAGGCCCTCACCCATGGCTTGGCCGGGCCTGTCGGATCGGATGGATCGGTCCGATCCGACGGATCCGTCCGATCTCCAGGCCCGGCCCCCGTCGGGGGCGAGGAACACCACCGGCGCTCCCTCCGCCGGCAACAGCGCCGCATACCGGTCCTGGGTGACCACCGCCGCGAGACCCGCGCTCTCGGCGAGCGTCGCGAGACGCGCTTCGGGGAGCGTGGGATCGAGCGGCACGTACGCCGCGCCCGCCTCCAGCACACCGAGGAGGCCGGTGACCATCGCGAGCGAGCGTTCCAGCAGCACGCCCACCCGGCCGTCCGGCTTCACGCCGAGCCTGGCCAGATGGCCGGCCAGTTGGCGGGCGCGGTCCACCAGCTCGCGGTAGGTGACCTGCTCGTTCTCGTCCACCGCGGCCACCGCGCCGGGAGTCTTCTCGGCCTGCGCCGCGACCAGCTCGTTCAGGCGGTGGCCGCGCGGGTAGTCGACCTCCTTGTCGTTCCATTCGGC
>DATHUD010000591.1:0-4129 GCA_035462575.1 Thermoanaerobaculia bacterium | reverse complement strand
GGAACCTGCTCACTCGCCTCGCAGACGAGCGCGACCTCTACTTCACCGACTGGCGCGCGGACTGGCTCGCCCTGCACAAGCACCTCTACCATGCCATCAAGGACGCCGAGCACTCCACGAGTCGCGTGCGTGCGGATTCCGACGAAGCCGGCCACCCATTCCGACGTGAAGGCGGCCACCCATTCCGAGGCGAAGGCGGCCACCCTGCCGGGCGTAGCGGCGAGCAGGGCTCATGGTGGATCGAAGTGGCCGCCTTGAGGCCCGCTAACGGCCTCTGAGTCTGTCATCTTTTCTCTTCTCTTCGTCCCTTTCCCCCAGCTCGCCGTCGCGGCTGTGGGAGCTGTGCGGAATCCTGGGCGGGCGGCGGGCGGGAGCCCAGGATTTCCAAGGGGTGTGGGAAGGTCCGGAGGGCGGGCGGGTGGCGGCCCGGAGCTTTCCATACCCCGTCAGCTTCCATAGCCGGGGTGGGGGCTCCCGGGGGGGCGGGGGGCCCGGCCGCGCGGCGCGCGCGCCTCACGACGGGCTGTCCTCCGGCGTGCCCAGCACTGTCTTACGTCTCGACTCGCCCAGGAGCTTGATCTGGTAGGCGTTATGGACCAGACGATCGAGCAGGGCGTCGGCCAGGGTGGCGTCACCGATGGCGTCGTGCCACATCTTGACCGGCAGTTGACTGGTCACCAGGGTCGAGCGGCTGCCGTAGCGATCCTCCAGGATCTCCAGCAGGTCCCGGCGCTGGGCATCGCCCAAGGGGTGGAGGCCCCAATCATCGAGGACCAGTAGATCGATCCGCGACAGGCTTGCCAGCAGCTTCGAGTACCGGCCGTCCACCCTGGCGGTGCCCAGATCGGACAGCAGCCGCGGCACGCGGTGGTAGGCCACGGTGAAGCCCTCCCGACAGGCTTTCTGCGCCAGAGCGCAGGCCAGGAAGCTCTTGCCCGTGCCGGTCTTGCCGGTGATCAGGACGTTGAGGTGCTGGGAAACCCACTGGCACGAGCACAGAGACACGAAGAGCGACCGGTCCAGGCCACGGGGCGTTCGCAGGTCCACGTCTTCCACGGCCGCGCTCTGGCGCAACCGTGCCTTGGCGAGCCGGTCCTTGAGCCGGCGGTTCTCGCGCTCGGTCATCTCGCGATCCACCAGCAGGCCCAGACGCTCGACGAAACCGAGCTCCTCCAGGCCGCTCATCTGCATCTGCTCCTCCAGGCCCTTGACCATGCCGCTGAGCCGCAGCGCCTGGAGCTTCTCCAGCGTCGGATGGGTCAGCATGGCCTCTCCTCCCCGCCGTAGTACGAGGAGCCCCGGAGGTTCTCATGCTCCTGCGGCAGGGTCGCCGGCGGCTCACCCGCCGGCACCTCCTGCCGGTCCAGACCCACCTGCAGGATCGAGCGCACGCTGCGGTAAGAGGCGGCGTCGACTCGAAGAGCCCGCTGGCAGGCCGCCTCCAGCCTCTCGCCACCGTAGCTCTGGCCCAGCCTCATGATCCCCAGGCACGAGCGGAAACCCTGCTGCGGATGCGCCCGCGTCGACATCACCCGCTCGATCAGCCCGCCCACCGACGGCCCCGTCTCCCGCGCCCACCGCACCAAGCGCTCAGGCGTCCATTCCGCGTACTCCCGGTGGGGACGCGGCATGTGACCGCTCTGCGTCGTGTGAGCGCCTCGCACAAGGCTGCGCAGGTGGCTGGCCACCCGCTTGCCCTTGGCGAAGCATTCCACCGTCTGGGCGCTCACCCGCACGTCCAGCTGCTGGCTCACCAGCTGGTACGGCACGCTGTAGTAGTGGCCTTCGACCTCGACGTGATAGTCGATGTAGACCCGCGCCTTCTTCCACTCGGCATAGGTGAAACGCTCCCCTGGCAGCGCTCGAAGAGCCGGCTGCTCGAGGCTCTCGAACAGCGATCGCCGGCAGCCGGGACGCTTGCGAAACGGCCGCTGGTTCAACGGGCCCAAAAGCTCGCGGATCGCCTGGTTGAGCTCGCCGAGCGAGAAAAACCTCCGGTGCCGCAGGCGGGCCAGGATCCAGCGCTGGACCAGCTGCACGCCGGCTTCGACTTTGGCCTTGTCGCGCGGTTTGCGCACCCGCGCCGGCATCACCGCCACGCCGTAGTGCACGGCCAGATCCTGGTAGGTCGGGTTCAACTCGGGCTCATACCGGCACGCCCGGGTCACTCCAGAACGAAGGTTGTCCGGGATCACCAGCTCCGGCACACCGCCGCCGAACTCGAAGGCACGCACGTGCGAGCCGATCCAGTCCGACAGGCCCTGGCTCCACGTCGCCTCCGCGAAGGTGTAGCTGCTGGCGCCCCACACCGCCACGAACACCTGCGCCTCCCGCACCTCGCCCGTGCCCGCGTCGACCACCGGCACCGTCGCGCCGCAATAGTCGACGAACAGCTTCTCACCGGGCCGGTGCACCTGGCGCATGCACAGGTCCAGCTTGCCACGCCACGCTCGGTACAGGTCGCAGAACCGGCTGTACTGGTAGCCGTCCGGATACTGCTCCCGGTACTCCTGCCAGACCAGGGAAAGCGTCATGTCCCGGCGCTTGAGCTCCTCGTGCACCGCCGCCCAGTCCGCCTCCGGACGCTCGGCCTGCGCCAACGCTCTACGGGCCGGCGGATACAGCCGGCACTCCAACTCCTCCCCGCTCAAGCTTTCCCACGTCTCCAGCAGGCCAGCCTTCTGCGCCCGCTCGACGTACTCCGCCACGCTCGCCCTCCCGACTCCACTCGCCCGACTGGCCTGCCGCTGGCTCAAACCGCACACCAGCAGTAAACGCAACACCTCTTGGACCTTCCGCATACTGAGTCTCCTTGCCGGCATCTGCCTCCCTTCGGAGGCCAGAGTGTCACGGCGTCGGAGCCCTGCTCGCCGCTCATTCCGACAGCAAGCCGGCCACCATTCCGACGACCCTCAAAAAGTGGCCGCCTTCACGTCGGAATGGGTGGCCGCTTTCGTCTCGGAATCGGTGGCCGCCTTCACGTCGGAACGGTGGCCGCATTCGCGTCGGAATGGGTGGCCGGCTTCGCTCGGAATCCGCACTTCAGATGGTCGAAATCCTCCCGCCGGACCCGCGCGGCGTACTCCTTGGTGCGATCGAACCAGAGTCCCTCCAGGGGCTCGCCGGTGAGCAGGGCGTCGACCGAGTGGGCTCCGGGCCAGTCCTGAGGTCGGTCGACGAGACCTTCTTTAACGCCGTGCGACAGGATATAGACAAGACGGTCGATCTGGGACTCTTCCTCGTTGCTGACGACGATGCCCTGGTAGCGTCGGCCCCAGAGCTTCTCCTTCCAGTCATAGAGGCGGCCGGCCTCGCGGGCCAGGTTGGAATTGACGTAGCACATGAATCGGGCGAGCTGGCGAGCGTTTTGGACGGTGAGCAGGAGGTGCATGTGGGTGGACAAGCAGACGAAGGAATGAATCTGGACTCCGTACTTGCGCTTGGCGCGGGCGAGGATGCCGATGGTGATGGCCCGGAGGTCCTCGCTGGGTTTCAAGAGGAGCCGTCCCTGGAGGGCCCGGACGGTGACTTCGACGACAGCTCCCTCTTCGGGGATGAAGCGGATTCCTCTGGCCATGCGGGGGGCGTGGGAGTCAAGCCGTGTGCCAGCCCCTCCTGACCTCTCCGCGCCGGCTGTAAGCCATTGAAGGACCGCAGGTTAGAGGAATATGACCTGTCTGGTCAGACTTTTTTGGGTATCAAGGGATTTGGATGGTTCCAGAGGGAGGATGGGGGAGTCCTTGAGCTAAGTTATTGAGGGAGAGAGAGTTAGAGCTTAAAGAGGGCGGCATCAAGGGATTTTGACGGTATCCAAATCTTTTGACGCGGCCGAGCGCCTGAGGGAGATCTGGCTCGGAGTGTTTCACGTGGCACATCCAGGGGCAGCCTGCTTCCCGGGCTTCCCGGGGGGCTCCTGGGAATCGGGTGGCGGGTGGCTCCCTTTCTCCGACTCGGCGGCGATACCGGCGATACCGGCGACTCGGCCCCGGCGATTCGGCTGGCGACTGCGACTGGCAGCGACTGGCGATTCGGCTGGCACCCTTTCCCCGGGCACCCTTTCCCCGGATGGCGGTCGCACTACGGCTTCAGCGAGGTGCCGAGCCCGCTTCAGGAGGTCGAGAAGTGGATT
>DATHUD010000590.1:0-5392 GCA_035462575.1 Thermoanaerobaculia bacterium | reverse complement strand
AGCGGGCGCAGGCCGGGTGCCTCGACTGCCACAAGCCGTGGGAGGGGCCGGTGCAGGCGCGGTGCGCCGAGTGCCACGCCCGGCCGGACCACCAGCCCACCCAGGCGCGCACTCCGGACTGCTCCGAGTGCCACTTCGAGCACCGCGGCACCGAATCGCTGACCCGGGTGGACGACGGGAGCTGCGTCTCCTGCCACGGAAACCTCACGGTCCGGGGCGGTGGCGAGCCCAGGGTCGCCCGAAGCATCCGTGCCTTCCCCGAGGCCCACGCGGACTTCCGGGTGGCGAAGACGGACCCTGCCGTGCTCCGTTTCGGACACCGCAAGCACCTCGAAAAGCCGGTGCTCACTCCGGAAGGGGAGCGGGTGCGGCTCGAATGCGAGAGCTGCCACGTCGCGGCGGCAGGCGCCAGCCCGACCGAGATGCGGCCGGTGGATTACGAGACGGCCTGCGCCTCCTGCCACCTTCTGACCTTCGATCCCGCCCTCGCGGACGAGGCGGCGCCCCACGGCGATCCGCGGCGGGTGCGGGAGTTCCTGATCGCCGTGTACTCCGACCGGCGCGACCAGGCGCTCTCCATCCGCGAGATCCGCCGCCGCATCCTGCGCGAGCCCGAGGCGCGGCCGGTGATCGACCTGAGCGCCCGCGCCTCCCGCGCCGTGGTCGAGGCCGAGCGCTACCTCTACGGCACGGCCTGCCGGGAGTGCCACGAGGTGGACCTGGAGGCCCGCCCGGTGCCGGCGGTGACCCCGCCCGGGATCCCGGCCGGCTGGCTCGCGGCGATCCCCTTCCCCCATGACCGCCATTTGCGGATCGCCGAGCTCGCGTGCACCGACTGCCACACCACGGCGGCCGGGAGCCGGGAGACCTCCGACGTGCTGATCCCCGGCATCGCCTTCTGCGGCGGCTGCCACGGCGGCAACGGCAAGCCGCCCGGCAAGGCCGCGATCCGCCCCGGCCCCCTGGGCTGCCGGGGTTGCCACGACTACCACCCGGAGGACATGGGATGAATGCCCTGCGCCTCGCGCTCGTCGCCCTCCTCGTGGCCGGCCTGGCATCGCCGGCCGAAGCCCGGCGGCGGCGTCCGCCCCGGCCGCCCGCTCCGAAGCCCGGGAGCCCCGCCGCGGCAACCTGCCCGGCGGGGATCTCCCTGCTCACGGCCGCCGAGGTGGACGGCCTTCTCACCCGCGCCGCGGCGTCCGTCGATCTCCCGAAGCTCGCCGTGGCCGTGGCCGACCGGGCGGGGACCGTGCTCGGCCTCTACACGAAGGGGAGCCCCACGCTCGCCGAGCAGGACACGGCCGTGGGCCTCGCCCGGACCGGCGCCTTCTTCAGCAACGACCAGGCGCCCTTGACCTCGCGGACCGTCCGCTTCGTGTCTGGCCTCCACTTCCCGCCGGGCGTGGCGCGCACGCCCAACGCGGCGCTCTACGGCATCGAAAACACCAACCGCGGCTGCGACCTGAACGTCTCCTGGAACCCGGGCAAATTCGTGCCCCGCGCCACGTCGCTCTCCGGCCAGCCGTGCAACCCGTTCGACGCCTCCGGCTGCGGCACCGGCCCGGTGACCGGCAAGATCCCGAACCTCTCGGGCGCCGCCGTGGACAGCGACCCCTTCGCGGTGAACCCCGGCGGCCTCCCCGTGTTCCGGGGCTCCAGGTTGATCGGCGGGATCGGCGTGGCCGGCGTGCCGCCGGGCCGGGCGAACGCCGCCGAGTTCGCCGCCCTCGCGGCCTTCGGGGACGGGCTCGCCCCCCTCCCCACGCCGCTCCCCGCGCCGGGAGTGGTCTTCATCGACGGCATCCGCCTCCCCGCGGTCCTCCAGACGACCCGTCCGGCCGGCGTGGGGCCGGGGGCCGCGAACGGCGCCTTCGCCTTCCCGTCGAAGGACGGCGGGTGCGCGCCGGACGGCTACCTCGTGGGCCCGCTCGCCGGATCGGCTTTGACCGCGGCCGAGGTGGACCGCGTCGTCCAGCAGGCGGTCGCGGCGGCCGGGCGCACCCGCGCCGTGATCCGCCTCCCCCTGGGCTCCAAGACCCGCATGGTGATCTCGGTGGGGGACGTGGACGGCCGCATCCTCGCCATCTTCCGCATGCCGGACGCCACCGTCTTCTCGATCGACGTGGCGGCCGCGAAGGCGCGAAACGTCGCCTACTTCTCCGGCCCCGGCGCGCTCGACCTCCCCGAGGTCCCGCCGGGGACGGCGATCAGCAACCGGACCCTGAGCTTCGGCGGCCAGCCGCTCTTCCCCGCGGGGATCGACGGCAGCGGCCCCGGCCCGTTCTTCGACCTCTTCGCGGACGACCTCCGAAACCCGTGCGGCCAGGGCTTCGCGCCGCCGGACGCGAACCAGAGCGGCATCGTGTTCTTCCCCGGGAGCCTCCCGCTCTACAAGGGGGACACCCTCGTGGGCGGCCTCGGCGTCTCGGGCGACGGTGTGGAGCAGGACGACTACGTGAGCTACCGGGGAGCCGCCGGCTTCCTTCCGCCTGAGAGGCTCTGGGCGGACCGCCATTTCGTGGACGGCGTGCGGCTCCCTTTCTTGAAGTTCCCCAGGAACCCGGAACGGTGAGGACCGCCCTCTGGCTCGGCCTGCTGGCCCTCGGCGCGCCCCTGGCGGCCCAGGACCTCCGTCTCTCCGTGAACCAGGATCTCCCGCTCTGGAGCGACACGCCCGCGGTCACGATCTCCGGCACCACGGACGCCCCGGCGGGCTCGCGGGTGTCCGTCACGATCGGGGAGGCCACCCTCGAGACGGCGGTCGCCGAAGGCGGCGGCTGGTCGCTCGCCTGGCCCGGGGAGCTCGAAGGCGGCTCGTACCTCGTGACCGCCACGGTGACGGCGCCGGACGGGCGGACGGCGACCGCCGGGCAGCCGCTCCTCGTCCAGCTCCCGGGCCGCCTCTCCCGCCGGCCGCTCCTCTTCATGCCGCAGGACTACGCCGCTCCCGAGCCGTCGGCCGAGGGGGATTTCCAGGAGTTCACCGACCGGTGGCGCATCACGCCGCCGCCCTCGGGCTACGAGCTCGAAACCGCGCCCCGCGGGCCGCTCGATCCCTACCACCAGAGCCGGTGGAAGGGCGACCTCCCCTGGCGCGGCGACGACCTGTTCCTGAGCGTCTCGGCCGTGTCCGACACCCTGGCCGAGGGGCGCGGCCTGCCCACGCCCTCAGGTGTGAGCACGGACCGGCCCGGCAGCATCGAATTCTTCGGGAGGGACGGCCAATTCTTCGGCCTGCAGACGATCTCCGTCTCCGCCGACCTGTTCCAGGGGCGGACGGCCTTCAAGCCGATCGAGTGGCGGGTCAAGGGGACGCTCACCGCGAACCTGAACCATCTGGGAGTGGCGGAAAACGCCGTGGTGAGGCCGGACGTGCGGGACGGCACCACCCGCACCCGCGGCTTCTTCGCCGTCCAGGAGCTGTTCTATGAGCGCAAGCTCCGGGACCTCTCGGCCAATTACGACTTCGTCTCCGTGCGCGCCGGCCTCCAGCCGTTCAGCAGCGATTTCCGGGGATTCGTGTTCACGGATACGAACCTCGGCGTTCGCCTGTTCGGCAACTGGGACTCGAACCGCTGGCAGTACAACCTCGCCTATTTCGAGCGCCTGGAAAAGGATACGAACAGCGGCTTGAACACCCTCGAATTCCGCGACCAGCGGGTGGCGGTCGCGAACGTCTACCGCCAGGACTTCCTCGCCCGGGGTTACACGGCCCAGGCGTCGCTCCACTGGCTGCGCGACGAAGAGAGCTTCAAGTTCGACAAGAACGGCTTCCTCGCCCGGCCCGACCCCGTGGGCTCCTTCACCCCGCACGAGGTCGAGGCGGTCTATCTGGGAATCACCGGCTCGGGCCACGTGGGGCGGATCAACGTCGAGAACGCCCTCTACTTCGTGGCCGGGGAAGACAGCCTCAATCCCATCGCCGGCCCGGCGAGGCTCGGCCGGGACGAGCCGGACGAGGTGGACGTCCGCGCCGGCATGGCGGCCCTGGAGCTGTCTTACGACCGCGACTGGCTCCGCCCGCGGATCGCCTACTTCTACGCCTCGGGCGACGACGATCCGGTGGACCGCGATGCCGAAGGCTTCGACTCCATCTTCGACAACCCGGCCTTCGCGGGCGGCGGCTTCAGCTTCTGGAACCGCATGGGGATCCGCCTCGCGGGCTCCGGAGTGACCCTCGTCAGCCGCGGGAGCCTCCTGCCGGACCTGCGGAGCAGCAAGGAGGAGGGTCAACCCAACTTCGTGAATCCGGGCCTCCACCTGGCGAGCGTGGGGCTGGACCTGGAGCTCACCCCCAAGCTCAAAGCCATCCTCACCGCCAACTACCTCCGCTTCGACGAAACCGCTCCGCTCGAGCTCGTCCTCTTCCAGTCGCCCATCAGCCGGGAGATCGGCTGGGACCTCTCCGCGGGCGCCCGCTGGCGTCCCTATCTCAACCAGAACGTCGTCGTTCTCGGAGGCCTCGCCGCGTTCCTTCCGGGGCGAGGCTTTGCAGACATCTACGAAGACGGCTCCCCGCTCTACGCGGCGTTCGCGAACGTGATCCTGGCCTACTGACATGAGAGCCCTCGCCCTTCTCGCGCTCGCCGCGGCCGTGACCCTCGCCGGGATCGCCGCCGCCCCTCCGCAGACCGCGATCGAGCGGGAGACCGCCACGAGCCGCGGGTGCCTCACCTGCCACGGCGGGATCGAGCCCATGCACGCGCCCGACACCGTGCGGATCGGCTGCGCCGACTGCCACGGCGGCGACCCGGACGCGGTCCGGCCGGGAGGCTCCGCCCCGGGAAGCGAAGGCTACGAGGCGGCGAAGCGGCAGGCCCACGTCGCTCCCCTCTTCCCCGAGCGCTGGCCCACGTCGGCCAACCCGGAGCGCACCTACACGCTGCTCCTCGAGGAGTCCCCCGAATTCGTCCGCTTCATCAACCCCGGGGACCTCCGCGTGGCGCAGGAGACCTGTGGCCCCTGCCACCAGGAGCAGGTGAACCGGGTGATGAAGAGCCCGATGACGACCTCCAGCATCTTCTGGGGCGCGGCGGCCTACGCCAACGGCATCCTGAATTTCAAAGCCACCTTCCTGGGCGAGAGCTACGGGCCGGACGGACGGCCGCAAAGGATCGCGCCGGGGCCGCTCACCCCGGAGCAGATCGCAAGAGGCGGCCTACCCGGGCTCTACCCGCTGCCGCGCTGGGAGATCACGCAGCCGGGCGAGTACTTCCGCGCCTTCGAGCGGGGCGGCCTGCTCCAGCCCTCCTCCTTCCCCGAAATCGGCAACCCCAACCCCCAGGAGGAGGCCGGCCGGCCGGACATCCGCCTGTCCAACCGCGGCCCGGGCACGGGCCTGCGCATCAGCCCGGCGATCATCAACCTGCACAAGACGCGGCTGAACGACCCG
>DATHUD010000589.1:0-2213 GCA_035462575.1 Thermoanaerobaculia bacterium | reverse complement strand
GGTGGCCCTGGCCCCCGCCGAGGTCGAGGCGGCCTTCGAGGAGGGGCTCGGCTTCGACGGCTCCTCCATCGAGGGCCTGTCGCGGGTCTCCGAGGCGGACATGCTCCTGCAGCCGGACCCGTCCACGTTCCAGATCCTGCCGTGGCGCAGCGAGACGGAGCCCACCGCCCGGATGTTCTGCAACATCCTCACCCCGGACGGCGAGCCCTCCTCCTCGGACCCGCGCGGGGTGCTCAAGCGCGTCCTGGAGAAGGCCTCGGACATGGGCTTCACCTGCTACACGGCGCCGGAGATCGAGTTCTACCTGCTGAAGTCCGCGGACCTCGACGCCGAGGGCCGGCCCACGCCCGTGGACCACGAGGGGTACTTCGACCACGTGCCGGGCGGCGTGGTGCAGGACTTCCGGCGCAAGGCCGTGAACATGCTGGAGGCCGTCGGGATCTCCGTCGAGTTCTCCCACCACGAGGCCGGCCCCGGGCAGAACGAGATCGACCTGCGCTACGCCGACGCCCTGCAGACGGCCGACAACATCATGACGTTCCGCACGGTCATCAAGGAGGTCGCGCTCTCGCAGGGGCTGTACGCGACCTTCATGCCCAAGCCGTTCACCGAGCACCCCGGCTCCGGCATGCACACCCACTTCTCGCTCTTCGAGGGGGACACCAACGCCTTCTTCGAGGCCGGGTCCGAGTTCCGCCTCTCCCGCACTGCCGGGCACTTCATCGCCGGCATCCTGCGGCACGCCCCCGAGTTCACGTCGGTGACCAACCAGTTCGTCAACTCCTACAAGCGGCTGTGGGGCGGGGGAGAGGCCCCCTCCTACCAGTCCTGGGGCCACAACAACCGCTCCGCGCTCGTGCGGGTGCCCCTGTCCAAGCCGGACAAGGTGCAGGCCGCGCGCATCGAGTACCGCGGCATCGACTCCGCCACGAACCCCTACCTCTCCTACGCCGCGCTGCTGGCCGCGGGTCTGCGGGGCATCGAGAACGAGTACGAGCTCCCGCCCGTGGAGCTGGACGACGTCGCGGCGATGAGCTCCGCGGAGCGCCGCGCCCTCGGCCACAACCCGCTGCCCTCGAGCCTGTACGACGCCATCCGGGAGACCGAGGAGTCGGAGTTCATGGCCGAGCTGCTCGGGGAGCAGGTCTACGACTACTTCCTGCGCAACAAGCGCCGCGACTGGAACGACTACCGCCGGGTCGTCACGCACTTCGAGCTCAAGAACAACCTCGGCATCCTCTGACCCCGGACGGACCGTCCCATGACACACCCTCCCCAGTCCGCGGCCCCGGCGGGCACCGTCCCGTCCGGCCGTCTCATCAAGGTCGGCTTCGCGGACACGGGCAACGCCCAGCGCTGGCTCGGCTTCCCGGAGCTCGCCGAGGTCGACCTCGACCGGCTGCTGGAGGGTCTGGCCCTGGCGGCCTCGCCCGACGTCGCCCTGCGGCTCACCGTCCGGCTCCTCGAGGGCTCACCGGAGCTCGCCGAGCGGATCAACGCCGGCCCGGAGGCCTCCGAGACCATGTTCCGGCTCCTGGGCTCCTCCGAGGCGCTCGGGGAGTTCCTGCTCCGGCGCCCCGAGCACCTGGACCTGCTCGCGGAGCCCGCCGCCGCCGAGCCGGCGGAGATCCCCGGCGAGCAGTTCCGCGACGCGCTGCTGACGGCGGTCGGCGCGGACCCTGCCGCGCGGACCCCGGTGGCCGCCGGGACCGGGGACGCCGCCTGCTGCGCCCTGCGCGCGGCCTACCGGCGGGAGCTGACGCGCATCGCGATCCGGGACGTCGGGGCCCTCTACCCCGCCGACCACATGCCCGCGGTGGGCCGCCAGCTCGCCGACCTGGCCGCCGCGGCCCTCGAGGGGGCGCTCGCCGTCTCCCGGGCGGAGGCGGCGGGGTCCTGGGCCCCCGAGACCGTCGACCGGGTGCGGCTCGCCGTGATCGGGATGGGCAAGTGCGGCGCCCGGGAGCTCAACTACCTCTCCGACGTCGACGTCGTCCACGTCCTGGCCGTCGAGGACCCTGACGGCGCGGAGCCCCTGGACGGGGCGGAGGCCACCGTCCTCGCCACGGCCCTCGCCACGGGCACCGCCCGGGCGCTCCTGGCCCGCGGCGCGGAGCCCCCGCTGTGGGAGGTGGACGCCAACCTCCGGCCCGAGGGCAAGGACGGGCCGCTCGTGCGCACCCTGGACTCGCACGTGCGCTACTACGAGCGGT
>DATHUD010000588.1:0-2708 GCA_035462575.1 Thermoanaerobaculia bacterium | reverse complement strand
CACGTCCTCAACTACAGCGTCCCGGTCCACACGAAGCTGTCTCTTTCGGAGCTGAAGCAGCACCTCTTCACGCTGCCGGACCAGCCGGACCTGATCCCCTACCGCACCTCCTACTACCGTGAGGCCTGGGGCTTCTGCTTGGCCCACCGCGAGATGCTCGCGCTGCCGGAAGGGGAGTACGAGGTCCGGATCGACTCGACGCTCGCGGACGGCTCGCTCACCTACGGGGAGGTCTTCCTGCCGGGGGAGACGGAGCGGGAGGTGCTCTTCTCCTGCCACGTCTGCCATCCGTCGCTCTGCAACGACAACCTCTCCGGCATCGCGGTGATGACCTGGCTCGCCCGCGAGTTGGCGGACCGCCCCCGGCGCTACTCCTACCGCTTCCTCTTCATCCCGGGGACGATCGGCTCGATCACCTGGCTCGCCCGGAACGAAGAGCGGGCCGGGCGGATCGCCCACGGTCTCGTGGCTGCCAACCTGGGAGATCCGGGGCGCTTCCACTACAAGAAGAGCCGGCGGGGGGCTGCCGAGATCGACCGCGCCGTGCTCCACGTGCTCCGCACCTCCGGGGAGGACTTCGGCATCGAGGATTTCGTCCCCTTCGGCTACGACGAGCGGCAGTACAGCTCTCCCGGCTTCGACTTGGCGGTCGGGTCTCTCACCCGCACCCCCTATGGGCGCTATCCCGAGTACCACACCTCGGCGGACAATCTGGAGCTCGTCCGTCCTGAGGCGCTCGCGGGATCGCTCGCGACCTACCTCCGGGTGGTGGGGGTGCTCGAAGGGAACCGCCGCTATCTGAACCTCAATCCGAAATGTGAGCCGCAGCTCGGCCGGCGGGGGCTCTACCGCATGATCGGCGGGGACGACGCCGGCCGCTCCCGGGAGCTGGCCCTCCTCTGGGTGCTCAACCTGTCGGACGGCCGGCACGGGCTGCTCGACATCGCCGAGCGGTCCGGCATGGCCTTCGACAAGATCCAAGAGGCGGCCCGGGCGCTGCTCGACGCGGAGCTGCTGCGCGAGATGGGGGAGGAGGAGCGGATATGAACACTTTTCGCGGAACGGTTGCGGTGATCACGGGCGCGAGCGGCGGGATCGGCGAGTCCATCGCCCTGTCCCTCGCCCGGGAAGGAGCCCGGCTGCTCCTGTCCGGCCGGAGCGCCGAAAAGCTCGAGATCGTGGCCGAGCGGGCGCGCGACCTCACCCCGGGCGTCGAGGCCTTCGCGGCCGACCTGGCGGATGACGAGAACATCCACGACCTCGCCGCCCGCGCCGTGGGAGCGTTCGGCGGGGTGGACCTCCTGATCCACAGCCTCGGCCTCTTCGTGGGCGGCCCTTTAGAGACCTCCCCGGTGGAAGACCTCGACCGCCAGTACCGGATCAACACCCGCGCGCCCTACCTCCTCACCCAGGCGCTCCTCCCCAGCCTCCTCGCCCGGCAGGGGCAGGTCGTCTTCATCAACTCCGGCGCCGGAATCAACCCCGCCCGCGGTCAGTGGGGAGCCTACGCCGCCAGCAAGCACGCCCTCCGAGCCATCGCCGACAGCCTGCGCGACGAGGTCAACAAGAGGGGAGTCCGGGTGATCTCCGTCTACCCCGGCCGCACCGCCACCGCCATGCAGGAGGAGGTCCACCGCTTCGAGGGAAAACCCTACGACCCCGAGCGCTTCCTCCAGCCCCGGGACGTGGCCTCCGTCGTCTTGAACGCCCTGGCCCTCCCCCGAACGGCGGAGGTCACGGATCTGCAGATTCGGCCGATGCGGGGCTGAACGTAGAATGTCGGAGGAGGGAGCGGATGCGTCTCGAAGATCTGGTGAAGGAGAAGCGGGAAGAAATCCTCGACATCGCCGCCCGGCACGGCGCCTCCAATGTGCGTGTCTTCGGCTCAGTCGCAAGAGGTGATGCAGGGCCGGAGAGCGACGTGGATTTCCTGGTCGAGTTGGAACGGGGACGGAGCCTGTTCGATCGTGCGGCTCTGATTCTCGACCTGGAGACGCTCCTGGGCCGGAGGGTCGATGTCGCGACGGAGCGGGGCTTGAAGCCCTACATCCGGGAGCACATCCTCGGGGAAGCCGTTCATCTGTGTCGACTGTAACCCTGGGCGATCTTCCTCTCTCACCGGGCAGCGGCTGCCCATCGCAGGCACACCCCTCTCCCTAACAGGGCGGCGGCTGCCCATCGTGGGGAGACCCTTCCCCCCAACAGGGCGGCGGCTGCCCGTCGTGGGGAGACCCTTCCCCCCAACAGGGCAGCGGCTGCCCCGTCCGGGACGACCACCGCCCTGGCAGAATTTACGTCGGGGGAACGTCTGTCCGGGGGCTCACGTCGATCCCCGCCTTCGCCAGCACCCGGCTGCCGCTCGGGATGTCCCGGGTCACGACCGCATTGACGCCGATGAAGACGTCGTCCCCGATCGTGATCTCCCCGATGATCTTGGAGCCGGCCCCGATGAAGACGTTGTCGCCGATGACTGGCATCTTCTCGATCCGGTCCGGGTTGGGCGAGCCGATCGTCACTTGGTGGAGGAGGATGGCGTTTCTCCCGATCCGGGCGTAGCCGCCGACGACGATTCCCACACCGTGGCTGATGAGGAATCCCGGGCCGATTACCGCGCCGGGTCCGATGTCCACCCCGGTCAGAAAGAGGTTGACCCGAGAGAACAGAGGGCCGAGGACCGGAACTCCTCGGCTCTTGAACCAGTGGGCGAT
>DATHUD010000587.1:0-1819 GCA_035462575.1 Thermoanaerobaculia bacterium | reverse complement strand
GGTCACGGTGCTCAACCAGACCCCATCGGCCTTCGCCCAACTCGCGCAGGTGGACGCCGGGCGCGGCGGCGTGGCCACGGATCTGCGGCTGGTGATCTTCGGCGGCGAGGCCCTCGACCCGGCGAGCCTGGAGCCGTGGTTCGAGCGCCACGGCGACACCGAGCCGCGGCTGGTCAACATGTACGGCATCACCGAGACGACGGTCCACGTCACCTACCGGCCGCTGACTGCGGCAGACGCCCGCAGCGTCATCGGCGTGCCCATCCCCGACCTGTCTCTGGCCGTGGTGGACCGGAGCCTGGAGCCGCTCCCCATCGGCGTGCCGGGCGAGCTGGTGGTGGGTGGCGCGGGGCTCTCCCGCGGCTATCTGGGCCGGCCGGAGCTGACGGCGGAGCGTTTCGTTCCGGACCCGCAAGGCGTCCGGCCGGGCGAGCGGCTCTACCGGTCGGGGGACCTGGGACGTTTCCTCCCTGACGGCGACGTGGAGTACCTCGGCCGGCTGGACCACCAGGTGAAGATCCGCGGCTTCCGCATCGAGCTGGGCGAGATCGAGGCCGCGCTGGCGGCGGTGCCCGGCGTCCGCCAGGCGGTGGTGCTGGCGCGAGAGAGCAGGCTGGTGGCCTACGTGGTGGGCGACGTCGCGGTGGGGGAGCTGCGGCAGTCGCTCAAGGACCGGTTGCCGGACTACATGGTGCCGGCCGCCTTCGTGACGCTCGAAGCCCTGCCCTTGACGGTCAACGGCAAGGTGGACCGCAAAGCCCTGCCTGCTCCGGAGCAGACGGGCGGCGAGGAAGAGTATCTGGCGCCGCGCACGCCCACCGAAGAGGTGCTCGCCGGCCTCTGGGCCGAGGTGCTCGGCCTCGAACGGGTCGGATCGGCCGGCCACTTCTTCGACCTAGGCGGCCATTCGCTCTTGGCGACGCAGGTGATGTCACGCGTTCGCGAAGCGTTCGGCGTCGAGATGCCCCTGCGCGACCTCTTCGTCGCCCCGCGGCTGGCGGACCTGGCCGCCCGGATCGACGCCGTCCGTATTCGAGAAGACCGGCGGGCCGGCGCACAGGATCTCGCCCCGCCTCTGGTGCCGGTGCCGCGCGAGGGGGCCCTCCCCCTGTCGTTCGCCCAGCAGCGCCTCTGGTTCATCGACCAGCTCGAGCCGGGCAACCCGCTCTACAACATTCCGGCGGCCCTCCGCGTCGAAGGGCCGCTCTCCGCCGCGGTGCTCGCGCGCTGCCTCGGCGAGATCGTGCGCCGCCACGAGGCGCTGCGCACGGTCTTCGCCGCATCGCAGGGTAAGCCGGTGCAGGTGATCCGGCCGGCGGAGCCGTTCGAGTTGCCTGTCGTGGACCTGTCCGGACTGCCGGACTCTCAACCCCAAGCCCTCGCCCTTGCCGGCGAGGAGGCCGGCCGTTCCTTCGATCTCGCGCGCGGCCCGATGCTGCGCGGCCTGCTGGTGCGCCTGGCTGAGCAGGACCACGCCGTCGTGCTGACGATGCACCACATCGCGAGCGACGGCTGGTCCATGGGGCTCCTGGTCCGCGAGATCGCGGCGCTCTATCCGGCGTTCGCCGAAGGGAGGCCGTCGCCCCTGACCGGCCTGCCGTTGCAGTACGCGGATTTCGCGGCGTGGCAGTCCTCCTGGCTGCACGGCGAGGTCCTGGAGCGGGAGATCGACTTCTGGCGCGGCCAGCTTGCCGGGCTGCCGCCGCTCCTGACGCTCCCCACCGACCACCCGCGGCCCGCGGTGCAGAGCCACCGGGGCGCCACCCGCCCGGTGCGGCTGCCGGCCGGGCTCACGCGGCAGATGGAGGCTCTCGCCCGG
>DATHUD010000586.1:0-13452 GCA_035462575.1 Thermoanaerobaculia bacterium | reverse complement strand
GGTTCGGAACCTGGCCGTCGAGAAGCCGCGCTGACGCCGATCCCCATGTCTTTCTGGCCCGAGGAGAGAAAGAAAATGATGCGTAAGACATTCACGAAAGTGTCCCTGGCCGTGCTGCTCGCGGCCTCGATCGGCGTCCCGGCCTTTGCCGGCGGCGCTCTGGAGCAGGTCGACATCACCGGCAACGTCCCCTCCCCGATCCCGGGGTTCGTCGATGGCAAGCTCGTCCCGATCCATTGGGATTCTCGCTGCGTCCCGGTCCGGTACCTGATGAACAATACCCAGAACCCGATCCCGAACCCGCTCGGGCCCGCGTTCCTGACCCTGGCGGACGCCACGACGGCTCTTCAGGCCGCGATGAACACGTGGAACCAGATCCCCACCTCCTACATCGAGATGCAGATCGTGGGCACGGTGGCGAACCCGGGGGTCCGCGGCTTCGACATGAAGAACGAGCTCACCTTCCGCACCGCGGCGGGCTTCGCGGCCATCGCCTCGTCCCCCTCGGTGAGCCTGGTCGAGGACGTGACCCTGGTCGACGGTGATTTCCTGGACAACGATGCCGATCCGGACGTGTCCTCCGCCATCAGCACCTGCGCGGACGTGGACGGCGACGGCGACATCGAGTTCCCGGCCGGCTTCTACAAGGCGGGCACGATCCTCGAAAACGACGTGCAGTTCAACGTCAAGGCGACGAACGGCCTCCGCTTCACCACCGATCCCGCCGCCGCGGACATCGTCGCCCGCTCGGTGGACCTGGAGGCGGTCGGGGTGCACGAGCTCGGCCACTCCCACGGCCTGTCGCACGTGGCGGACAACAACAAGAGCGCGACCGACGGCGACGGCACCACGATGTTCCCGTTCGTGGACACGTCCGATCCGGTCGCCGAGCTGCAGGCCCGCTCGATCAGCACCGACGACATCGCCTGGAGCTCCTACTACTATCAGGAGGGCTCCGAGGCCTCCGGTCCGGCCGCGCTGCAGGCCGGTGACGTGGACTTCGACTCGGTCTACGGCCTGATCAAGGGCACCGTCACCCACGGCGTGCTCAACCAGCCGATCGCGGGCGCGAGCGTCGCCGCGTTCGACCGCAACACCGGCGAGTTCGTGGCCTCCGGCTTCAGCGGCACGGTGGTGCTCTCGGTCAACCCGGCGACGGGCGGCCTCTTCCTGGCCAACGCGGCTCACGACATTCCGAACGGCAACTTCGTGATCCCGGTGCCCAAGGGCAACTACAACGTCTACGTCGAAGCCCTGGACGGCGCTCCGGTCCCGGCGCCCAACGTGAGCCTCTCGGCCCAGGTCGGCGGCCTCTACGGCCTGCTCAACTTCCCTGAAGAGTACTGGAACGGCAACAAGGAAGGGGCGATCGAGGTCCGCACCGGCGAGTCCAAGAACGTCCACGTGAACGAGGGCGAGGTCCAGACGGGCATCGACATCGTCACCAACCGCGAGATCAACATCAACAACTTCGGCACCCGCGACTTCGTCGGCTTCACGCTGTCGCCCGGCGGCCGCTACTACGCGGTGCGCATCCCGGCCTCGCAAATCACGGCCATCGCGCCGGGCGAGGACATCTACATCCACGCCGCTGCGTTCGAAACCATCCTGGCCGACGCCTCGGTCGTGCCGCTGTTCGCCGAGGCGACGCTCACGACCGGCAGCGTGAGCGGCGCCACCGCCACGGTCAACCTGGCCAACCCGCTCGAGACGACCACGTCGTTCCTCGCGCAGGACACCGACTTCGCGCCGTTCTACTTCAAGAACCCCCACGAGCTCGGCAAGCGGGTGAGGCGCGAGATCGCGGAAGGCCGGATCACCGACCTCTTCCTCGTGCTGCGCCTGCCTCAGGCGCCCTTCCCGGGCGTCTCCGCCCTGCCGCCGCTCATCGGTCTCGACGGCGGCGTCGCGGTCAACGACGTGCCGATCTTCGGGCTGTCCTACACCTCCGACGACGGCGTGACCTTCAACCAGGTCGCCAACTTCAACTTCCGCTTCCAGCTCATCGTCTCCGAGACCCACTAGTCCCGGAACGGTCCGGATTTCCCCAGGGGGAGCGCGTGCCGCTCCCCCGTCTTTTTTCCCGGTGCCCTCCTGCCCAGGGGATCCATTGCCCTCGCGGACCGGACGCCGTGGCCTCAGGATTCATAGTCGCCCATGCATATCGTAGTATTTTTGTTGACCCTCTTGCGCAGCGTCCGAGGGTATGCAAACTTGACCTCCCCGATTGTCCCGTTTCCGTCCTATTCCGCACTATGGCATTAGCAAATCCCAGCTTCGACCGGACACAAGCGTTCGAGTCTGGTAGTCCGTAACCCACGAGAAGGAGGACATGTTATGAGACAAGCTGCGAGAGTGGCTCTCGGTCTTCTGGTCGCCGCCCTGGCCGTTCCGGCCCTTCAGGCGACCACGGCCGTGGAGCGTTCCGAGTCCGACCTGATCCAGGAGGCCGAGATCATCGTCGTCGGCCGCGTGGCCGAAGTCCGGAGCACCTGGGTCGACAACGACCTGGTGACCCTGGCGACGGTGTCCGTCTCGGAGACGCTCAAGGGCACCCCGGAATCTCAGGTGACGGTGGTCCTTCCAGGCGGCATCGATCTCAATCGGAAGATTCCGATCGCGATGACCTTCCCGGCCGCGCCCGAGCTGATGAGGCAGGAGAACGTGCTGCTGTTCCTGACCGCCGAGGGGCGGGTGGTGGGCGGCTATTCGGTGGTCGGATTCTCCCAGGGCAAGTTCACGGTCGTCGAGAACGCCCAGGGGGAGAAGGTCGCCACCCAGAACCTCTCCGACCTCACGCTTCAGGGCAGCGGCGGCACCCGCCGGGGCAGCGCCAAGGCGATCTCCCTGATCCATCTCCGGCAGAAGGTTCGGAACCTGGCCGTCGAGAAGCCGCGCTGACGCCGATCCCCATGTCTTTCTGGCCCGAGGAGAGAAAGAAAATGATGCGTAAGACATTCACGAAAGTGTCCCTGGCCGTGCTGCTCGCGGCCTCGATCGGCGTTCCGGCCTTCGCCGGCGGCGCTCTGGAGCAGATCGACATCACCGGCTTACCCCCCTCGCCGATCCCGGGATTCATCGATGGCACGCTCATCCCGATCCGTTGGGATTCGCGCTGCCTCCCGATCCAGTACGTGGTGAACAACACCCAGGACCCGATCCCGAACCCCTTGGGTCCCGCGTTCCTGACCCTGGCGGATGCGACAGCGGCTTTCCAGAGCGCGATGAATTCGTGGAACCAGATCCCCACCTCCTATATCAGCATGCAGATCGTGGGCACGCTGGCGAATCCGGGGTTCCGCGGCTTCGACATGAAGAACGAGCTGACCTTCCGCACTACGGCAGGCTTTGGGGCGATCGCTTCGTCCCCCTCGGTGAGCCTGGCCTTCGACAATACCTTTCTCGACGGAGACGACCTGGACGACGACGGTGACTTGGACATCTCCTCCGCCATCACCACCTGCGCCGACGTGGACGGGGACGGTGACATCGAGTACCCGGCCGGCTTCTATGAGGCGGGCACGATCATCGACAACGACGTGCAGTTCAACGTCAAGCCGACCGGCCTCCGCTTTACCACCGACCCCGCCGCGGCGGACGCCGTCGCCCGTTCCGTGGATCTCGAGGCCACGACCGTGCATGAGCTCGGCCACTCTCTCGGCCTGTCGCACGTGGCGGACAACAACACGAGCGCGACCAATGGCGACGGCACCACGATGTTCCCCTTCATCGACACCTCGGACCCCGTGGCCGAGCTGCAGGCCCGCTCGCTCGGCAGCGACGACATCGCCTGGGCTTCCTACTTCTACCCCGAGGGCTCCGAGGCTTCCGGGCCGGGCGCGCTGCAGGCCGGTGACGTGGCCTTCGACTCGGTCTACGGCCTGATCAAGGGCACCGTCACCCACGGCGTGTTCAACCAGGCGATCGCGGGCGCGAGCGTCGCCGCCTACGACCGGAACACGGGAGATTTCGTGGCTTCCGGCTTCAGCGGCACAGTGGTGCTCCTGGTCGACCCGGCGACGGGCGGCCTCTTCCTGTCTGACGACCCGGCTCACGACATTCCGAACGGCAACTTCGTGATCCCGGTGCCCAAGGGCAACTACGACGTCTACGTCGAAGCCCTGGACGGCTCTCCGGTCCCGGCGGCCAACGTGAGCCTCTCGGCCCAGGTCGGCGGCCTCTACGGCCTGCTCAACTTCCCCGAGGAGTACTGGAACGGCAACAAGGAGGGGGCGATCGAGGTCCGCACCGGCGAGTCCAAGAACGTCCACGTGAACGAGGGCCAGGTCCGGACGGGCATCGACATCGTCACCAACCGCGAGATCAACCTCAACAACTTCGGCACCCGGGACTTCGTCGGCTTCACCGGCGCGCTCGGCGGCAGCTACTACGCGGTGCGCATCCCGGCCTCGCAGATCATGGCCATCGCACCGGGTGAGGACATCTACATCCACGCCGCGGCGTTCGACACCAGCATGTCCGACCAGTCGGTCCCGCCGCTGTTCGCCGAGGCGACGCTCGCGACCGGCAGCGTGAGCGGCGCCACCGCCACGATCGACCTGGCCGACCCGCTCGAGACGATCGCGCCGTTCCTCGCGGCGGACACCGACTTCGCGTCGTTCTACTTCAAGAACCCCCACGAGCTCGGCAAGCGGGTCAAGCGCGAGATCGAGAAGGGCGAGATCACCGACCTCTTCCTCGTGCTGCGCCTGCCTCCGGCGCCCTTCCCGGGCGTCTCCGCCTCCCCGCCGCTCATCGGTCTCGACGGCGGCGTCGCGGTCAACGACGTGCCGATCTTCGGGCTGTCCTACTTCTCCGCAGACGGCGTGACCTTCAACCAGGTCGCCAACTTCAACTTCCGCTTCCAGCTCATCCTCTCCGAGACCCACTAGGTCCCGAAACGGTCCGGATTCCCCCAGGGGGAGCGCCTCGTCGCTCCCCCGTCTTTTTTTCTCCCCATGCTACATTGAGGTCATGAAGCACCAGACCTCGACCGAAACCGATCTTTTCCTGTCTCTGACTCCCGAAAAGGTGCTCGCGGCCGTCGAGGCCGGCGGCCTCCGGTGCAACCCGGTGTGCTACCCGCTCAACTCCTTCGAGAACCGGGTCTATGAGGTGGAGCTCGAGGACCGCACCCGCGTGGTGGCCAAGTTCTACCGGCCGGGCCGGTGGACCGAGGAGCAGATCCTGGAAGAGCACCTGTTCCTCAAGGATCTCGCCTGGCAGGAGATCCCGGTGTGCACCATGCGCTCCTTCCCCGATGGCAGCACTCTGCGGCGGATCGACAACATCTATTACTGCCTCTCGGACCGCCGCGGCGGCCGGGCGCCCGACGAGCTCGACCCGGCCGGGGCCCGGAGGCTGGGGATGCTCGCCGGGAGGATGCACAACGTGGGCGCCCGGCGCGACGCCGAGCACCGCCTCCACCTGACCGCCGACACCTACGTCCGGCAGAACCTGGACTGGCTGGAAGAGCACAGCGTCCTCCCCCCGCATCTCAAGGACCGCTACTTCGACGCGGCCCTCTCGATCGCCTCCCTGACCGACCGGTTGATGGAGGGGGTGCCCGTCCACCGCATCCACGGTGACCTCCACCTGGGAAACATCCTTTTCCGGGACGGGCTCTTGAACGTGCTGGACTTCGACGACATGGTGATCGGGCCCGCGGTGCAGGACCTCTGGCTCGCCCTGCCCGGCCGCGACCCCTATACCCTGGACCTGCGGGAGAGCTTCCTCGAAGGCTACATCCAGTTCCGGGACTTCGACCGGACGACGCTGCGCCTGATCGAGCCGCTCCGGGGCCTGCGGATCATCCACTACGCCGCCTGGATCGCCCGGCGCTGGCATGATCCCGCCTTCCCCGCCGCCTGGCCCCACTTCGGCACCCCGGATTACTGGGAGCGGGAGACCCAGGACCTCGAAGAGCAGCTCGCCGTCATCCGCGGCGAGGTCCGGAAAGACCCCGCGGCCGTCTACGCCGAGGCTGATGCCCCCTTGGAGGAGGAAGAGGCGTTGACGAACAAGGATTTCTTCTGGGATTGGGAGGGCTGAAAAAACAAAACCCCTCTCCTTGAGGAGAGGGGCAGGGGTGAGGTCGCGGGCCGCGACCTACCGGCCGTCGCGGTCGGCGTCACCCGGGACGGCGCGCTCGACGCGGTGCCAGGCGTCGCGGGTCGCGTGCTTGGCCTCGTTCCAGGTCTGCCGCGACTCGCCCTTGGCGGTATCCCAACCGCGCTCCAGGTCGTTCTCGACCTCGTTCCAGGGGCGGTTGCCGTACTTGGAGCGCGACTCCCAGCCGTACTGGTAGGCCGGGCGGTATTCGTCGTAGCTCCGGTTGGCGTCCGCGTACGGGCGGGTCTTGTAATTCTCGCGCCAGTAGGCGTCCTCGACCGTCGGGTTCACGCCCTCGGCGATCCCGTGGCCCACCATCCCGCCGGCCACCGCGCCCACCGCCGCTCCGACCAGCGTGCCCACCGGCCCGCCGACCGCCGTGCCGACCGCCGCGCCCGTCGCCGCGCCCGCCGCCGCGCCCACGCCGCTGCCGACCGGATGCGCCTTGTCGTGATGCTCGGTCCCCGTCGTCGTCGTATCGGTGCGAACGCCGGTGCCGGTTCCCGTTCCGTATTTGTCGTCCGTAGCCATGGTTGTGCTCCTCTCAGAAGTTTGTCGTTGATTGGTGCCAGCCATACTGCCTGCCGACGTACAAAAGAGAACTGCAAGGTCGGGGCCAACTCTAGGCCTCGGGGGGACTGTGCTAGCATCCCGCCGCACTCGCGGCTCCCCCTATCGAGCGTTCGATGAGGAACCTCCCCATGCTCCGGAAAAGTCTGCCCGCTCTCGTCCTCTGGCTCCTGGCGGCCGCCCTTCACGCCCAGACCCCCGCCGGCCGGATCGACGAGGCCCGGCGAATGGCCGAGGCCCTGCGCCAGGAGGTGAAAAGCCCGGGGCTTTCAGCGGCCGTGGCCGTCGGCGGCCAGGTCGTCTGGGCCGAAGGGTTCGGCGAGGCGGATGTCGAAGGCCGCGTGCCGGTCTCCCCGGAGAGCCGCTTCCGGCTGGGGAGCATCTCGAAGCTGTTCACCGCCGCGGCCGTGGCCCGGCTGGTCGAGGCCGGCAAGCTCGACCTCGACGCCCCGGTCCAGCGCTACGTCCCCTCCTTTCCGGAGAAGGACCAGCCGATCACCCCGCGCCAGCTCGCGGGGCACCTCGCCGGCATAAGGCACTACACCCTGCCCGACTTCGTGCGCCCGCCCAAGCGCTACGCCCGGGTCGTAGACGGGCTCGAGATCTTCAAGGACGACCCGCTGCTCTTCCCGCCCGGCTCGAAATACTTCTACACGAGCTATGGCTACAACCTCCTGGGCGCGGTCGTCGAGGGCGCCTCGGGGAAGGATTTCCGGACCACGATCGACGAGCAGGTGATCCGGCCGCTCCACCTCGCGGCCACCGGGGTGGACGACCCCGAGCGCATCACCCCCGGGCGGGTCCGCTTCTACGCGCTCGGCGCGGACGGCGCCGTGAAGAACGAGAAGCCGATCGACAGCAGTTATAAATGGCCGTCCGCGGGCTTCCTCGCCACGGCCTCCGACCTCGTCCGCTTCGCCTCGGCCCACGTGGCGGACGGCTACCTGAAACCCGAGACCCGGCAGCTTCTCTTCACCTCGATGAAGACCGCCGCGGGGGAGGAGACCGGAGTCGGGCTCGGCTGGCGCATCGCGACCGACGCGGCCGGCCGGCGCTTCTATCATCACGGCGGCGCGATCGACGGCGGCCGGGCGTTCCTGCTCGTCTACCCCGACGAAAAGATCGCCGTGGCCCTTCTCGCCAACCTCTCCGGAGCGCGCTTCGCCGAGGGCGAAGCACAGAAGCTCGCGGAGCTGTTCCGAAACTGAAACGGAGATTCGATGGAGATCTACGAGAACATCCTGGAAACCCTGGGGAACACCCCCCTGGTCAAGCTCGGCCGCTTCCATCAGGGGCCCGGCACGATCGCGGCCAAGCTCGAGTACTTCAACCCGGGCGGGAGCGTAAAGGACCGGATCGGCATCGCCATGATCGAGGCGGGCGAAAAGGCGGGGCTCCTGAAGCCCGGCGGCACCGTCGTCGAGCCCACCTCGGGCAACACCGGCCTGGGGCTCGCCCTGGTCGCGAACCTCCGGGGCTACAAGCTGATCTGCACCGCGCCCGAAAAGATCCCCAAGGAGAAGGTCGCGCTTCTGGAAGCCATGGGTGCCACGGTCATCACCTGCCCGACGAACGTCGAGGCGGACGACCCCCGCTCTTATTACAAAGTCGCGGAGCGCCTGCGGGACGAGGAGGGAGCCTATCTCCCCTATCAGTATTTCAACCAGGCGAACCCCGAGGCCCACTACCGCTCGACCGGCCCCGAGATCTGGCGCCAGACGGATGGCAAGGTCACCCACTTCGTGGTCGGCTTCGGCACCGGCGGCACCATCAGCGGCACGGCCAAGTACCTGAAAGAGCAGAACCCGAACGTGCGGGTGATCGGCGTGGATACAGTGGGGAGCGCCCTCGAGTACTACCACGAGCACCGCGAGCTGCCGCCCGCCGACCAGATCCACCAGTACCTGATCGACGGCATCGGCGAGGATTTCATTCCCGAAACGATCTGGTGGGACTACATCGACGAGGTCGTCACCATCGACGACAAGACCGCCTACAAGGCCACGATGGAGCTCGCGAAGAAGGAGTCCATCTTCACCGGCTCCTCCGGAGGCGCCGCCGTGGCCGGAGCCCGGAAGATCGCCGAGAAGGCCGGAGAAGACGCCCTCATCGTGACCCTGCTGCCCGACTCGGGCGAGCGCTACCTCTCGAAGCTCAACAAGACCTGGATGAAGGAAAAGGGCCTGCTCGACGACTGAGCGCCCG
The DNA here is from genome assembly GCA_035462575.1 of Thermoanaerobaculia bacterium. Lineage (GTDB taxonomy): Bacteria > Acidobacteriota > Thermoanaerobaculia > Multivoradales > UBA5704 > DATARR01. Next base: position 4,566 of record DATHUD010000586.1, on the reverse strand, counting down.
AGGAGACGAAGATGTACATCGCCATGAACCGCTTCCGCGTCAACGAGGGCCACGAGAACGTCTTCGAGGAGATCTGGAGGAAGCGCGACACCTACCTCGACCAGGTGCCGGGCTTCAAGAGATTCAATCTCCTCCGTGGGGAGACCCAGGACGGCATCACCCTCTTCGTCTCCCACTCCACCTGGGAATCCCGGAGCGCCTTCCTCGCCTGGACCGAATCCGAGGCGTTCCGGAAGGCGCACGGGGATGCCCGGTCGCCTCAGGGGACGCTCGCGGGGCACCCGGTGTTCGAGGGGTACGAGGTGGTGCTGTAGGGGGCTTACCCAACTGCCGAGTCGCTTGGGGCTATACTATCCACGCGTGGAGCGTGCGCTTGGGAGCTGGGCTATGGACGTGACACAGATTGCCACCGACACCTTTGAAGAGAGGCGCATCTTTTGCGCAGAGCGCCTCGGCGAGCTTAGGAGACGTGTGGCCGAAATTCCCGAGCTCAACAGCTCGAGCTCGGGGCTCTGCATCTATGCGACCGGATCGTATGGAAGGCAGGAAGCCAGCGGCTACTCGGACCTCGATCTGTTTTTCGTCCACAATGATCAGCCGGTCAGCAACATCAACAAGACCTTGATCGACGCCGCCTTGATCAAGGCAACTCGCGAGATGGGGTTCGTTGACTTCTCGGGAGACGGCGAGTATCTCCAGGTCCACAACGTCAAGGAGATCTTGGACAATCTCGGCAACCGCGAGGACGACTATAGGAACTTCTTCACGGCCCGCATGCTTTTGCTCCTCGAGAGTACCCCGATTTACAACGATTCTGTCTATATGGAGTCTATTGAGAGGGTCGTGGATGCGTACTACCGGGATTACCACGATCACGAGAAGGATTTCCGCCCGGTCTTTTTGGTGAACGACATCATCCGGTTCTGGAAGACGCTCTGTCTCAACTACGAGCATAGCCGAAACCGGAAGGATGTCGCCAAGAAGAGCGCGTCTCACCTCAAGAACCTCAAGCTCAAGTTCAGCAGGATGCTGACGTGCTTTTCAACGCTCCTTCTACTGGCGCGGCACAATGAGCAGCTCGCCCCCGATCGTCTGGTGGAACTGGTCGGGATACCACCGCTTGACCGCTTGCGCGAGTCAGCCTATGGCCTACCCGGCGGCGAGAGCTCCCTCAGTCGTCTTCTCGATGAGTATGCCTGGTTCCTTCAAGTAACTAATCGTCCGAAAGACGAATTGCTCCAGTGGATTGCCGACCAGTCCGTCCGGGACGAAGCCTTCGATCACGCTAGAATGTTCGGCCGCGAAATGTACGATCTTCTTTTCAAGATCGACCGGGAGGGAGACCTCATCCGTTACCTGGTCGTTTAGGGAGATCTCGCCATGCGTATCTTCTATATCATCTACATCAAGCGAGAGCCCCTCAAGTCGTACATCAACGCCATTCGTCTTCTCTGCAATCCAACCGAGAAGAACTCGGCGCATCTGACAGTCCGAGGACCCTACAAGCGACGGTACGGCGAGGTGGAGCTGAAGGCTTTGAATGATCGGATCAAAGGCGATTACATCCACGTCTTTGGGTCCGATTGCTTTCTCACGCCAACCCAGAATACTGTCTTTCTGGATTGCGAATCCTCCAGGCTCCGAGATGTCTGGCACAAGCCTGATTTCGGCTATCGTCCCCACATTACGCTCTACGATGGTGCCTCTCGGAGGATTGCCGAGTCTCTGACCCGGATGTTGGCTCCACGGAGGTTTGATTTCTCTTTCCAGGCTGAGGGACTATCGCAGTTGATTGTAAAGACCGGACAAAGAAACCTGATTCTCCGGTGTGACACGAATCCTTCGGTGATTGCTCAGGCGCTAGGGCGTCCGTTGGATCTTGGATCGCTCGACTCCATACCAGAGTCCGAGAGACTGAAGCTGGCAGAGAGGGTGGTAGAAGAGCTCTCTCGTTTAAGTGAGCCACTTCAGCAGAAGAGGCTGGTTGCGGCGGCTATGTGAAAGCCGCGGTCCTCGTCGCGTTGGGAGCTCTGGTCGCCGCTTTCCCGGCGGCGGCCGAGCTCCCTCGCAACTGAGAAGATGGAGCTCCTTTAGAAGTGGACTCAACGGAGCAACGGGCGGAGCCGGTTGCGACCGGCCAGATCAGCCAGTCCTCAGGCTCGCAAGGGTGGGTGGTTCGAAGAGAACCTCTGCCAAATCATGCTATTTCAGAAAGAATTTCGGATCACCAGGAGTGCTACGACGAGGGCGAGTAGCCCAACGGTGGATGTCATGAGCTTCTGTCCGGATGTTGGAACATTGCTAGGATAGCGGCCGAAAGTTGTGAGCCACACGAGGGGCTTGCCGACATAGAAGCACACATAGTTGAAGAAAGCTTCAAAGATGATCTCAAGGACAAACCCAAGAACACCGCCACCTGGGGAACTAGTCACGCAAGGCTCCTCAATCGAGCAAGGCCATCGGGAGATCCGGATCCAGTGGTTCAATCGCGTGACGGCCAACGAGGATGCACTTCACCGATGGCGTCAGCCGTCCGGGGCAAGTGCCGGGTTGGCCGGCGTCCCCCAGCTCCGCCGATTTTCCAGACCCACTGCGCGAGTGTCTCTGCGCTTGAGGTTGCGCCGGGAGATTCCAAGACTGCCGCCGATGATCCACTGCCGCCTCCTGGACATTGTGGACTTGCTGAGGGAGCTTCGCTCTCGCCACGGCAAGCCGCATACAACGGTCTCGCCGCGTGGGTAGCAACGGCGGAGCTGCTGGCGGACCTAGTCATTTTTTTCCTCAGGAGGTTCTATGCGCCGTCTTTTCCAGATCTCTACAATGGCCTTGGCTGCAAGCGAACCAGACAGAAGAGCAATCGCTAGGCGCCATGCTCCGCCCCAACCCTTGCCATCAGAGAACTTTAGGACAGCAGAAAAGAGGTGCAGGGCAGCAGCGAGGCTAAAAACGCTACATAGAACGACCCACTTCCCCAGGGAATGTCTGGGCTCATCTTGAACCGGCCTCATCCACCAAGGGCTCATCGGATTTCGTCCTTCAAGGTAGCCTCCAAATTACGCTTTGTGCGTCTCGACTTCCCTTCAATGGAAGAAGCTTGGCCAGACCGCTACGACGGCACAACGGCCCTGGCGGTGAGCGCGCGGGAACCCGCGCTGTTTGCGGTTTCCGTCCGCTCGACTGCCCGGGTTCGGCGGCGCCTTGCCAGTAGAATTGACAGCTGTGACGTACCGCCTCTCGAACGACCTCGCTATAACACCCGGAGTCGCCGTCGGGTGACATAGGCCGCACGGTCTCCCCATGCCTATCGACATCGCTTTGCTGCCTCGCCCAGGGAACGCAGTGCGTCCTCTAGTTCATCTGCCGTCAGCAGGTTGAGCTTGGCCGAAGCCCGTTCGGGCAGCTCATTCACCTCCAACAAACGCTCAGCGATCTTCAGTTGTTCCTCGCAGTGCCTTCTGGCAGTTTCAGGAATGGCAGGTCTGGTGTTAAGCTCAGTGCGTGTGCTGTCGATGAGGTCGCGAATCTCCCTCGTCAAGACCGTCACGGAGTCCATATGCCCCGGGGTTCTCTTGCGGATGCCGTACTCTCCCTTCGCCTCCTCTGCTTTGGCATCGTCGAGCATCCTTCCGACTCTCGGGTAGGACAGTGGACTCGATAGCAACCGAACGCTCCAAACGGGCTGGCTCCTACCACTTTCAAGATCCTTGGCACTGAATCGAAACGCGCCGTGTTCGTCGATCCCTAATTCCACCTCGAACATGGGCATGCCGCGTGAGGCGCGAGGGATCTCGAGAATGGAAAACTTGCCCACCGTCACGTTGTTCGCTGCCAGCGTTCGATCCCCTGCGAGCACATGTACCTCGATAGAGGTTTGATTGTCTGTCGCAGTCGAGAACGTTTCACGACGCGTCGCGGGTAGATCTGCACCCCGAGGAATCAGTACCGAGCTGACGCCTCCGAGCGTCTCTATGGACAAGGATAGTGGTAAGCCGTTCTTCAAGGAGACGTCATCCGAAAACAGCTGAACAGAACTATGAGAAGGCTGGGGCGGGGATGTACTGGAGTTCGAAGACACCTGGGACAACGGGGGCACCTTGGCTCGAGATGGACGATACGTGATGATCACTGCGACTGCAATCGCCACAAGAAGAATCCAAATCATCTTCGCCTTCAACTGAGCTGGATATCGCATTGCCACATCAGTTATGTAGGAAACATTGGAGCATCGCCCATGTCAATTCCCAAGTCGCGGCGTCGCGATAGGCGCTCTGATACCTCTGCATGCCCCGACGCCGAACGCTTGGGAGATCACCGGCACATGGGCGCGAGCCCAGGTGTCCGGTGCATCGTCGTGTTAGGCCGTTGCGAGCGTTTTTAGATCATTGGATAGCCTTTTGGAAAGGTCAACGATGTTCTCGTAGATGATGCAACGCTGTCCTCGAACATCGAACTTCAGGTCATCGCTAGAGCGAGCAATCAAAAGGGTGGGGCGACCCCTACCCCATGCGTAGCCGACCTCCAAATACACATTGGCGTTGTCGCCAGTGAGGTCCGCTACAATCAGCG
>DATHUD010000585.1:0-7414 GCA_035462575.1 Thermoanaerobaculia bacterium | reverse complement strand
CCGCGTCTCGAGCGACTTCGACGTCGACGGAGCCGACAGCAAGAGCAAGCGCCGCCTCTCGGGCGACATCAACGGCGGCGGCGGCAAGCTGCGCGTCCGCTCGACGAACGGCAGCGTCACGATCGAGGAGATCTAGACCGGTACAGCGCTTGCACAGGATATTGCCATGACGTCCTCGGAGGGTCCCTCCGCGGGCTTCTGATTTCCGAGAAGGAGGATGTTATGGCGATCAACAAACAGCAAGCGGGTCTCCTGGGGAGCGCCGGGCTCGGCGCGGGCCTCGGGGCCGGTCTCATGTATCTGCTCGATCCCCAGAGCGGCAGGCGCCGCCGGGCCGTGGCCAAGGACAAGGCGGTCCACGCGGTCAAACAGGGCGGAACGGCCCTCGGCAAGAAATCCCGCCACCTGGGCAACCGTGGCAAGGGCCTGGTGATGGAGGCCACGTCCAAGCTCCGCAAGCGGGAAGAGGAGGACCTGGAGGTCCCCGAGACCACCGAAAACGTGGCCGCGGAGGACACCCCCCGGACCTCCTTCGTCCGGAAGGCCTGGGCTCCCGCCCTGTGCACGGCGGCGACCGCCGGCCTCGCCTGGGCGGGCTTAAAGAACCGCGACAAGCTCGGCTCCGCCCTGAGCACGGCCCTCTTCGCGCGAGACTTGAGCCGCCGCGAGGAGGCGAGCTCCTCCACGGAAACCGAAGCCGAGACCGCCGGCGGCGCCGTCGAGATCCGCAAGACGATCTACGTCAACGCGCCCGTCGACCGGGTCTTCGAGCTCTGGTCGGACTTCGAGGGCTTCCCCCGCTTCATGGAGAACGTCATGGAGGTCACCGACCTGGGCCAGGGCCGCTCCCGCTGGGTGGTCAAGGGCCCCGCCGGGACCCGCGTGCAGTGGAACGCCGAGACCACCCGCGTCGAGCCGGGCAAGCTCCTCGCCTGGCAGAGCGAGCCGGGCGCGGTCGTCGAGAACTCCGGGACGGTCCGCTTCGACCGCATCGGAGAGGGCACCCGGGTCGACATCCATCTCTCCTACGACCCGCCGGGCGGAACCGTGGGCCACGGCGTGGCCTTCTTCCTAGGCGACGACCCCAAGTCGCAGATGGATGAGGACCTCGTCCGCTTCAAGGCGCTCCTCGAAGAGGGCGAGACGGCCCAGCGCGAGGAGGTCGAGCAGAGCGACTACGTGCCGGTGAGTTCCTAAAAAGGACCCAAAGGACTGCAAGGACAGCAAGGACAGCAAGGACGAGTTTCCTTGTCTTTGATGGTCCTTGCAGTCCTTGTGGTCCTTGCAGTCCTTTCCTGAAACATTCTCCCCCCTCCCCCGTACTCCTTCTTGTAGACAGCCGAGGAGAGACGTATTCTCTTCCTGTAGACAACCGAGGAGAGAGAATGAGCCAGCCCAGCACCACCGACCGTCTCCAGGGAACGCTCGACCTGCTGATCTTGAAGACCCTGAGCCTCGGTCCCCAGCACGGCTGGGGCGTGGCGCAGCGGATCCAGCAGACGTCGAAAAACCTTCTCCAGATCAACCAGGGATCGCTCTACCCGGCGCTCCACCGGCTCGAAGAGCAGGGGTGGATCGAGTCGGAGTGGGGCACGTCCGACAACAACCGCCGCGCGAAGTTCTACCGCCTGACCGGCGCCGGAGCGCAGCAGCTCGAGCAGGAGACCGAGAGCTGGGAGCAGTTCTCCCGGGCGGTGGGCTGGGTCCTTCAATCCATCTGAGGAGGCGATCATGGCGACGCTGCGGAAAGTCAGAACCCGCGCCCACGTCCTCTTGGACCGCCGTGCCTTCGAGCACGACCTGGACGACGAGATGCGCTTTCATCTCGAGATGGAAACCCAGAAAAACATCGAGCGAGGCTTTTCTCCTGAGGAGGCACGGGCCATGGCCGAGCGTGAGTTCGGAAGAGTCGACCGTTTCAAGGACGAGGTGCGCGACGTGCGCGGCGCCACCTGGATGGACGACATGGCGCGGGACCTGCGCTTCGGCCTGCGCTCGCTCCTGCGCTCGCCGGCGTTCACGGCGGTCGCCGTCCTCTGCCTGGCGTTGGGCATCGGCGCCAACGCGGCCCTGTTCAGCGTCCTTAACGCCGTGCTCCTGCGCCCCCTCCCCTTCCCTGAGCCGGACCGGGTCGTCCGGATCTACGAAAGCCTGAAGGGCGGGGGACAGGGCTCCGTCTCCACGCCCAACTTCAGGGACTGGGTCGAGCAGAGCACCGGCTTCGCGCGGCTCGCAGCCTATGAGGGGAGAAACCTGAACCTTCTCGGGACCTCCGAGCCCGAGCGCGTCACGGCGGTGCTCGCGACGCCCGAGCTCTTCGAGGTTCTGAAGGTACGTCCCCTTCTGGGCCGCACCTTCATCCCCGGGCAGGACGTTCCGAAGCAGGACAAGATCGTCGTGATCTCCGAAGGCCTGTGGCGGTCGCGCTTCGGAGCCGACCGGACTCTCGTGGGCCGTCAGATCCAGCTCGACGGCGCCCCCCACACGGTGATCGGCGTGATGCCCGCTGCCTTCCAATTCCCCCCGGGCCGGCGAGGCGCGGACGTCTGGACCCTGTGGACGCCGCCCTTCCCGCAGGCGGAAACGAACCGTGGCTCCCACTTCCTGTCCGTGGTCGGCCGGTTGAAGGACGGGGTGACGCTCGAGGCTGCCACGACGCAGCTCGCGGAGGTCGCGGCCCGCATCGAAAAGGAGTACCCCGAGCAGCAGACGGGAAGGAACGTGATCGTCACCCCCATACGGGAAGTCGTCGTGGGCGACTCGCGCCGGTCGCTTCTGATCCTCTTCGGCGCGGTCGCGCTGGTGCTCCTGATCGCGTGCGCGAACGTGGCGAACCTGCTCCTCGCCCGCGCCGCGGTGCGCGAGCGCGAGGTGGCGATCCGGCTCGCCCTGGGCGCCTCCCGTGCCCGGCTCGTCCGGCAGTTCCTGGTCGAAAGCCTCGTCCTGGCGCTGGCCGGCGCGGCCCTGGGCGCGCTCCTCGCGCTCTGGAGCCTGGAGGCGATCGGGCCGCTCGCCCAGACCGCGCTCCCCGTCTCCGGCGGCTTCTCGCTCGACCTCCGGGTGTTCGGATTCCTCCTGGGCGCGGCCCTCCTCTCCGGCCTCGTCTTCGGCATCGTGCCCGCGCTCCAGGCCTCCCGGGGCAACGTCCAGGAGAGCCTTCTCGGAAGCGGCAACAGCAAGGCGACATCGAGCGGGCGCCAGCAGCGCTTCCGGAGCACTCTCGTGGTGCTGGAGATCGCCCTGTCGCTCGTCCTCCTGGTCGGCGCGGGCCTCCTTCTCCGGGGCTTCCTCCGGCTGAGCGCGACGCCCCCCGGATTCGTGGCCGAAGGGGTGCTCACCGCCCATGTCTCCGTCCCGGTCGACCGGCTCGACCAGTCCACCCCCCAGGTCTTCCGCCCGCTGCTCGAAAAGGTGCGCGCCATCCCGGGCGTAGAGTCCGCGGGGCTGATCTCCATGCTGCCGATCCAGGACGCCCACATGAACGGCAGCTTCACGGTCGAGGGCCGTCCGGCTCCCCCGCCGGGCCAGGACGTCTGGGCCGAGATCCGCGTGGCGAGCCCCGGCTTCTTCAAGTCCCTGGGCATCCCCATCCTCCGGGGACGGGACTTCGAGGAGGCGGACGGCGAGAGCGGCCCCCTGGTCACGGTGGTCAACGATGCGCTCGTCCGCCGGACCTTCCCCAACGAAGACCCGATCGGCAAGGAGATCAACTTCGGCGGAGGGACGGTCATGACCATCGTCGGCGTGGTCGGAGACGTCCGGCAGGCCGGGCTCGACCAGGAGCCGCTGATGGAGATCTACATGCCTTACGGCTTCCCGGAATACATGATCGCGCTGGGCGACGCGAGCCTGGCGGTGAAGACGGCCGTGGCGCCCGAGAGCCTCACCACCGTGATCCGGGAGGCCGTGCGGAGCACCGACGCCTCGCTCCCGATCTACCAGGTGCTCACCATGGAAGAGGTGATCTCGGAGTCGCTGGCCGCCCGCCGGCTGCAGCTCTGGCTGCTGGGCCTCTTCGCCGGCATGGCCCTGGTCCTCTCGGCCGCCGGGCTCTACGGGGTGATCTCCTATCTCGTGGCGCAGCGCACGCGCGAGATCGGGGTGCGCCTCGCTTTGGGCGCCCAGATGCGGGACGTGATCGGTCTCGTGATGCGCCAGGGCGCTCTCCTGACCGGCCTGGGGATCGCCTTCGGGCTCCTGGGCGCGCTCGCCGTCACCGGGCTCCTCGAGAGCCTGCTCTACGAGGTGAGCGCGAGAGACCCGCTCACCTACGCCGCCATCGCCGGGTTGCTCGCCCTGGTCGCCCTCTTCGCCACCTTCCTCCCCGCGCGCCGCGCCTCGCGCGTGGACCCGATGGTGACGATCCGGACCGAGTAGGGAACAAGGACGAAAAGGACAGCAAGGACTTCAAAGACAAAGAAAACTGCGTTGTTGTCCTTGTTTGTCCTTGCTGTCCTTGAAGTCCCTTTGGTCCTTCTGGGCGTGGGTTCCTAAAGAGGCAGAATCTCAACGCAGTTAAAGAAGTCCTCTGGTTCCCCGGCCTTCGCGATCAGCTCGAGGTCCCGGATGCAGGCGCCGATCGACAGACGGAGTTGGTGGACGTAGATCACTCCTCGGAAGAACACACCCTCACGCTGGCGACGGGCACCCTCAGCCAGCAGGTCGTCATCCTGAGAGAAGAGAACCCGGCCTCGTTCACCGGCCCTGTCCAGCAGGTCGGGGTCGCTCAACTCGCTCGCGCCGTCCTCGAACGCGGTCAGCACATCCACTCCCCGCAGCCGGAGCCCGGCGGTGACTGCGCGCGGAACATGCTGATCCATGTAGAGGGCAATCGGCATCAGAGAAGGCCTTTGGCCTTCAAACGCGCCCTCAGAGGGGAGGGTCCCGCCGATCGCCGGAGTTGATCGACGAACTCCAAGCTCCGCTCAATTTCGCGATCCATCTCCTCGGCATGGTCCCAGTAATAGGCCAACGCGGAGTGGATCTGCCCCATCGTCAAGTACGGGTGCTGGAAGTGAAGCTCCTCGGGGCTCCACCCGTAGGCCATGACCTCGGAGACGAGCTCCGTCACCTTCATGGTCGTCCCCGCGATCACGGGGACCGAGTCCCGAAGGACGACGTGCTCGTATCCCGTCTTTCCACGATCTTCCCTCGGACCCTGCATGGGAACGATCATACTCTTCACCTCACTCCTTCTCCGTACTCGCAGGCTCCAACAGGTAGAGCTGGATGGCTTCCCGGATGTTCTCAAGGGCATCCTCGCGAGTGTCCCCCTCGCTGATACACCCGGGGAGGGCCGGCACGGTTACCGTGTAGCCGCCCTCGTCGCTCGCTTCCAGGACGACCTTCATGACACTGCAATATTATGGCAAGACAGAACTCTTGGCGAGAGGAATACGGACGGGCGGAACCGCCCCGCAGGAGGCTCGGGCTCCGGCGGGGATGTCATCTCTCACCGCGGCAGCAGCACCGACGGATTCGTCCTCTCGATCCAGATCATCGCGTCGTACTCCTCCGCCACTACCGCCGGGCCGAAGGCGCAGCGCGCCGCGACCGAGCCGATCAGGCGGAAGGGGCGTTCCTTCTTGAGCCAGGGGGCGGAGGGGGCGTGGCCCGGGATGTTTCTCAGGTCCACCACGAAACGGGGGATGCGGGCGGCGCGCAGGTAGGCATCGACGGTGCCGGGGGGCGGCGGGAGCGCCTCGTTGTCCCTGAGGGAGCCGTTCTCCGAGATGGCGTTGTAGCGCCCTTCGGCGAAGGCGAAACCGACCACGAGCATGTCGTCGCCGTAGCGCTCGGAAAGGAACGCGCCCATCCAGCCCGGGACCCGGTTGACGTGGGCGTTGTGGGCCCAGAGGACGATCTTGGCGCCCTCCGGCGCCTGGTCCAGGATCCACTCGACGTTCTTCGCCATGCTCGTGTCCCGCGACGCGGACCCGGTGTAGCTCTGCGCCACCTGGAGGACGATGCGGGCGTTCTGGATCGCCCAGTCCACCTCCTCCAACGGGTATCGGCCGAGGTAGTCCCCCCGCTTCTGCTCCATGTGATCGAGGACCTGCCGGGCCGCCTGCTCGGCCTCCCGGGCCTGACCGCTGCCGAACGCGTTGCGGCCGATGGCGTCGACCGCCTTCACCTTGTTGAAGGCGTCCCCCGCCTCCCGGCTGTAGGCCGGCTCGGCCTTGGCGAGGAAGCTCGCGGCGTTGTCGGACGCCAAATCCGGGTTCTGCATGTCGAAGCCCAGGAACTGGATGCGCCCGCGGCCGGAGGCATTCCACTCGCGCATCCAGAGGACCATCTCGAGCACCTCTTCGGTGTCCCAGGTCCAGAAGCCCATCCCTCGGATGAGCGTCGCGGGGTCCCCCCGGCCGGTCAGCACGTAGTCGTTGACGAGCTGGGCCTCGGGCATGCTGGCCTCGAGGGCGAACAGCGTGAATCCCATCTCCCCGGCCATCAGCTCGATCAGCCGGTGCTTCATCTGGAAGAACTCGCGGGTGCCGTGCGTGCCCTCGCCCAGGGACACGATGCGCGCGTCGCCGATCACCCTCTTCAAAGCCTGGAGATCGGAGAGGCCGCTTCCGGGCTCGGCCGTGGCGAAGGGGATCGCCCGCTTCCTCAACCAGGAGACCGCCGCCGGGCTCGGGGCCGCGGCGGGCCGTCGCCCCTCCACCCAGCGGCGGCCGTCGATCTCGACCGCGAGCCCGTCGAACCACGACGTGCCCTCGCCCGCCTGGAAGACGCCGAAGGAGACCGTCGCCACGCTGGCGGGGACGTCGATCTCGACCGAATAGCGGGTCCAGGGGGTCGTGCCGGTCACCTCCCGGCCGCTCATGCTGTCGCCCGCCAACGCCCGGCCGGAGGCGTCCCGGGCGACCCACCCGAGCCCGGCGAGCCCGGTGGAGCTCTGGGTCTTGATGGCGCCGCTGTAGCGGACCCTCCGGCCCGCCACGGCCGCCGCCGGGAACGACTGCGTCACGGCGAGCTCCCCCCGGTCCCGGTCCCAGGGCTCTGGGAGCACGTAGCGCACGCGGAGGCTCTGCCGGCCCGAGCTTTTCACCGCGCGGTCGATGGCCGACTCGTAGCCGATCCCCTGGAGAAACCACCCGCCGGAGCACTCCGGCGCTTCGAAGTCGAGGTCGAGGAACGGGCGGGCCGGAGCCGCCCCGGCGGCCGGGACCCCGGCCAGGGCGAGGAGCAGGAGAAGCGAGGCGGGGGCTCTCATCGTCTCCTCCTTGTTGAGAGATACTCCAGTGATCTGGTCATGATATCTATGAATTATGATCCTTCATCTCTCAAAAGTGAAGACTAGCCCGGGAGAAGGTTCCCCCCAGTTGGGGGAAGGGTCCACCAGCTCGGGGGAGGGGTCCCCCAGCTCGGGGGAGGGGTCCCCCAACTCGGGGGAGGGGTCCCCCAACTC
>DATHUD010000584.1:0-2325 GCA_035462575.1 Thermoanaerobaculia bacterium | reverse complement strand
TGGCCTTGGATCTTCAGAGATTGGTTGCGGGGGCAGGATTTGAACCTGCGACCTTTGGGTTATGAGCCCAACGAGCTACCAGACTGCTCCACCCCGCGTCAGTTTTCAAGCCGCATCCCGTGGGAAGCGGAGGCGAATCCTCTCAGATCGCCACACCGATGTCAACAGCCGCGTGGCGGCCCCTATTCCAGGTACCCCAGGGCGCGCAGCTTCTTCTCCGCCTCGCTCGCCTTCCTCACGCTCTCGCTCTCCGAGCCGACCCCCTCGGTCCGGGCGAGCCAGGCCGTGAGGCTCTCGCGCAGCCGGTGGAAGGACCGGCGCTCGCGGGCGAGGGCGTCCGTCTTCTCCCCGGGGTCCGCCTTGAGGTCGTAGAGCGCCCAGGTGCCGGCCGCGAGATCGTGGATCAGCTTGTAGCGGTCGTCCGACGCGCTCCGCAGCGACCCCTGGGAGGCGAATTGACGGAAGTCCCCCGCCTCCTTCTCCTCGATTTTTTCCTCGATGAGCGGCCGCAGGCTCCGCCCTTCGAGGCGGAGCCCGGTGGCGTCGACACCCAGATAGTCGAGGAGCGTCGGCACGAGGTCCAGGTTCTGCACGGGCGCCGCCACGGCCCGGGCCGGCACGCCCGGGATGCGGAGCACGTAGGGGATCTTGATCGAGTTGTCGAAGAGCGTCCGGCAGTGCTTGATGTGGCCGTGCTCCAGGAACTCCTCGCCGTGGTCCGCGGTCAGGACCAGGATCGTGTCTTCGAGAAGCCCGGACTTGCGCAGCGAGGCCAGGAATTCGCCGAAGCGGAGGTCGAAGTAGACGATCTCGTCGTCGTACAGATCGATCAGGTGCTGCAGCTCAGCCGGAGTGACGCCCGGGTCGGGCTTCGCCTTGTACAGCCAGTCGCCGATCGGGTTGGGGTTCCCCTGGCGGATGAACGGCTTGTCCGTCGCGACCTCACCCCCCGAGAACTTCCGGTGCTCCTCGGGCGGGCGGTACGGCCCGTGGGGATCCATGTAGTGGAGGTAGAGGAAGAACGGCCGCTCGTCCTTCTGCGCGAGAACCTCTGACGCCCGCCGGTTCACGCAGTGGGCCGCCTTCCAGACGCACGCCTCGTCGAAGATCGAAAAACCGCGGCCGAACCCGCCCGTCGGGTTGAACCGGCTCTTCGTGTTGCGCACCACCGGGCTCGCGGACACCGCCGCCGTGCGGTACCCGCGCCCGGCCAGGATCTCCGCGATCGACGGGATCCCCGGAGGGATCCCCAGCGCCTGCTTCGGCTGGCCGAGGAACGCCGTGGGCGGGCGCGAGGTGAGGATCGAGTTGGCGGACGGGAAGGTGCAGGACGCCTGGCTCCGGGCGTTCTCGAAGAGGAGCGACTCTTTGGCGAAGGCGTCCAGCGCCGGGCTCGTGTCCCGCCCGTAGCCGTAGACCCCCAGGTGGTCGGCGCGAAGCGTGTCCACCAGAATGAAAATGACGTTCTTCGGCCGCGGCTCCGCCGCCTCCGGCCCCGAGCAGGAGAGGACCGCGGCTCCCAGGAGAGCCACACAACAGGCCGCGAGCCGTCTCTTCACCATCCTCTAGTCTGCCATGTGTACGAGGAAGTCCCGGTGAACGATCTCCTGAAGCGCCGCCAGGCGCGCCGGCTGGGGCGCCCCCTTCCGGGCCTCGACGATCAGCACGTGCGCGAGCCCCGGCGCGTCGGCGTACGTCTCGTGGCGCTCGATCCCCCGGAAGAGCGGCAGCTCGCTCTCGCCGTAGCGGCACCAGCGGACCTCGTCGAAGCCGCTCGCCAGGAGCGCCTCCTCCAGCATCTCCCGGTTCCAGAGGAACTGGTGGCGCCAGCCGTGGAACGCGCGGTTCAACGCGATCGCGGCGCTCCGCTTCCCCGCCGGCTCCTCCTCCAGCTTGTAGTGCGTGGCCCAGACCCAGTCCAGATTGGGGGTCGAAAGCCGCACCCAGCTCCCCGGGGCGAGCACCCGGTGGGACTCCCGAAGGAACGCCAGCGCATCCGCGATCGGCAGGTGCTCCAGGAAGTGCTCCGCGAACACCGCCTCGGCCTGCCCCTCGGGAAAATCGAGCCCCTTCGTCACATCCGCCACCACATCCACCCCCGGCAGGGCCTGGACGTCGATGTTCACCCATCCCTCCATGCGGGCCCGGCCGCAGCCGACGTGAAGGCGAAGGGGGTGGTTCTGGATCGGTTCCATGGGGCGGCGGGAGTCTAGCATGTGACTCCTTGCCCCGGCGGAGCCGGGCGGACCCTCACCCCAACCCTCTCCCAGCCTTCCGCCCCCCGACCGGGAGAGGGAGCCCTTATTGGGTTTGTGGCACACCAAG
>DATHUD010000583.1:0-5007 GCA_035462575.1 Thermoanaerobaculia bacterium | reverse complement strand
CATCGCCTCGGAGATGGAGCACGCGAGCGTGGGGGACATCCTGGACAACCTCGCCCAGGCCGAGACCGAGCTGGGCCACGCCACCGACGCCCTGCGCCAGGACCCACCCGCGGCCCGCTCCCCCGAGCAGCAGGCGCTCGCCCACCTCGTGACCACGCGCAAGAGCCTCCAGAAGGCGATCTCGGACAACCCGGGCGCCTTCGGGGACGGCAGCGGCGGCGAGCCCCTTCCGCCCGTGGCCGACCTCCCCGGCAAGCTCAAGCAGATCTCCGAGTTCCGGGACGAGGAGAAGGCCGCCCGCGAGCTGCTGGAGAAGCTCTCCGCCGAGGAGCGCTCCCTCGCCCAGCGTGTGAAGCCGGGCACCGCCGATCCCGGTCTGGCCGCCCGGCAGAAAGAGCTGCGGAGCCAGTTGAACGATTTCCGGGCCGCCCACCCGCGTCCCTTCGAGGGGGCGAAGAAGGAGTCCCGGGGGGCGGACTCCGCCATGAACAAGGCGCGGGACTCCCTGGAGAAGGGGGAGCTCTCCGCTCCCGAGGATCTCCGGCACGCCGCCGACGCCCTGGACCGGCTCGCCGGCAAGCTCGGCCGCCAGTCCCAGAACGAGGACCTCGCCCGCGCCTACCAGTTGAAGGAGATGCTGGACCGCCAGGCCGGGCAGCTCGACAAGATGCAGAAGAGCCCCGGCTCGTTCTCGGGCGAGCAGGCGGGGCAGACGGCCGACGGCGCCAAGGGGGCCGCCAAGGAGCTGGGCGAGATCGCCAACGAGCCGGGGGCGGACGACCTCTTCGGCCCTCCCCTGAAAGAAGCGCTCTCGCCGGAGAAGCAGAAGGATCTGGCCTCCAGGATGGACGCCTTGAAGCAGGCCGGGACTCCGGAGGAGCGCCGGCAGGCCGCGGCCGCGGGCGAGGAGGCGCTGGACGAGGTGACCGAAGCCTTCGAGAAGAGCGCGCCGGCCATCGTTCAAGGCAACCGCGGCAAGAACTCCCTGAGCGGCCAGGGGGAGGACGCGCTGGACCGCGCCCTGCGCCAGATCGCGAGCCTGCTCCCCGGGGGAAACACAGGCGACGGCCGGATCTTGAAGCCCGAAGATCGCGAAAGACTCCAGAAGGAGGCGCTCGAAAACCTCCGCCAGGGGCTGGAGGACCGCAAAGGCAAGGACCGGCGGGTGGACGCCCTCCTTCTTGACGCCGAAAAGGAGCTGAAGAAAGTGGACCTCGCGGTCGACGGCCCGCGCTTGAAGCGGCTCCTGGAGCAGATCGAGCAGCTCCGCGTGCAGATCGCGGACGCCGAATTGGAAAAGCCCAAAGATCCGTCCATGACGCACATCGACCCGTCCCGCCTGCCCGCGACGTACCGCGAGCGGATCCAGCGGTACTTCCAGAAGCTTTCGGAGAAGTAGGCGTTGCCGGAACGGATCGTCCTCGAAGCCCCGCTGTTCCTCCTGGCCGGCGCGCCGCTCGCCGTGGCGCTGGCCGCGGTCACGGCGTTCCTGCTGCGCCGCCGCGGCCTCCCGTGGGGGCGGGTCGCGGCGCTCGCCGGCCTCCGGGGCGTGGCGCTTCTTCTGCTCGCCTTCCTCCTCGCCCGGCCCGTGGCCCTCTCGAAGGAGGACCCGAAGGAGCGCAAGACCGTCTCCCTCCTCCTCGACCGGAGCCGGAGCATGTCGCTCCAAGAGAGCGGCGAGACCCGCCACGCCCGGGCCGTGCGCCTCGCCGGGGAGAAGCTCATCCCGGCCCTGGACGCCAGGGGATTGAAAGTCGATCCCTTCCTGTTCGCGGACGACACCGCGGCGCTCCCCGCCAACCGCCTCGCCGGCACGGTGCCGGACGGGCCGCGCTCGAACCTCGGGGGCGCCATCGCCCGCGCCGTGCTCACCGCCGATCCGCCGCCGCTCGCCGTCGTCGCCCTGACCGACGGCGCGGCCAACGAATCGCGGGACAACAACACGGCCCTCCTCGCTCTGAAGGACTCGTACGTCCCGTTCATCGGCGTCGGCTTCGGAGACGACGAGGGGATCGCGAGCCTCGCCTTGGAACGGGTCCTGGCCCCCACCGCGGCGCCGCCCAAGCAGCGCTTCCGGATCTCCGCCTACCTCCAGGCTACCGGCGGGGGAGAGATCCCGGAGCTTGATCTCCTTCTGCTTCGCGACGGGCGCCTCGCCCAGACCAAAAGGATCGGCGCCTCCCGGGCCCCGCGCCTCTGGACCGAGGGGTTCGACGTGATCGAAGACGAGCCCGGGGTCCACGACTACACGGTCGAGGTCCAGCCGCCCAGCGGAGGCGGGCTCGTGCTCGTGAGCGCGCGCTCGAACATCCCCGTGGTCATCTCCGAGGAGAGGGAATTCCGCGTCCTCTTCGTGCAGGGGGCCCTCACCTGGAACTTCAAGTTCATCGGCCGGGCGCTGCGGGGCGATCCCAGCGTCAAGCTCACGGGCCTGAGCCGCACCTCCGAGCACTCCGTCTTCCGGCAGAACGTCGAGAGCGCGGGCGAGCTCGTGGACGGCTTTCCGGACGAGATGGCCGAGATCGCGCCCTACCGCGTGGTCGTCCTCTCCGAGATGAAGCCCTCGGGGCTCACGCCGGCCCAGCAGGAGGTGATCGCCCGCTTCTGCAGCGAGCTGGGGGGCGGCGTCCTCCTCCTCGGGGGCGAGTCCACCTTCGACAGCTCCTGGCGGGGGAGCCGGCTGGAGCAGCTCCTGCCCGTGACCTTCGATTACGGGGCCACGGTCTCGGGGCTCGACCGCCCGTTCCGCCTGGTGCTGACCGACGAGGCCCTGCGCGACCCCCTCTTCAAGATCACGGACGACGGCGCGAGCCGCCAGGCGTGGGAGCGGATCCCCACTTTCAGCCAGTACGGCCGCGCGCTCACGGCCAAGCCCGGCGCCGTGGTCTGGGGCCGGCATTCGGACGACGACGGCCCCGAGGGGCGGCGCATCCTGATGGCCGCCCAGAGCTACGGAGCGGGCGTCACCGCCGTCGTCGCCGTCGACAACGTCTGGCGCTGGCGTCTCGCCAAGGACGCCGATCCGGCGCAGTTCGACCGTTTCTGGCGGCAACTCTTCCGCCACCTCGGCCAGTCCGGCCGGCAGGACGTCTCGATCGAGCTGGCCGACCAGGAGCTGCGCCCGGGCACGGACGTCCGCCTCTTCGTCGAGCGCCGCCCCCGGCCGGAAGCCGCGAAAGCGGCCTCGGGGGAGGGAACCTACACCGTGCGAGTGAAGGCGCCCGAAGGAAAGACCCTCCTGGAGCAGAGGACCGGCCTCGCCCCCCTCCGCCCCGTCCAGATCGCCTTCCGCGCCGAGAACTCAGGGGTCTACAGCGCCACCGTAACGGACGGAAACGGCGTCCAGATCGCCTCGCAGCCCGTCGAGATTAAAGACGTGGACCGGGAGATGGAGCGCACGGGCCGCGACATGGAAAATCTGCAACAATGGGCCGGGATGAGCCGGGGCCTGGCCCTCCCCGAAGAAGACTGCCGGGACGCCGACGCTCTGGTCGCGCAGATCCTGGAGCGCATCGAAGAGCTGGAGCGGGCCAAGGCCCGCCCCGCGCCGTTTGGAATCAACGGCTGGGTGCTCGCCCTCTTAGCCGGCTGCCTCTGCGGGGATTGGGCGTTGAGGCGGTGGTGGGGGCTCGCTTGAAGGAAGGAGAAGAGATGGCAAAGCTCATATTGGAAATTCCGGCGGAAATCCTGGATGCGTTCCGGTTTCCCGCGGCGGAGCTGGAGAACGAGCTCCGCAAGGAGTTGGCTGTTGCTCTGTACCATCGAGGGATTCTTCCGCTGGGAAAGGCACGTCTCCTTGCGGAGATGGATCGCTGGCAGTTCGAGCAACTCCTAGGCGATCGCCAGGTGGCTCGACACTACACGGAAACGGATCTCGAAGAAGATCTTGAGTACGCTCGTGGTCATTAGCGACTCCTCGAGTCTCATACACCTCTCCGCCATCGGCCGGCTCTCGCTGCTTCGAGAGTTTCACGGTCTGGTGACGATTCCGCCTGCGGTGTGGCACGAAGTCGTCGATCAAGGAAAGGGCCGCGAGGGAGCTCGAGAGGTTGAAGCGGCGCACCAGCATGGTTGGATCGAAGTGAAGACCGTTCAAAACAACAACTTGGTGCGTCTCTTGAAACGAGAGCTGGACAGTGGAGAGGCAGAAGTTCTGGCACTCGCCATCGAGAGCCAAGCAAGTCTGGTCCTACTGGATGAGGCCGAGGCTCGGAGGATCGCAGGTACCTTCGGCCTGAAGAAGACCGGGGTCATTGGAATTCTGATCCGAGCCAAGTTGGAAGGAAAGATCGAGAGGCTGCAAACAGAGCTGGACAACTTACGCTTGAAGGCTGGATTCTGGATCGACGAGAGGCTCTACCGCAGGGCGCTTTCGGAAGTCGGAGAATAGAATGAAAAGAGCGGCCTTGCTCTCAACCGTCCTGCTCTGTCTCTCTATGGCCCTCCCCGCGAGCGCCGGAGATCACCAGTCCGGAACCTTTTTCGTCGGCCGTCTGGCCTTCGGAGAAAACGAGGGCGGAGACTGCGGTGAGGTGGGGCAGGATCTCGTGAGGCTGGTCGCCCGCACGTCGACGATCCAAGTCAAAGAAGAGCGCAGGCTGAACCTTTCGGACGACGGCCTTTTCGAGACGCCGTTCGTCTTCATGAACGGCCACAACGACTTCATCCTTTCAGAAGCCGAGCTTGGGAATCTGCGGACCTATTTCTCCCATGGAGGCTTCGCCTTCGCGTCCGGCTGCTGCACGAATCCCGAGTTCCCCGCAGCCTGGCGCCGGGAGCTGAGCCGTGTCTTTCCGGGCGAGTCCGTCCGCAAGATCCCCTACGATCACCTCGTGTACCGGTCCTTCTACAAGATGGATCGCATCCGCTCGGCGAATGGCGACCGCGACATCCATCTCGAAGGGCTCTTCTACCCGGGGGATCTGGTGGCGGTGGTAGGGGAGGACGGCTTGTGCTGTTCCTTCACCATGGGGAACTCGTGCAACCTGGGTGGCGGCGTGGTTCCTG
>DATHUD010000582.1:0-25658 GCA_035462575.1 Thermoanaerobaculia bacterium | reverse complement strand
GCGGGCGAAGTCGTCCTGCGTGCCAAAACCCAGGTAGATCGGGATCTGCCCCTGGGAGCCGTTCTCGTAGCGCTCGAGCCAGCTCCACATCCGCCGCTGGAAGTCGTTCGGGGGCAGGGAATCGGGAGCCTTCCAGCCCCGCGGGCCTCCGGCGGCGGCGATCTCGTCGATCACCGGCTCTTCTCCCAGAAAGGGGGCGAGGAGCACGAGGCCGTCCACGTCGTCCGGGCTCTCGATCGTGTAGAGCAGCGAGCCCGTTCCCCCGAGGGAGATTCCGGTGAGCCAGATCCGGTCGTAGCGCTTCCGCGCCGGGGCGATCACGTCCTCCCGGAGGCGGTCCACGATCGTCTTCTGGTAGTAGTAGCCGAGATGGGCGTCGACCGCCACGAAGTCGGCGCGGACGCCCGCCCGGGTGGCGATCCCGGCGAATTCGTGACGGACGAAATCCTCGGGGCGGTCGCGCCGGCCGGGGAGCAGCACGACGAGGCAGCGGGCGTCTCCTCCCCCCGCGGCGGGAAGCGCGACCGTGTGCAGCGGAACCGTAGCCGGCCGGGGCCGGATGCAGCCGCCGGACAGAAAGAGGGAGAGACAAAGAACGACCAGGGCGGAGCGATGGATCAAGAGAGATCTCCTCGAATGTGGAATGGCCCTTGCAGTATCCCCTGTCCAGTAGGACGGCACTCACAGAAGGCCAGACGTTCCAGAGTGTCGTCGGGATTGAAGCAGACGTCAAACGTTTCTTTGACAATCAGGCGAAAGTAGGCGAAAGCCGAGGAGGAACTCATGATTCGAGCCACTTCAGGTTTAAGGAAGTCGGCGCCCTTTGTCCTTCTGCTCGCGTTGGGTCTCACGCTCTCGACCGGCTGCCGCGTGCGGCAGACCGAAGAGGGCACCATGCCCGACGTGGACGTCGAGGTCAAGGGCGGCAACGTTCCCGAGTATGACGTCGACGCCGCGGATGTGGACGTCAACGCCAGGGAGACCGAGGTCACCGTTCCGGACGTGGACGTGAAGACCGAGAAGAAGAAGGTCACGGTGCCCGACGTCGACGTGACCATGCCGAGCGAAAAGCCGGCCGACGACAACGACCCCCCGAAGTAAGGAATCCAGCCCAGATTCTCCCCCAACCCCGAGGGGCGGAGCGATCCGCCCCTCGGGGTTTTTTGTTGTGCTGATTTTTGTTGTGCTGAAAAAGCGGATGCGCTTAAAACGTTTCGAAGAGTCCGGAATCCGAGGCTTGTAGATCCTGCACCAAAATATTCTTTGCACCTCAAACGCGAAAGCGGCGGGATCTCTCCCGCCGCCGCGAAGAAACGTCCGAGAGCCGGGATTTACCTGCCGGCTTCGCTCGCGTCAACGACCTGGAACTGCTGGGTGTTGACCTTCTCGTCACCGATCCAGACCTCGGCCCTGTAGTCGCCCTTCTGCCAGGAGGCGGTGTCGGCCTGGAAGGTGAGGTACTGGGCGCCGGACTGGACCTGCTTTTCTTCTTCGTTGATCTTCGTCTCGCCCGGGCCGTACCAGACGACCTTCACGGCCGAGCCGGCCGGCGCGTCGGTGGCGTTCATCGTGACGTAGACGGTCTCGCCGGGCGCGAAGTCGTCGCCCTGGTCCTCGGCCGCGATCATCCCGTCGGTGCCGACCTTCTTGCCGATCGTGACGTCGTCGATCATCGTCTGGGCTTCGACCGGGTTCAGATCGCCCGGCTGGTCGACTCCGGCGACCTCCTGCTCGGTCGTCATCGTGGCGGTGTCGTCCGCGTCGTCCGTTTCCGCGCTCTCCTGGGTCTTGCAGCCGACCGCCAGGGGCAGGGCCAAGAGCAACAGCATGATCATGAGCTTGGATACTTTCATCTTCAGTCTCCTTTGAATTCAGATAAGGTCAGGGCCAGCACGTCCGTACCGGCCCGAGCACCTGACAAGAGAGCAAAGACCGTACCAACTGTGCCCCGCGCAACCTTCCCCCTCGATCCTGCGTAGAGGAGCGGGGGGAGCTCTTGACCCCGACGGCCCAACCTTCGCCCCGCCCGGCGGGGCTCTTCCATTGAGGAGGTGCTCGTGAAACCCATGCTCTCCGGCTTGCGCGCCGTCACGGCGGTCGCCGCCCTGGGCCTTCTGGCCCCGGGGGGGACCGCCCGGGCGGCGGTGAGCTATGAGGATTATCACTCCTTCGCCGAGGTGGAGCGGCAGCTCCAGGCCTGGGGGAAGGACAACCCCGAGCTTCGGGTGCTGACGATCGGCCAGTCGGCCGGCAACCGGGCGCTCTATGTGGCCCGCATCGCCGCTCCGGGCGGGACCGATCCCGATGCCCGGCCGGCCGTCTTCGTCGGCGCCAACGTGAACGGCTCACACAACGCCGGCACCGAGGCCGCGCTCGACCTGATCGAGACCCTGGTCTCCGCCCAGGCCGGCACGCCCACGGCGAAGCTGCTCGAGACCTACACCTTCTACGTGGCTCCGGCGCTCAACCCGGACGCCCACGACGCCCTGTTCGGGACCCCGCGCGGCAAGCGCGGCGGCAACGGCCTCAAGGTGGATCACGACCGCGACGGTCTTTTCGGCGAAGATCCGGCCGACGACCTGAACGGCGACGGTCTGATCACCCGCATGCGGATCCCCGATCCGGCCGGCGGCTGGCTCGCCGACGCCAAGGACCCGCGCATCCTCGTCAAGGCGGACGGCATGGCCGAGCGGGCGGGCGCCTTCCGCGTGGTGATGGAGGGCAAGGACGACGACGGCGATGGCGAGTACAACGAGGACGGGACCGACGGCGTCTGGCCCGACCGGAACTTCCCCCACGCCTTCCCGCACCCCGCGGCGGATGCCGGCCCCTGGCCGAGCTACGCTCCGGAGAGCAAGGCGCTCCTCGACTTCCTCCTGGGCCGCAGGAACGTGGCCCTGGCCGTGGTCTACGGCCCGGCCAACAACCTGCTCGCCGCGCCCCAGAGCTTGGGCGGCGGCGGCGACCTCGGGACCCAGAAGTTCAAGGTCCCGCCCCAGGCCGCCGAGATGCTCGGCTTCGACCCCGAGCAGGAGTACACGATCGACGAGGTCTGGGCGGTCGCCAAGGACATCCCCTTCGTCCGCCAGAACAACATCACGAAAGAGCAGCTCCAGCAGTTCCTGGGCGCCGGCCCGGCCACCAAGGTGGACCCGGACGACCAGGCCTATCTCGACAAGCTCGCCGAGAGCTACAAGGAGCGCCTGAAGAAGGCCGGCCTCGCGGACGACCGGCCGGCCGAGCAGTACGGCAAGGGCGGCTTCACCCCCTGGCTCTACTACCAGTACGGCGCCTTCCCCGTCGAGCTCGACGTGTGGGGCGTGCCCAAGGCCAAGAAGGAAGAGGCCGAGGCCCCGGGCGACGCCCTGACGCTCGACAAGGCCGCCGCCATGTCCAAGGACGACTTCATCGCCCTGGGCGAGGAGAAGATCGACGCGTTCCTCAAGGAGAACAAGGTCCCGCCCCAGTTCAACGCCAAGATGGTCATCGGCCTCATGAAGGGCGGCCAGGCCGATCCCAAGACCATGGTCGACCGCATCAAGCAGATGGGCGGCGGGGGCGGAGGCGGTGCCGCAGGTGGCAAGGGCAAGGACGACGCCGCGACCGAGCGCGCGCGCGACCTCCTCGCCTGGGTCGACGCCAACGCCCAGGGGGCTTTCGCCACCTGGACGCCGGTGACGCTCCCCGACGGCACGAAAGTCGAGGTCGGCGGCCTCGATCCCTTCATCCAGACCACCCCGCCGATGGCGGTCTTGAAACCCGCCCTCACGGCCCATACCGAGACGGTGCTCGATCTCGCCGGCAAGCTGGCGAAGGTCGAGATCCTCTCGATGGACGTCAAGGACCTGGGCGGCGGCGTCTACCGCGTCCGCGCCGTGGCCGGCAACCGCGGATATCTCGCCACCCACACCAAACAGGCCGTGCGCGCGCGGTCGCACCTGCCCGTGCGCCTCGTCCTGGAGACGGGCAAGGGTGTGGAGATGGTGACCGGCTACCCGGCCGTGACCGCCGACCGCCTCGAAGGGACGGCCGGCACGATCGAGGGCGAGTGGCTCGTCCGGGCCACGCCGGGGGCGACGATCGCCGTCGAGGCCGTGACCGACAACGCCGGGCGTGCCCGGAAGACCCTTACCGCTTCCAAGGGAGCCACCGCACCATGAGCATCAGGAAGACCCTCATTCTCGGAGCCCTGGCCCTCGCGGCGGTGGCCGGGCCCTCGGCCCTCCGCGCGGCCGAGCCCCTGAAGCCCAAGGGCACGCCCCCCGCGGCGGCCTTCAACAAGCTCCACCCCTACGAGGAGATCGTCGATCTCCTGAAGGGCTACGCCGCCGCGTACCCGGAGTGGACGAAGCTCGAAAGCATCGGCAAGAGTATTCAAGGGCGCGACCTCTGGATGCTCACGATCAATAATCCGGCGACGGGCCCGGCGCTTTCGAAGCCCGCCATGTACATCGACGGCAACATCCACGCGAACGAGGTGCAGGGCGCCGAGACCGCCCTCTACACCGTGGACTTCCTGTTCAAGAACTACGGCAAGCTCCCCCGCGTCACCGAGCTCCTGGACCGGGCGGTCTTCTACGTCCTGCCCATGGTCAACCCCGACGGCCGGGCCCTCTGGTTCAAAGGCCCTTCGGACGCCGACTTCCCCCGCACCGTGATGGTGTCGGTGGATGACGACCGCGACGGCCAGGCGGAGGAAGACGGCTTCGACGACCTGGACGGTGACGGTTTCGTCACCGAGATGCGCAAGAAGGTCCCCATGGGCCAGGGCACCCACCGGCTCGACCCCAAAGACGCGCGCCTCCTGGTCCCGGTGGCTGCCGGCGAGATGGGCGACTACATCCTCCTCGGCAAGGAGGGTTTCGACAACGACAAGGACGGCCGGGTCAACGAGGACACGATCGGCTACGTGGACCCCAACCGCACCTGGGGCTACTACTGGGAGCCCGAGTACGTCCAGGCCGGCGCCGGCAAGTACCCGTTCGCCATCCCCGAGACGCGCTCGATCGCGATGTGGGTCGACAGGCACCCCAACATCGCCGCCGTCCAGAGCTACCACAACAACGGCGGCATGATCCTGCGCGGTCCGGGCGCCAAGACCGACCCGCCCTATCCGCCGCAGGACATCAAGGTGTACGACCTGATCGGCAAGGAGGGAGAGAAGCTCCTTCCCGGCTACAACTACTTCATCTCCTGGAAGGACCTCTACACCGTCCACGGCGGCACGACCGACTACTTCTACGGCGTGCACGGGGCCATGGCCTTCACCAACGAGCTCTACAACGCGCCGGCCGACTTCGACAAGAACGGCGAGGTGACCGACGAAGAGCTGATGAAGTTCAACGACCTCCTCTCCCTGGGCCGCCAGTTCGTCGACTGGAAGCCGTACAACCACCCGCAGTACGGCCCCATCGAGGTCGGCGGCTACCGCCGTGACGTGGGCCGCGTGCCCGAGGGCTGGGCCCTGGAGGACGAGACGCACCGCAACAACGCCTTCATCCTCTTCCACGCGTATCACCTGCCGCGGCTCTCTTTTGGCGATGCGATGGTCAAGAAGCTCGGCGGCAACCTCTGGCGCGTCGAGGTCCCCATCCTGAACGACCGGGGCATCCCCTCGATGACCGCCCGGGCGGTCCAGGACAAGCTCCACCGCCAGGACATCGCGACCGTCAGCGGAGCCCGTGTGGTCTCCTCCGGCCTCGTGGACAATCCATGGCTCGACAAGGTCGAGATCCAGGAGCACCGCCCCGAGCGCCTGATGGTCCCCGGCGTCGACGGCCTCTCGACCCGCATCCTCTTCTTCCTCGTCGAAGGCAACGGTGAGATCACCGTGAACTACGACAGCCTGAAGGGGGGCAAGATCGCGAAGAAGATCGCGCTGCGCGAGACGGGCACCGCCACGGCGGCGAAGTAGGCAGACTGTTTGAAGACCGAGGCCTCGGGGGCGGCAACGCTCCCGGGGCCTTTTCATGTCAGGGTTTCTGCCGCTCCTTCGCGAGCTGATCCTGATACATCTTCTCCCGCCGTTCGATGAACGCCCGGCATCCTTTCGGATCGACGAACGGGTTCGGCGTCTCGCCCTTCCTCAGGCGCTCCGCTTTCCCCAATCCGTCGAAGAAGCCCGCGTGCGAGCCGAGGAAGACTTCGCAGGGAAGGGACTTCAAGACGCGGAAGGTCGTGGCATAATCGTCCGCGATCCCCGGGTATTTCGGATTGTTCGTCAGCACGACGCCCGGGTTGATCGTGGGGCTGCTCACGAAGACCACATCGTAGCTCTTACCGCCCTCCTCGGCCTTCATCGTCCACGTCGTGTTTCCCATCGTGTGCCCGGGAGTCAGATGCGCGGTCAGCGTGACGCCGCCCAGCGTCACTGTATCTCCGTCCTTCAGCAGGCGGTCCGCCGTGACGGGCGGATACGGAAACTGATCGCCGAAGGCGAAATCGCCCTTTCCGCCCCGGGCGTGGAGAGGTGCGTCCTTCTCGCTCACGTGGAAGGCCGCGCCGGTCAGCTTC
Source organism: Thermoanaerobaculia bacterium (assembly GCA_035462575.1). Classification (GTDB taxonomy): domain Bacteria; phylum Acidobacteriota; class Thermoanaerobaculia; order Multivoradales; family UBA5704; genus DATARR01. The sequence goes on along the minus strand of DATHUD010000582.1, from coordinate 19,145 downwards.
TTCAATTCCGCGAGCCCGGCGGCGTGATCGTAGTGGGCGTGGCTGTTGATCAGGATCTTGATGTCCTCCATCTTGAAGCCGAGCTTCTTCACGCTCTCGCGGATGATCGGCACCGTCTCCTCGAAACCGCCGTCCAGAAGGATGTGCCCTTGGGGAGTGGTGATGAGATAGGAGGTGATATCGCTCGCGCCGACGTAGTAGATGTTGCCGAGGATCTTGTAAGGCTCGACCGGCTGGTTCCACGAGCGCGAGGTGGGGTCCTTCTGCGCTCCGGCCGGAAAGGACGGGAGGAGCGCCAGGGCGGCGAGGGCGAACGGTACGGCAAGTCGACGCATCGAAATCCTTTCCATCTTCTAAAGCCTGAAGTGATCCGCGCGCCAGCTCCGGATCCGCTGCTTGATCTCGGCCGAAGTCTTGATCTCCCCGTCCAGGACCGCGCGCGTGAGCTCCGGGAGCTCGTCATCCCCCGCGAAGCGCAGGGCCACGAACTGGCCGGGCCGGAGATCCTTGATCCGCGGCTTCAGCTCGGCCGGGAGCAGACGCTCCATCCGGATCCACTCCTCCAACCGGATCACCCGGTCCTGGGCCTTCAGGGGGAAGGTCCGCGCATAGAGAGCGGTCAGCACGAAGGCGACTGCCAGGGCGACAGACAGAACGCGGTCGAAGACCGGCATCTCGAACCCTGGGTAACCCCAGAAGAGCCGGTACAGGGACCAGAGAAGATTGACCCCCAGGATGCCGAAGATGACGTAGTGATACCCCGGGACGAACTTGCGGTGATTCGCGTAGCTCTGCGGCTCGGCCATGCCATCCCCTCCTCGGTGCCCCGCCGGGGGCGGTCCAGTGTGAACGGTTGAGGGGATGCTACCGCAGATCGGGCGCTCTCCGGCCCTCCTCCCGCCCGGTATACACTCCCCCTCATGGATGCCGAAGCCAAAGAACTCCAATGTATCGACGTCTCGGCCGTGGCAGGGTCCTGGGACCGCTTCGTCGAGTCGTTTCTCTGTTCGTATTTTCAGGCGCACCCCACGTTCGCGGCCGGGGCGGGGCGGCATGAGCTCGATGGGCGGCTGCCCGACTGGAGCCCGGAGGGCATCGCCTCGGATATGGCGCGGCTGCGGGAGGACAGGATCCGGGTGGAGGCGTTCGATCCCGAGACGCTCGACGACCGGCGGGCTTTCGAGCGGGAGGCTCTGCTCTCCGTCATCGACTCCGACCTCTTCTGGTTCGCCGAGGCGGAGTGGCCGTGGACCAATCCGATGTTCTATGCGGGTGCCCTGGACCCGAGCCTCTATCTCACCCGCGAGTACGCTCCTCTGGCCCAGCGCCTCTGCGCCTACATCGACTACGCGCGGGCCGTGCCCAGGGCGGCGGAGCAGGTGCGGGCGAACCTCCGGACCCCCATGCCGCGCACGTTCGCCGAGCTGGGCGAGACGTCCTTCGGGGGGCTCGCCGGGTACTACGAGAAGGATGTTCCGGAGATCTTCGCTTCGGTTTCCGACCCGGACCTTCAAAGGGAGCTCCGCGAGGCCAACGCCGCCGCGATCGAGGCCATGCGGAAGCTGGGCGCCTGGTTTCGCGAGCAGATCCCCCCCGCGGGCAAGGACGGGGGGGAGTTCCGCCTCGGCACGAATCTCTTCGAGCGCATGCTCCGGCAGACGGAGCATGTGAACGTCTCCGTAAGGGAGCTCGAAGCGGCGGGGCGCCGGGAGCTCGAGCGCAATCTCGCGGCCCTCCGCGACGCGTGCGCCGCCTACGCTCCCGGGCTCTCCGTGACCGAATGCCTGGAGCGGGTGCAGGCGGAGAAGCCCGAGGGGGGACCGGTTGCGGCGGCCCGCCGGCAGATCGTGGGGCTGCGCCGGTTCCTGGAGGAGAGGGAGCTGGTCTCGATCCCCGGCACGGAGGAGGCCCGGGTCGAGCCGGCGCCGCCCTACCAGCGGTGGAATTCGGCCTATATCGACATCCCCGGCCCGTATGACCGGCATCTGCCGTCCATCTACTACATCACGCCGCCCGATCCGGTCTGGACGCCGGAGGAGCAGGTGGCCTACATCCCGGGAGAGGCGGACCTCCTCTTCATCACCATCCACGAGGTCTGGCCGGGCCACTTCCTCCAGTTCCTCCACTCGAACCGGGTGGAGTCCGTGATCGGCCGGCTCTTCGTGGGCTACGGCTTTGCCGAGGGATGGGCCCACTACTCCGAGGAGCTGATGTGGGAGGTGGGCTTCGGAGACGGCGATCCGCGCGTCCGGATCGGCCAGCTCCAGAACGCCCTCCTCCGAAACGTCCGTTACCTCGTCGCCCTGGGCCTCCACACCGGGGACCTGACGCTCGAAGAGGCCGAGAGGATGTTTCGCGAGCACGCATTCCAGGACCCGGCCAGCGCCCGCCAGCAGGCCGCCCGGGGGACCTTCGATCCCGGGTATCTCAACTACACCCTGGGCAAGCTCATGGTGCGCAAGCTCCGGGACGACTGGACCGCGTCCCGCGGCGGGCGCAAGGCCTGGAGAGAATTCCACGACCAATTCCTGTCGTACGGCGGCCCGCCGATCCCCCTGGTGCGCAAGGCGATGCTCCCGGGGGAGGCGGGGGCGGTGCTGTAGATCCCCGCCTACAGGCCGTTCAGGATCTCCAGATAATTCCCCGGCCCCATGGGCCTCGCGTTCGAGGGGTTGGAGTTGTTCCGCGTGGCGCGGTCGGCGATCCAGGGGTAGTCGTCGGGGGAGATCCCGAGCTCCCGGAAAGGGGGGACCGCGAGGTCCCGGACCAGGTCTTCAACGGCGCGGAGCACCCCGTCGGCGCCTCCGGGCACTGCCAGGGGCTCGGCCAGAGTGGCGAGCTTCGCCTCGCAGGCGGGGAGGTTGTAGCGCAGCACCGGCGCCAGGAGCACGGCGTTGGCAAGGCCGTGGGGGACGTCCCAGCGGCCGCCCAGGGTCTCCGAGAGGCAGTGGACCGCGGCGACGTCCGCGTTGCCGAAGGCGAGGCCGGCGATCGTGGAAGCGCGCATCACCGCCTCCCGCGCCTCGTCGTCCCCCGCGATGTCCGCCACGGCGCGGCGGAGATAACGCAGAAGGAGGGCCGCCGCGGTTGCGGCCAGGGCGTCGGAGACGGGGTTCGACTCCCGGCAGGTGTAGGCCTCGAGCGCGTGCGTCAGGGCGTCCACCCCGGTCCAGGCGACGAGCCGGGGGGGCAGCGTCCGCACCAGGTCGGCGTCCACGAAGGCCCAGGCGGGGAACATGGTCTCCCCCTTGACGCTGATCTTGGCCTGCCGCTCCGGCACGGAGAGGACGGACACCCAGGTGACCTCGGAGCCCGTGCCGCAGGTGGTGGGGATGGCGAGGAAGGGGAGCGGCGCCTCCGGATAAAGGTTCCGCCCTTCATAGTCGGCCGCGGAGCCGCTGTTCGGGATCACCATGGCCGCGGCCTTCGCGGCGTCCAGCACGCTTCCGCCCCCGAGCCCGATCACCAGGGAGACCCCCTCCTCCCGGCCCCACTCCGCGAGGCGGTCCACGGTCGAGACGCGGGGGTTGGGCTCGATATCGTCGAAGGTGATCGCCTCGATGCCGGCTTCGCTCAAGGCCTGCCAGACCCGCTCGGGCCAGCCGGTCTCCTCGATTCCCGGGTCGGTCACCAGGAGGACGCGGTCGGGGGAGTAGCCGGCCACGACCTCGGGGAGACGGCCGAGGGAGCCGGGAGCGAGGAGGACGCGGGTGGGGACGCGGAAGGGGCGGGAGGTCGGAGCCATGGCAGCACATTCTACGGCTTCGTTCCATCGTCTTCTGCGGTCGTCTCCATGTTGTAATGATTCGCTTTGACTTAAACAGAGAATCGGGTATAGCGTGGGAACGTCGTTCGAAGCAGGGTTTCGATCCGTTCCAGAGTGTGGGAGTGCCGGTGGGGTCAGCCTTTCGAACTTCCTCCGGGCCTCTCCGCCTGAATTGACCCTCGGGCGCGGCAGTTCCCTGGCGGGCGGTGTTTCCCCATGCGCCGCCCGCCCGGACTTCTCCTCCTTTAGAATCCTTCAGGATCCGTTCGCGTTTGAACCCGAGGAGACCACCTTGGAAGCCCTTGCCCCAACCGCCGTCGCCACCCCCCGGGCGGAGCGCGCCGCGGCGCTGCCCTGGACGCTCTGCGCCATGCTCTTCGGCTCGACCAGCATCGTGGTCGGCCTGCTGTGGGACATCTCCTGGCACATGACGATCGGCCGGGACACCTTCTGGACGCCGGCGCATCTGGCGATCTATCTGGGCGGGGTGCTCGCCGGCCTCTCCGGCGGGTGGCTCGCGGTCAAGACCACCTTCGCCGGCACGGCCGAGGAGCGCGACGCCTCCGTGCGGTTCTGGGGCTTCCGGGCGCCCCTCGGCGCGTGGATCGCCATCTGGGGCGCCATTGCCATGCTCACCTCGGCGCCGTTCGACGACTGGTGGCACAACGCCTACGGGCTGGACGTGGAGATCCTCTCGCCCCCCCACAGCGTGCTCGCCGCGGGCATGATCGCGATCCAGATCGGCGCGATGGTCCTGGCGCTCGCCCTGGAGAACCGCAGGCCCGCGGGCTCCGGGCGGAGGCTCTCGCTCGCCCACCTCTACGCCGCGGGTGTGGTGCTCCTGATGGTGGCGATCCTCCTCATGGAGTACAGCTACCCGAACGACCAGCACGTCTCGTTCTTCTACAAGGTCTCAGGCCTCGCCTTCCCTGTGCTCCTGGTGGCCGTGGCCCGCTCCTCTCACCTCCGCTGGGCGGCCACGTGGACCGCGGCCTTCTACATGCTGATCGCCTGCGCCATGGCCTGGATCCTGCCGCTCTTCCCGGCCCGGCCGCTCCTGGGGCCGATCAACAACCCGGTGGATCACATGGTGCCGAACCTGTTCCCGCTCCTCCTCGTGATTCCGGCGGCGGGAATCGACTGGGTTCTCGGGCGCCGGGAGGGCAAGCGGGGCGGCTGGGGCACGGCGCTCCTCCTCGCGGCCGTCTTCCTGGGCCTCTTCTTCGCCACCCAGTGGTTCTTCTCCGAGTTTCTCCTCTCCCCCTGGGCGCGCAACTGGTTTTTCGTGGGGGACCGGAACTGGGACTACTCGCAAAGCCTGGGCGACTGGCGCTACGAGTTCTGGAATCTGGATGAGGACCCGGTGACGGTCCAGGGTCTGGGGATGGCGCTCGTGATCGCCTACGTCTCCGCCCGGATCGGCCTCTGGTGGGGCGCCTGGATGGCGCGGGTGCGGCGGTGAGACGGCTCCTGGCCTCCGCCCTGCTCCTGGGGATTCTTTTCCCGGCCCCCTCGCGGGCCCACGTGGGGAGCCCGAACGTCTTTTTCGACGGCGAAGCCGGGCCGTACCCGGTGCGCGTCATCGTCCGGCCGCCGGAGGTGATCCCGGGGGTCGCCGAGGTCACCGTGCGGGTCAAGGAAGGGATCGCGCAACAGGTGACCGCCCAGCCGATCGACTGGAGGGCCGGGGCAAAGGGGGCCCCGCCGCCGGACGCGGCACTGCCGGTGCCCGGGGGCGAGGGGCTGTGGAGCGCCAGCCTCTGGCTCATGGAGGCGAGCTCCTACAGCGTGGAGGTCCGGGTCGCGGGAGAGGCGGGGGAGGGGCGCGTGCTGGTGCCGGTCGCGGCGCTGCCCACCCGGATCCTCACCATGGAGCGTGGGATGGGCTGGCTCCTCGCGGGCCTCGGCCTCTTCCTCTTCTTCGGCGCCGTCACCCTGGTGGGCGCCGCCGTGCGGGAGAGCACCCTCCCGCCGGGCGAGGCGCCGGACGCCCGGCGGCGGACCCGCGCCCGAATCGTGACCGCCGTGGCGGGCGTCCTCCTCCTCGTCCTCCTCTTCGGAGGCAAGCGCTGGTGGGACGCCGTGGACGCCCAGGCCCAGGCGGGGCTCTACAAGCCCTTCACGTTGGAGACCTCGGCCCGCGCCGAGGTCGGCCGGACGGTGCTCCTCCTCGCCATCGACGACTCGCGCCGCCGCGACTGGTCGGCCCTGATGCCGGATCACGGCAAGCTCATGCACGCCTTCCTGATCCGCGAGCCGGCGCTCGACGCCTTCGCGCACATCCACCCCGTACCGGCCGGCGAGGACGCCTTCGAGGTCACCCTGCCGCCGCTCCCCGCCGGCACCTACCGGATCTACGCCGACATCGTCCACGAGAGCGGCTTTCCGCAGACCCTGGTGGACACGGTCGACGTTCCGGCCGCCGCCGGGGATGCTCCGGCCCCCGGCGCGCCCGAGCCCGATCCGGACGACTCCTGGCGCCAGGGCCCGCCCATGACCGGCCTGCTCTCCGCCGGCCCCAAGCTTTCCGTCTTGGACGGGGAAGGCACTGTGATGCTCTGGCATCAGGCGCCTCTCGAAGCCGGCCGCGAGACCGACCTCCGCTTCGAGGTCCGTTCGAAAGACGGCCATCCCATCCCCCTGGAACCCTACATGGGGATGCTCTCCCACGCCGCCATCACGCGCGACGATGGAAAGGTTTTCGTCCACCTCCACCCCATGGGCAGCATCAACATGGCCGCCCAGCAGGCCTTCGAGACGAAGATCGCCCCGGAGGCGACGCCGGCCATGGACCATTCCGCGCACGCCATCCACCAAGGCCACGGCCCCAGCGTCGTCACCTTCCCCTACGAGTTTCCGGAGCCGGGCCGGTACCGGATCTGGGTGCAGGTCAAGAGCGGGGGGAAGGTGCTGACGGGCGTGTTCGATACGGAGGTGGGGGGAAGGACCTAAAGGACTGCAAGGACAGCAAGGACGTCAAGGACAGCAAGGACTTGAAGGACGAGTGTTCTTGTCTTTGGTCCTTGGTGTCCTTGCAGTCCCTGCAGTCCTTGGTTTTTCTCTGCGGCCCCCTCAATAAGCTATTTCGCCCCCGCCAGAATCGCCGCGGCCCGGTCGATCTCCTTGGCGTAGCCTTCGATCACCCCGGCGGCAATGCCGATCTGCCCATCCACCTCTTTCCACTGCCGCTCCTCGATGGCCTCGCGGACGCCGGGGAGGGTCTTGACGCCGTAGCCGGTGTAGAAGCCGGGGGCGTAGATGTGGTGGGTGTACCAGGGGCGGCGCGGGAGACCCTCTTTCCTCGTCAAGGCGCGCTCGGCGGAGCGGAGGATGGCGTCGACCCGCTGGCCGTCCGCGGGGGAGAGGGTCTTGCCCGAGGCGGAGAGGGCGGAGAGGGCCTTGTCGTAGGCCGCGGCGCTCTTCTTCAAGGCCGCCGCCGCGTTCTGGAGCGGGGCGAAGCTCAGGTAGGGGACGGGGTCCTGCGGCTTGGGCGCGACCCAGGTCTGGGTGGGGTCGTACACCGCCTCCCAGGTCTTGTCCTCGGCGCGGCGGTTCCTCTCCTCGGTCTCCTTCCTCATGTCGTCCGCGAGCTTCACGACCTCGTCCACGTAGCGGCCGATGGTGCTGGCCGAGCGCTCGAACTCGAAGGGGAGGATGTCGGCGTCGGCGAGCCGCAGGACCATCCGGCCGGCGGTCTTGGCGAGGGCCACCCCGTACTCGAACGTCGGGTCCATGAAGCGGACGTAGTGATCGAACGAGTCATAGATCGAATGGTACTGGCCGTACTGCCCCTCGCCCCCGTAGCCCACGTTCAGAGAGGCGATCCCCAGATGCTGGAGGAAGGGGGTGTAGTCCGAGCCGGAGCCCAGGGGCTCCAGCCGGAAGCTCTTCGCCGCCCGGGCTTCCTGCTGGTCGCCGGGCGGGCCGAAGAGGATGGTGGCCGCGAGGGTCCGGTCGGCCACGGAGATCCCCTTTTCGGGATCGGTCACGTCGCGGGCGACCTCGTTGACCATCCGCTCCAGGGTGTGGGAGCCGCCCACGAACAGGAATCCGCGGTCGTTGCTGTCGGAGTTGATGTAGACGACGGCGTTCTTGCGCAGGAGGTCGGCGTGGGTCTCGGCCCATTCGGTCGAGCCCAGGAGCCCCTGCTCCTCGGCGTCCCAGCCGGCGTAGACGAGGGTGCGCTTCGGCCGCCAGCCGGTCTTCACCAACTCGCCGATGGCGCGCGCCTCTTCGAGCACAGCCACCATGCCGCTCACCGGATCGGTGGCGCCGTTGACCCAGGCGTCGTGGTGATTGCCGCGCAGGATCCACTCGTCCGGCCGCTCGGAGCCGCGGAGCATGGCGATGACGTCGTAGGCGGGCACGAGCTTCCAGTCGAACTCGAGCTTCAGGTGGACCTTGGCCGGCCCGGGGCCCAGCCGGTAGGGGATGGGCAGGGAGCCGCGCCAGCCCTCCGGCGCCATGGGGCCGCCCAGGGCCTGGAGCAGCGGCAGGGCGTCGGCATAGGAGATGGGGAGCACGGGGATCTTCGTGAGTGTGGCCGCTTCTTCACGCTTCAGGCGCTTCGCGTCCTTGGTGGCGCCCACGAAGGGGGTGAGGGGGTCGCCCGGGTGGACCGGCATGTCGGCCACCGAGCCGCGCTGGGCGCCGTGCTCGGGGCGGAAGCCTCCCTTGGGGTAGACGTCGCCGTGGAGATAGCCGTCCTCCCGGGGGTCCGAGTAGATGAGGCAGCCGATGGCGCCCCGCTCGGCCGCCACCTTGGGCTTGATGCCGCGCCAGGAGCCGCCGTAGCGGGCGATGACGATCTTTCCCTTGACATCGATGCCGCGTTGCTCGAGCTCCTCGTAGTCTTTGGGCACGCCGTAGTTGACGAAGACGAGGTCGCCGGTGACGTCGCCGTCGATCGAGTAGGCGTTGTAGGCGGGGAGCTGCTCGGCGGTCTGGCCGGAGGTCGAGTCCTCGGGGAGGGCGGGCTCGGCGAGCTTCGCCGTAAAGCGGGTAGGGGCGACCATCTCGACGATCCGCACCCGAGGCGTGGGCAGGAGGACCTGGAATTCCTCGAGCTTCGCGTCCCAGCCCCAGGAGCGGAAGAGGCCGGCCATGAACTCTGCGCTCTCCTTGCCGTAGGGGGAGCCCACGTGGTGGGGGCGGGCGGAGAGGCGCTTCATCCACTCGCGGAGGTTCTCCGCCCGGAGATGGGAGTCGAAGCGGGCTTCGAGGGCCCGCTGCTCCTTGGCGCGCTCATTGCTGAAGCCGTAGAGAGGGCCTTCGTCCGCCTGGGGCGGAGCGGACGCCGCCGGGGCGGCCAGGGCGAAAGCGAGGGCGAGGATCGGCAAGGCACGTCGGGATCGTTCGGACATCGGAAAGCTCCTGTTCACGCGGCGGTCTCATTTGGCTCCGCGCCGGGTTTGAGGCATTCTACGCTCGCCAACGGGCGGCTTCGGGTGAGATTTACGCGAAACGTGATGTGAGGTTTCCGATAAACCGATGGAGCATTTTTCTGCCCCGAGCGGCAACCCCGGCGGGCTCCGCGCCCACTTGGCCCGGCTGAGCCCCGAGGGGCTGCGCTGGACGGTGGGCTTTTTCTGCGCCTTCGTCGGCGCCTTCGTCCTCGTCGCGCCCCATCACTTCATGGGCCGGCCCTACGGCACTCTCCGGCCCTATGCCGCGGCCTGGGGGACCCTGGCGCTCCTGGCCGGGGTCTTCCTCCTCGCGGTGTCGATCCTGAAGCCCCGGCGGTGGGTGGTCGTGGCCGTGCACGCCCTGGTGGGGGTCACTCTCCTCGCGCTGGCAGCGAGCTTCGGGTTCTCCGGCGCGTGGACCGGGATGATCTCCTACATCGTGCTCGGGCTGGGGGCGGTCGCCGCCGGCTTCCTGCGCGGCGTGCGGTCCGTGGAGCGCTTCGGCGACCTTTTCGCCCTGCTGATGGGCGTGATCGCCACGATCGCCGGGGCGCTGATGGCCGGAGCCCCGGACTTGATGCGGAGCTCCTTCGCCGAGTTCTCCTGGGGTTACATCCCCACCCTGGGCATCCTCTTCCTGCTTTCCGGGCCTCTGCTCGCCTGGGTCCAGCTCCGCCGGCCCGGGCTTCTCCCCCGGCAGATCTGGGGGGCCCACCTCCTGGCCGGACTGGCGTTTTTCTCCTTCGGCTGCCTCGCCTCCCTGCCTCTGCGGGCCTGGACGGGGGTGGCCCTCTACCTGGGGGGCGGCCTCGCCCTCGCCTTCCAGCCCTGGCTGCGCCGCAGGCTCGGGACGGTCGACACCTCGGCTCTGCATATCCGCCTCGCCCTGACGCTCGCGACCGCCACCTCGCTCGCCCTGATCCTCGCGACGGCCGTGGTGACCACCCAGGAGGAGCGGCTGGCGGAGAGGCAGGTGGGGGTGACCCAGCAGATCGAGGCGGACGCGATCGCCCAGAACGTCTCCGACTACGTGTCCTTGAACGGCTCGCGCGCCTTCGCGGTGGCCGCTCTGGCGGGCCAGACCTCCATGACCCCCGAGGCGCAGCTCCGGCTTCTCGCGGCCTCCCAGCGGGCCTACCGCGACGTGGCGGGCTTCCGCACGCTGGATGCCCAGGGGCGGGTCGTGGCGGGCACCGGATCGGTCGGGCTGCCGATCCGGCGGCTCCGCGGGATCGCGGCCGAGATGCAGGCCGAGGCCCGCATCCTGCTCGACCTGGAGACGTTGGGGGAGCGCCCCCTGCTCCTGCTCTCGGCGCCGATCCGCGAGCGGCCCGGGAAGGTCAGCGGCGCGCTGGTGGCGGTGTTCGATTCGGACTCCCTGGGGCGGCGGATCAGCCGTACGGGGTCCTCCGTCCACCTGGCGGACGGCAACGGATTTCTGATCGCCTCCCGGGACACGTCGGAGGGCGCCCTTCCGAAGCTTCCACCCGGTTGGGACGAGCGGGTCCGCGCCGGCCAGAGGATCGCGCGCCAGCGCGGGTTGATCGCGACCTCCGTCGTCCCGGGGCTGGGCTGGGTGGTGGCGGTGGAGCGCCCGCGGGCGGCCGCCCTCGCCGGAGTCCGCCAGGGACGGGACTCGGCGTTCCTCCTCCTCCTGCTGGTGATCCCGCTCGCGGTCCTGGGCGGCATCTACGCGGCGCGGCGGATCGCGCGCCCCCTGGGGGCCCTGGCGAGCGCCGTGGGGCAGATCGGAATGGGCAACCTGGGGGTCCCCGTGGAGGCGAGCGGCATCACCGAGGTGTCGCACCTTTCGACCGCTTTCCGGGAGATGCGCGACCGGCTGGCGGCCCGCACCCGCGAGAGCGAGCGGCTGGCGGCCGAGCTGCGCGCCCGGGCCGAGGCCCTGGCCGAGACCGACCGGCGGAAGGACGAGTTCCTTGCCATGCTCGCCCACGAGCTCCGGAATCCCCTGGGAGCGATCTCCAACGCCTCCTACCTGATGGAGCAGATCGGCCCCACCGAGCCGCAGATGGCGCGCTCGGTCGCGATCATCCGCCGCCAGGTCCAGCACCTCGTGCGCATGGTGGACGACCTTCTGGACGTCTCCCGCATCACCCGGGGGAAGGTGGAGCTCCGCAAGGAACCGGTCGATCTCGTCGAGGTGGTGCGGCACGCGGTGGAGATGACGCGGCCGCTCATCGAGGACAGGGGCCACGAGCTGCGGGTGGCGCTCCCCGCCGAGCCACTCCCCCTGGAGGCCGACGTGACCCGGCTGGAGCAGGTCCTCGCGAATCTGCTCCGGAATGCCGCCAAGTACACCGACCCCGGCGGGAGGATCGAGCTGGCCGCCCTGCGCGCCGGAGAGGAGGCCGTCGTCTGCGTCAAGGACACCGGCATCGGCATCCCCCCGGACCTCCTCCCCCGCGTGTTCGACCTCTTCGCCCAGGGCGAGCAGCCGCTCGACCGCTCCGGGGGCGGCCTGGGAATCGGCCTCACCCTGGTCCGGAGCCTCGTCGAGATGCACGGCGGCCGGGTGGAGGCCCGCAGCGACGGCCCGGGCCTGGGGAGCGAGTTCGTCGTGCGGCTGCCGCTGGCTCAGTACCTCCCCACCAGCCCCACCGAGAAGCTCCGCCCTCTCGCGAGCGAAGCCACCTCGTCCGCCGAGTCGCGGTAGCGGCGGTCGGTCAGGTTGCGGCCGATCACCCGCAGCTCCAGGGGCTCGGTGATGCGCCAGCCGGCTCCGGCCTCCAGAAGAGAGTGGCCGGGCCGCGCCACCTCGGCGACGCCCGGGCGGTCGTCTTCGGCCATGAAGATGCCGCGCGTGTAGGCGAAGCCCCGCGCGCCGCCCCAGCGGACGGTCAAGGCGGCGTTCGGCGGAGCGATGTCCGCGAGGTCCGAGCCGTCCTCGGCCTCGCCCCGCGCCACCGCGGCCGCGAGCTCCAGGTTGAAGCCGAAGGGCAGCGCCGTCTGGGCCTCGAGCTCGATCCCCCGGATCTCCGCCTCGCCCCGGTTGCGGAACAGGAAGTCCCTCTCCGGCCGGAAGCGCTCGATCAGGTTGTCGATCTGATAGTCGTAGGCGAACAGCGCTACGGAGCGGCCGGCCACGGCCCAGCGGACCGAGGCGTCGATCTGCAGGCTCTTCTCGGGTTCGAGGTCCGGGTTGCCGATGATGAACCCCCGTCCCGACGGGCCGCGGAAGTAGCGGTCCGACAGGAGCGGATCCCGGAAGCCGCGGGCCACCTGGAGCGAGGCGGTGACGTCCCGGAAGGGGCCTACGGTGACGGCCGTGTGCCCCGAAAGGGCGCTGTGATCGGTCGAGCGGTCGCCGAAGAAGCCGCCCTCGCTCTTCGTCTCCACGTGATCGGCACGCAGGCCCGCCGAGAGGAGGGCCCAGGAGGTGACCGGCCGGTCATAGGAGAAGAACAGCGCCTGGTTGACCTGGCGGGCGTCCTCGACGGCCGGCTCCTCCGCGAAGGAGGTCTGCTGGCCCGAGTCGTTCAGGGTCTCCCGGGTGGTGATCGCCTCAAGGCCGAAGCGCGACACCACCTCCGCCCCGGTGAGCAGCCGGCCGCCCCAGAGGGGCCGGGTGCCCACGACGCGGAACGAGCCGTCGTTGGCGTCCACGTCCGAGCTCTCGACCAGCCGTTCCGCGGTGCTGGTGGCCGCGCGGTCGCGGTCGGTCACCAGCCGGTAGGTGCCGAGGAAGAGCCCGAGCTCCAGGGTCTCGAAGCCTGCCACCTGCCCCGCGTCCAGGCCCAGGTTGAAGCGCCGGGAGCTCTCCCGGGGGTAGAGCGTGCGGACGATGTCGGAGTCCGAGGCGGGCTTGCCCACGTCGTAGGCGTCGGCCAGGGAGAAGGCGGCCTGCAGGCGGCCGACCGGAGTGTAGGAGGTGTAGCGCAGCGCGCCCCCGCGGTCGCGGTAGAAGGAGTCGGGGATGACCTCGCCCCCGCCCGCCTCCTGATTGCCGGAGCGGCGCCAGGCGAACTGGCCGAGCAGAGCCCCGCCCGGCACGTCGTGCGAGGCTTCGAGGCCGACCGCCTCTTCGTCCCCGGCTCCGAAATCCCCCCCGAGCTGGAAGTTGAACGAGGGCGAGCCGGGCTCGGGGAAGCGGGAGCGGGCGTGGACCACGCCGCCGAAGGCGTCCGAGCCGTAGGTGACGGAGCCGGGGCCGCGGGAGACCTCGATCGACCCGAGGGTGAAAGGGTCCAGAAAGCTCGCCGAGGCGCCGGCCCGCCGCTCGGTCGTCACCCGGGCGCCGTCCAGGAGGATCAGCGTCCGGCCGCGGCCGAGGCCGCGGATCACGGGCACGGCGGTCGAGGATTCGTCGGTGCGGGAGATCCCCGCGATGCCCGAGATGGCGTCAGCCAGCCGGGGTGGCTGGCGCTGCTCCAGATCCTCCTGGCCGATCACGCCGGTGGCGGCGGCCGGCGGCGACTCGATGTTGGGAGCGACGCCCGAGGCCACGGTGACGCTGTCCCTGAACACGGGCGGGATCTCGAGCTCGACCGCCCCGGATTCGGGGATCCGCGGGACCTCCATGGGGGCGGACACCTCCCCGGCGGGGCCGGTCGCGATGATCAGGAAGGGGACCGGCGGGTCCGGGAAGATCCGGAACCGGCCCTCCCGGTCGGTGGTCACCGAAACGGTCTGGCCCACGACCGAGACCTGATACCCCGAGGCCGGCGCGCCGCCGGGCAGGAGAAGGCGCCCCTCGAGGGCCAGGAGGGCCGAGGGGCCCAAGAGGGCCGAGGGGGCCAGAAGAGAGAGAGCGAAAAGAAAGAACCGAGCCGGACGGCCGGCTTTGACTCTGGACATGGAAACCTCATCCAATCGAAAAAACCCGATCCAAAGGCACCGCGCCCCTCACGTCTCGCGAGAGACACGGGGGCCGATGGGCGAATGCAGTGGGGGGATGAGGTCTCGGTCTATTCGTTCCAACGGTGGGTCAGCAGGCGCACGTCGACCGGCGCGGGCAGGCTGGAAGACGGATCGCGCGCGCCGGCCGCGAGGCCGGCCTTGCGGTCCACCTCCGCGACCGCCGGAGGAGGCAGGACGTGCCGGTCCGTCGCGGGCCAGAGCAGGGGCAGCCAGGGAAGACGGGCCCGCCGCACCTCCGAGAAGGAGTCCGGCGGATCGAAGGCCGCGACCTCGCGCAGGCGTCCGCCCTGGCGGGAGCCCTCCACCCAGAACGCCACGCCCCGATCCCCCTCCCGCGGCCGCTCGCCCCGGGAGAAGGAGCGGCGCGGCGGCAGCATCCCTCCGACCTGGCCGGGCCGGATCGCGAACCGCTGGGGCGCCTCCATGCCCACCTCCCGCTGCTCGTCGCCGAAGCGGAGCATCAGGCGCGCCTCCCGGGTCGGCAGGTCCGGAACCCGGAAGGTGAAGCGGCGGATCGAGAGGTCCAGATGGGGCGTGATGCGCAGTGGCCAGGTCTTGCCGCCGTCGACCGACAGGAAGGCCTCCCACTCGTGGGCGTGCGGCGGGAGGTTCAGCCCCTCCCACTCGACCACGGCCTCCGTCCCCGCCGTGAGCTCCTGCCCCGGAGCCGGAGAGAGGAGGCGGGCGAGCGGAGCCTCGGCGGCCAGGGACCGGCCGCCCGGCGCGAGGAGCGCCAGGGCGAGCAGCCACCCGGTCCGGCGATGTGGAGACATGAAGCTACTGTACGCCCTTCCGGGGGCGCGGTTCCAGGGGGCGCCCTACATTCCTCCGGCCGCCTCCTCCCCCTCCACCCGCTCCGCCCTCACGATGAACCGCTTGGGTGCGGACCCCACGTAGTAGAAGGGGTAGCAGGTGACCAGGGTGAGCACGGGCTCGTCCGTATCTTCGAGGACGTGGGTGTCCTTGGGGCGGACGATCTCCGTCGATTCGACCCGGTACTGGAACGTTCCGTGGAGGGTCTTGAGGGTGATGATGTCATTTTTACGAATATCTTTGAGGCCCCGGAAGAAACTGTCCCGGTGGGCCGCGAGCCCCACGTTGCCGTCCCAGCGCGGCAGCGGCGTGCCGGGGATGTGGCCGACGCCGCGGCGCAGGGTCTTGTAGGCGACCCCTTCGAGGATCATGGCCGAGACGCCGGCGCTGGGGATCTCGATGCGGCCGATGAGCTCCCCCTCCTCGAGCTGTGGCGCGGGCTCGGGGGGCGCCTCCTCCCGGAAGCTGGCCAGGGCATCCGTCTCCGCGGCGGGAACGGCGGGAACGGGGGGCTGGGCCGCGAGGGCCTCCTCCAGACGCCGGTTCTCCATGTACTGCACCCAGCGCGCGTCGACCCAGGCATAGGCGTAGCTCCCCAGGGCCAGGACGCCCACCAGGAGGAGCACGCGCTCGATCCAGCGCAAGGTCTTTTTTCTTTGGGGATGGAGGGTTTCCACTTCCACGAGCCACCTCATGAGAGACCCTGTCAAACAAAATCACCTGGCGCCGCGGCGGCGCCAGGTGAATCCTTCACCGCTTCAGGTGCGGGAAGCTTTTAGGCCCGGGCGCGCCGGAGCGCCAAGGCCGAAGCCAGAGCGATCAGGCCGAGGAGAGCCACCAGGGGCATCTCACCCGCCGTCTCGGGCAGCGCATCCTGGTCGGCGTAGGCGCCGGCCCTGTCGTTCTGCTCGTTGTCCAGGGAGCCGGTCTCGTCGATGCCGGAAGCGTCGGTGTCGGCGTCGGTCGTGCGGTTCACGTCCACGTCCACCGCGCCGCTGGCGTTGGCGCCGGTGTCGACGTCGACGTCCATGCCCTCACCCTGCTCGGTCTCGGGGGCCATCGTGCCGGTGGTCGTGCCGCCCTGCCGCATGTCGACCTCGTCCTGCTCCTGGCCGGTGCGGTCCTGGGTCGTCGTGGTCGTGCTGGGGGTCGTGCCCGTCGTCGGGGCCGTGCCGGAGTTCGGGTTGTTCAGGTTGGTCGGGTTGCCCGGGTTGGGCAGGTTGTTGTTGGTCTGGCCCGGCTCCTGCTGAGTCGTGGGGCCCGGGGCCGTCGTGTTCTGGGGAGCCTGCGCCACAAGCGTACCGGCCGCCGTCAGGGCGAGCACGGTCGCGAGCGAAAGAATTGTGTTTTTCATGATAGATCCTCTCCTTCGTAATCGAGTTGCTGCTTCGGAGGACACGAGATCGTGCAATGCCTCCGCTTTCAACCAACTTTTCTGCGGAGAGCGGGGAGATGGGGCTTCGAATCCGGATTTCTTTATCGGCGCCGTGAAGCCTCGTTCGCCCACTCACCGCTCGCCTTCACGGTTGGAGAAGACTGCAACAGCGGTGCCAGGTTGGAGGGAGAGGGGGAGGAACACGGACGAGCACGGACCTGCAAGGACCAGCACGGACAGAGAAAAATCCCCTGTCCCTGTTCGTCCGTGTCGGTCCGTGCTCGTCCGTGGGCTTTCCTA
This sequence comes from Thermoanaerobaculia bacterium, assembly GCA_035462575.1. Lineage (GTDB taxonomy): Bacteria > Acidobacteriota > Thermoanaerobaculia > Multivoradales > UBA5704 > DATARR01. The sequence continues at coordinate 2,608 of DATHUD010000582.1, read as the reverse complement.
CGCCGCGGTCAGGCGCTTGTACTTGATCCGGTGGGGCTGGTCGGCTTCGGCGCCCAGGCGGCGCTTCTTGTCCGCCTCGTAGGCCTCGTAGTTGCCTTCGAACCAGACCACCTGGGAGTCGCCCTCGAAGGCGAGGATGTGGGTGGCGATCCGGTCCAGGAACCAGCGGTCGTGGCTGATCACCACCGCGCACCCCGCGAAGGAGAGGAGGGCCTCTTCGAGCGCGCGCAGGGTGTCCACGTCCAGATCGTTCGTCGGCTCGTCGAGCAGGAGGAGGTTGCCCCCGGCCTTCAGGGTCTTCGCGAGGTGGAGGCGGTTCCTCTCACCGCCCGAAAGGTCCTTCACACGCTTCTGCTGGTCCGAGCCCTTGAAGTTAAAGGCGGCGGCGTAAGAGCGCGCGGGGACCTCGCGGTTGCCCAGGACGACCACGTCCCGGCCGTCCGAGATCTCCTCCCAGACCAGCCTTTCGCCGTCCAGGGCCTCGCGGCTCTGGTCCACGTAGGCGATCTTCACCGTGTCGCCGACCTTGAACGTGCCGGCGTCGGGCTTCTCGTCGCCCACGATCATGCGGAAGAGCGTCGTCTTGCCCGCGCCGTTCGGGCCGATCACGCCCACGATGCCGCCGGGCGGGAGAGCGAAGGAGAAATCCTCGATCAAAAGGTTTTCACCGTACGCCTTGCGGATGTTCTTCGCCTCGACGACCACGTCGCCCAGCCGGGGGCCGGCGGGGATGTGGATCTCGTTCGGGTCCGCCCGCTTCTCGTAGTCCCGCTCGTCGGCGAGGAGCTTCTCGTACTGGTTCAAGCGGGCCTTGCCCTTGGCCTGCCGGGCGCGGGGGGACATGCGCACCCATTCGAGCTCGCGCTGGAGCGTGCGCCGCCGGGCCGACTCGGTCTTCTCCTCCTGCTCCAGCCGGGTGCTCTTCTGCTCCAGCCACGAGGAGTAGTTCCCCTTCCAGGGGATGCCGTGGCCGCGGTCGAGCTCCAGGATCCACCCCGCCACGTTGTCCAGGAAGTAGCGGTCGTGGGTCACGGCCACGACCGTGCCCGGGTACTCGGCCAGGTGGTGCTCCAGCCAGGCGACCGACTCGGCGTCCAGGTGGTTCGTGGGCTCGTCCAGAAGCAGGAGGTCCGGCTTCTGGAGGAGGAGCCGGCAGAGGGCCACCCGGCGCTTCTCGCCGCCCGACAGCCGGGAGACATCCGCGTCCGGCGGGGGGAGGCGCAGAGCGTCCATGGCGATCTCTAACGTCCGGTCGATCTCCCACGCGTTCACGTGGTCGATCTGGTCCTGCACCCGGGCCTGCTCGGCCATGAGCTTGTCCATCTCCTCGTCGGACATCGGCTCGCCGAACTTCGCGTTGATCTCGTCGAACCGGTCGAGGAGCGCCCGGGTCTCGGCCACCCCCTCCTCGACGTTGCCGAGGACGTTCTTCGAGGCATCGAGGCGCGGCTCCTGGGACAGATAGCCGACCTTCGCCCCCTTGGCGGGCCAGGCCTCCCCGGCAAACTCCTTGATCTCGCCGGCCATGATCTTCAAAAGCGTGCTCTTGCCGGCCCCGTTCAATCCCAGAACGCCGATCTTGGCGCCCGGGAAGAAGGACAGCCAGATATCCCGCAGAACCTCGCGATTGGGCGGATAGACCTTCCGCAGGTCCTTCATGACATAGATGTACTGTTCCGACATATCGACTCCTCAACTGCTCGATCCTGGAATGTGGAAAAGGCAACGGCAGGACGGCGGGAGGAATTCTACCTCATTCAGGAGAATGCCCGATCCCGGGAACCGGAGGGACGCTCCGGCGGCTCCGCGAAAGGCTCCGGAGCTTCCCGTTCTCGTTGAGGAGCTTCCCGCTCTCGATGAGGGGCTCCCCGCTCTCGTTGCGGGGCTCCCCGCTCTCGTTCCCGCGGTCCTCCGGAACGAGCGCGGCAGGCTCCACATCGTTCGCGGGGAACGCGGGAACGAGAACGGGGAGCTCGGGAACGTTCCGGGGAACCCCCGGATCGGGCGCGCCCTACCCTGAAGCCTCTTCAGCCTCCTCCTCCGGCTCCAGGGCCGACCTCCGATCCTTGATCGCAGCCCCGAGATGGTCGCGTAGCACGCACTGAAGGACGGCGCGGAGCCCCGCAGCCTCGTCTAGCGTCGCGAGGTCGCGCTCCGGGTCCGCCTCCTCCTCGGACGCCGGCAGGCCCTCCGTCAGCCCCTGCAGCCAGTCGCGGGCCGCTTCCAGGTCTCGAACCGCGCGGCCGATCTCTCCTCGAACGAAATCCACAGGCTGCGTCTTCTCCATCGTCCCTCCCTTCCCGGTGACCGGGTGACGGGCGGGACGGTAGGCCGGGCCGCTTGTCGCCGGAAAGGGAAGGAGTATTCCTTCTCTCCCGAAATCATGTACTCTTGAGACAGCAGAGAATTTCTTCACCGCATCACCTACCCTCTGCGGCTGTCGCGTCTCTGCGTGTCACGCTTCGGCCTCCCGAAGCACTCAGGAGGGTGAGATGACCTACGACTCGGAATCGCCCCCGCCGGGGGAGCTCCTCACAATCCTGCGCGTTCTCCAGAGGTGGTCCCAGAAGAACCTCGCCGCCGCGCTCGGCTGCGGGTCCCCCCTCCT
>DATHUD010000581.1:0-2517 GCA_035462575.1 Thermoanaerobaculia bacterium | reverse complement strand
CCCAAGATCGTCGTCCGCGACCTGTGGATGACCTTCAAAACCAACGACAAGACCAAGCCCGAAGTCAACGTCCTGGAGGACGTCAATCTGGAGGTCGCTGACGGCGAGTTCGTCTGTATCGTCGGACCGTCCGGATGCGGCAAATCCACCCTGCTCAACATCGCCGGCGGCTTCCTCCACGGCACGCGGGGAGACATCCGCATCGACGAGAAGCCGGTCACCGGGCCGGACCCCCGCCACATCTTCATCTTCCAGGAGAACTCCGTCTTCCCCTGGCTCACCGTGGAAGACAACGTGGGCTTCGGCGTGAAGCGGCCCACCCCGGCGGAAAAGAAGAAGGTCGTGGACCACTACATCGAGATGGTCGGCCTGACCGGCTTCGGCAGGGCCTTCCCCCGGGAGCTTTCAGGCGGCATGAAGCAGCGGGTGGAGATCGCCCGGGCCTTCGCCGCCGAGCCGGACGTCCTCTTCATGGACGAGCCCTTCGGCGCCCTCGACTACCTCACCCGCCTGCGGCTTCGTTCCGAATTGATCCAGATCTGGCAGAGGGAACGCAAGACCGTCCTCTTCGTGACCCACGACGTCGAGGAGGCCGTCCAGCTCTCCGACCGCGTGGTGGTCATGGGCAAGCGCCCGTCCCGCATCCGCGACATCGTCACCGTGGACGTCCCCCGCCCCCGCGACATGGACGACCCGGCCTGCCGGCGGCTGCGCGACCACATCTTCAACGTGATGGGCCTCGACCACTCCGGCCACACCGTGGAGGTCCCGACCGTAGGCTCCGAGGCCGCTCCCATGAGCGGGGACGACGACGAGGGCGTCGTCGTCCCGATGAGCGCCGGACGCGGCCGCCGCTGAGCCCTCACCCCAGGGGGTGAGGTTACGAAGGGACCTCGCCCCCGTCCTCGCCGTCTTCCATTCCGAGGTACCGCTCGACTCCCATGCCGACCCGGCGCTCAAAGCGCTGGCGATAGCTCTCGACCTCGCCCACCGCCTCGTCCAGGAAGATGCGCTCCACGCGGAAGAGGGGGACGAACATGGTCGAGAGCCCGAGCGTCTGCGTCTCGCCGCGGGCCGCCTGGGCCATCCAGTCGTCGAAGGTCGAGACGTTGATGCCGCGGATCACGAGCCCGGCCGTGCCGAGCTCGTGAAGGACCCCCCAGAACTTCTCGGTGGGGTTGATCAGGTGGACGATGACCAGGGAGCCGGAGGCGATCATGGCCTCTCATCTCCCCCTCTCCCGGCGGCAGGGGGGGCGATGGGAGAGGGGGCCGGGGGGTGAGGTCCCTCGGAGAGCTCGAGGAGGACGCCGCCCGTGCTCCTGGGGTGGACGAACTGCACCCAGCAGCCGCCGGCGCCCCGGGTGGGCTCGGGGCGGAGCACCTGGTAGCCGCCTTCGCGCAGGCTGGCGTCGTCCGCGCGGACGTCGCTCGACGCGAGGCAGAGGTGGTGGATGCCGGGGCCCCGCTTCTCCAGGAACTTCGCGATGGGGGAGTCTTCCTTCGTCGGCTCCAGGAGCTCGATCCGCGACTCGCCGCAGGAGATGAGCGCCACCCGCACGCCCTCTTGCGGGACCTCTTCGACCGCCTCGATCCGGAGCCCCAGCGCCTCGTAGAAGCCCCGGGCCTCCTCGATCGAGCGGACCGCGATTCCGACGTGCTCGATGCGTTCGATCATGCCATACGCTCCTCGGTCGGCCCCGCGGGACCGGATTCGATCTCCACCTCCGCCTCGGCCTCTTCGAGGGCGTCCTCGATCACCCCCGAGAAGAGCCGGTCGGCCACCCGGTAGGGGTCGGACTTGTCGTCGTACCCGCGAGCCACCTCGCGGTCCACCCCGAGCACCCGGTCCGCGGCGGCGACCACCCGCTCTTTCAGGATCGTCTCGACCCGCAGGCGCAGGTGCGACCGGCGGCGGCGCTCCATCTCCCCGGAGGCGGCCAGGTGCTCGCGGTGCCGCTCGATCTCCGCGAGCACGCGGTCGATCCCCTCGTCCTTCGCGGCGACGGTCTTCAAGATCGGCGGCAGCCACTCGCCGTGCTCGCCGAGCGAAAGCATCATCTCCAAGTCCCGCGCGGCCCGTTCCACCCCCTCGCGGTCGGCCTTATTGATCACGAACACGTCCGCGATCTCCAGGATCCCGGCCTTGATCGCCTGGATGTCGTCCCCGAGCCCGGGGACGGTCACGACCACGACCGTGTCCACGGTGCGGACCACGTCGACCTCGTCCTGGCCCACGCCCACGGTCTCGACGAGCACCCAGTCGAAGCCCGCGGCATCCAGGAGGTCCACGGCGTCGCGCGAGGCGCGGGCGAGGCCGCCCATGGCGCCGCGGGTCGCCATCGAGCGGATGAAGACGCCGGGGTCGGTGTAGAGAGTCTGCATGCGGATGCGGTCGCCCAGGATGGCGCCGCCGGTGTAGGGGCTCGTGGGGTCGACGGCCAGGATGCCGACCGTCTCCTCCCGCTTCCGGCAGAGGCGGGCCAGGCGGTCGACGAGCGTGCTCTTGCCGGCGCCC
>DATHUD010000580.1:0-20922 GCA_035462575.1 Thermoanaerobaculia bacterium | reverse complement strand
ACGACCTCCCACCGGGAGGCCATGTTCCGCAATCAGCTCCAGTCCCTGGTGGAGAGTGAGAAGATCATCACGACCCTCCCCAAGGCCAAGGAGCTCCGCCCCATCGCGGAGAAGGTGATCACCCACGGCAAGCACGGCACGGTCCACGATCGGCGCTGGGTGCTGCGCTGGGTGCTGAAGCGCGACCTCGTCAAGAAGGTCTTCGACGAGATCGCGCCGCGTTTCCAGGAGCGTCCGGGCGGCTATCTGAGGATCGTCAAGCTCGGACCGCGCCAGGGCGACGGGGCCGAGATGGCGGTGCTCGAGCTGGTCGACCGGGAGGAGGCGGCCGCTCCGGCGGAGCCCGCCAAGCCGGCCAAGAAGGCGAAGGCTCCGGCGAAGCCCAAGAAGGAGGCTTCTGACAAGGAGGCGAAGCCGAAGAAGGAGGCCAAGCCCAAGAGCGAGGCCAAGAAGGTTTCCACCAAGAAAGAGGGCCGGTCGCAGACCAACGCCCCCCGGAAAGCCGTCTAGCCCCTTCTTCTCCCGCATTTCTCGCGACGGCCGGCGCTCCCCGCGCCGGCCGTTCGTTTTAGAATCCCCCCGGTGAAACAGAAGCTCGGAAGGAACGTCCTCGCGCTCGCCGTGGTGAGCTTTCTGACCGACGTGTCGAGCGACATGACCTACCCGCTGCTGCCGGTCTTCCTGGCGAGCGTGCTGGGGGCCTCGGCGACCGCGGTGGGTGCGATCGAGGGAGCGGCGGAGTCCACGGCGGCGCTCTTGAAGCTCGCGAGCGGGTGGTGGTCGGACCGGGTGACGCGGAGGAAGCCCCTGGTGCTCGCCGGCTACACCGTAGCCTCCGTCATCCGGCCGCTCCTCGGCCTCGCCCAGTCGGTCTCCCAGGTGCTGGCGATCCGCGTGGCCGACCGGGTGGGCAAGGGGATCCGGAGCTCTCCCCGGGACGCGTTGATCGCCGACTCCGTCGACCCGTCGATCCGGGGCCGCGCCTTCGGATTTCACCGCGCCGCCGACCACGCCGGGGCTGTCGTCGGGCCGCTCCTCGCCTTCGCCCTGCTCCGCTGGGCGGACATGGACCTGCGCCACCTCTTCCTGTGGACCGCGGTGCCGGGGGCGCTGGCCGTCGCCGCTCTCGTGTTCGGAGTGCGGGAGGTGCCGCGCGCCCCGGTCGAGAAGGCGAAGCCGGTTGATCTGAGGACGCCTCTCGGGGGCCGCTTCTGGGCCTTCCTGGGAGTTCTCCTCCTCTTCACCCTGGGCAACTCGACCGATGCCTTTCTCCTCCTGCGGGCGGCCGACCTGGGAGTCGACGCCGCCCTCATCCCCATCCTCTGGGCGATGCTCCACGTCGTGAAGTCGCTGTCGAGCACGCCCGGCGGCGCGCTGTCCGACCGGATCGGGAGGAAGCCTCTCCTGGTGGCCGGCTGGCTGATCTACGCCGGCGTCTATCTCGGGCTGGGCCGGGCCGGGGCCGCGTGGCAGGTCTGGGCGCTGTTCGCGGTCTACGGGATCTACTTCGGTCTGACCGAGGGGGTGGAGAAGGCGCTGGTCGCGGACCTGGTCCCCGCGGACCGCCGGGGCGTGGCCTTCGGCTGGTACAACCTCGCCTTGGGGCTGGGCGCCCTTCCCGCCTCCCTCCTGTTTGGCCTGATCTGGGACTGGAAAGGGCCGGCCACGGCCTTCGGCTTCGGCGCGGGGATGGCCCTGCTCGCCGCTTTGGGGATCACCCTGGTGGCCCCGAAACGTTTTGTGGAGAACCGGACATCTCCTCCGTGAGGAGATCTTCTATGACCCGTATCCTGTCCGCCGTCCTCCTGCTTGCCTGTCTTCTGCCTTCGCCCGGGGCTTGGGCCGGCGTGTCCGATCCGGCCGCGCTGCGCCGGGAGATCGAGGCGTCGCGGCTCGACCCCGCCCGGGCGGTTACCTTGAAGAACCTGAAGCTGAACGCAGGGATCGCGACCCTCACGCTCGGGAACGGCGTGCTGCTGCCGGTCTCCGCGGTCGGCGGCAAGACCGTGGAGATGGTCTTCCTCGGCCAGGGGAGGATTGTGATCGAGCCGCCGGACGCCGTGGAGGCGGGGCAACTCGACCTCTTCACGGGGGCGCCCCGGCTGGACGAGGAGCTGACGGAGATGGTCCTCGTGCTCGGGCTCGACGCCGCGGTGGACGCGATCCTGAAAAAGCCCCGGGCCGAGCCGCTCGACCCCGCGCTCGCCCGGCGGGCCGAGGAGGTCTACGCGAAGTGGAAGGGGAGCCCGGAGAGGAAGCTCCTGAACGTCGACGGGGCGGTCTTGAAGGACGTGGCCGGGGACTCCTCCTCGCAGGGCTTCTTCGCCGCCTGGTTCAAGGGGACCGAGCTCGGGGAGTTCCTGTACCTCGTGGAGCCGGACTCTCAGGAGCAGGTGACCCTGGGGCACTTCGAGCCGCTTGAGGCCACGGAGAAGGAGAAGCGGAAGATCCTCCGGCAACTGAGCCGCGAGCAGCGGAGGGGACGCCTGATCGGCGTGGAGCTCGAGGACCTCGGCCAGTGGGACACCTGGCTGTCGGCCTCGCTCCGGGGCAAGGACGGCTCCGCGGTCCCCGGCCGCGCCTCGTTCGAGCCGGCGAAGTACACGCTGGAGGTCTCGATCGCGGAGCGGGACCTGCGGCTCTCGGGCCGGGCCCGCCTCGACCTGAAGCCGGCCGTCCGCGGCTCCCGGGCCGTGGACCTGCGGCTCAACGGTGACCTCGCGGTCTCCCGGGTGACGGACGGCTCCGGGGCGGAGCTCTTCTTCCACCGGCAGGGTGTGGACCTGACGGTCCTCCTGCCGCGGGCTCCCGCGGACGAGGAGATCGTGAGCCTCACTGTCGAGTATTCCGGGAGCCTGGTCGAGAAGCAGAGCGGCCGTTTCGCCCTGCTCGACACCCTGGAGTGGTATCCCCACGCCGGGACCGAGGATCGCGCCCCCTACGACGTGACCTTCCGCTGGCCACGCCGGCTCGACCTCGTCTCCTGTGGCCGGCGCGTGGAGGGCGGGGAGGGGCGCGACGGCCTGCGCTGGGAGAGGCGCGTCCTGGACATCCCTACGGCTGGCTTCGCGTTCGAGATCGGAAAGTACAGGATCGAGACCACGCGCGTTGGCCACGTCGACATCCGGCTCGCCTTCGATCCCGACGTCTCCTGGATGGGCAAGGACGCCCGGCAGGAGATCACGAAGACGGTGGGCGACTCGCTCCTCTACTTCGAGGAGCTGTTCGGCCTCTATCCCTTGGACGAGCTGACGGTCGTCACGGTCCCCCGGGACTTCTCGCAAGCGATGCTCGGCTTCGTGACGCTCTCGAGTCTGATGATGACGGACCTCGGCGTCTGGAACCTGTTTTTAGGGCTCGAGGACCGCCGTACGGTCATCGCCCACGAGGTGGCGCACCCGTGGTGGGGGCACATGGTGGGCTGGGAGAGCTACCGGGACCAGTGGATCAGCGAGGCCATGGCCAACTACGCGTCGCTCCTCTACGGGCGCAACAAGCTCGACAGGAAGAACCGGTTCGGCCTGGGACCCACGGAAGGCTGGCAGGAGTCGCTGACCAGCACCACGGAGGACGGGCGGGCGATCGAGTCGCTGGGGCCGGTGGTCCTGGGGACGCGGCTCTTCTCCAGCCGTTCGGGCGACGCCTACCAGGCCATCGTCTACCACAAGGGGGCGGTGATCCTCGACATGCTGTCGAAGAGCCTGGGGGAGGATAATTTCCCCAAGATCCTCCGCCAGGTCGTCAAGGTCTCCTCCAACCGGGCGATCTCCACGGAAGACTTCCTCGCGATCATCGAGAAGGTGACCACGGCGGACCTGGACCCGTTCGCAAACCAGTTCGTCTACGGCACCGGTCTTCCGGAGGTCTACTACAGCTACCGCTTCGAGCCCGCGGGCGATGGCAAGTGGAAGGTCGCCGGCGAGGCCCGCCAGCAGGCGCCGTACCGGTTCCGCTACAAGGCGGTGAAGACGGGCAACGGCTTCGACGTGGCCCGCGAGCGGCTCGACCAGATCGAGGTCGCGAGCTCGACCCTCGTGGTGCCGGTCGAGATCGAGATCCACGACCCCTCGCAGGAGAAGGTCAAGGGGAAGAAGGGGGAGACCGCCGCCAACGGCCGGGTGCGGGGGAGGATCGTGCTCCAGGGAGAGAAGACGGACATTGCGATCGACCTCGATCACGAGCCGAAGTCCTTCTGGCTCGACCGGCACGAAGAGGTCTTTGGCCGCTTCTTCAACGAGAGCCGCACGCCGAAGCGGGTGCTCTTCTATCAGGGGCTGGACGCCGCCGCGGCCGGCAAGGCCGGTGAGGCGGAAGCGCTGTTCGGCAAGGCGCTCGCCGCCGAGGTCTTCGTCAGCTCCGAGAAGACGGAGAAGAGATCCCTGAAACAGGAGGCGAAGGTGCTGGACGCGCAGATCGACCTGAGCCGCGCCCGGCTCTTCCTCGACCAGGGCCAGGACGCGGAGGCTCAGGCGGCTCTGGATCGCGCCCATCGGGTCCTGGGTACCTACGGGGGGTGGGTGGAGGAGGACTTGAAGATCCTCCAGTCGCGGCTGGAGATGCGCCGCGGCGTCTACGACAAGGCGTTCAAGCGCCTGCGGAAAGGGCTTTTGAAGGCCGGGAGCCTGGACAGCACGGAAGGGTACGTGCTCCTGGCCATCGCCGCGCAGGCGACGGGGCATAAGGAGGAGCTCGAGGAGGCGATGAAGCAGGCGCGGGAGAACGGGGCGGATCTGACGTCTCTGGCCAGCCGGTAGGGCTCTCAGGGAGCGCCGGCTCCGGTTTTCCGCGCGAGGAGGCCGTACCCCAGTGCCCGCGCCTCCTGGCCGACGGCCGCGAGTCGCTCCCGGCCTCCGGCCTCCCCGCGCGCGGCCTCCATCTCTCCCAGGGCCAGATCCGCCCGCAGGCGAAGCTCCAGGAGACCCGCCCGGGCGGCCTCTCCGGCCACGGCCCGCAGGGCCGCCTCGGCTTCGCCCGGCCGCTTCAGACGCGCGGCGTGGAGCTCGACCGTCAGGCGGGCGCGGAGGTTCTCGTTGCCTTCGAGCCGGGAGGTGGCGCGGGCGATCGCCTCCCGGGCCCCGGCCGTATCCCCCCGGGCGCGGGCAGTTTCGGCGGAGAGGGCGAGCGCCAGGGCTTCGTCGTCCACCGAGCCCTGCCGGCCGAGCTCGACGGCGGCGGCCCGGGCCAGCTCTCCGGCCCCGGCGGCGTCGCCCTCTTCGAGCTTCAAGGCGGCCAGGGCGAGCCGGCTCTCGGCCGCCATGCCCTTTTCCCCCAGGCGGGTGCGGAGGTCGAGGGCCGCCTCGTGACGCTTCCTGGCCTCGGCCAGGCGGCCTTCCCGGGCGAGCACCTCGCCCAACCCGAAGAGCGCCGAGGCGGAGGCGCTCTTGCTGCCCGTCTCGCGGCAGAGGGCGAAGGATGCCTCGAAGCTTTTCCGTGCCGCCGCGAGCTCCCCCTGGTCCAGGAGGACGGCCCCGAGATTGTTGAGCGAGGAGACCTCGCCGATCTTCTGCCCGGTCTCGCGCCGGATCCGGAGCGCCTCCTCATGCCGTCCGCGGGCGCCGGCCAGGTCGCCCCGCTTGCGCAGGGCCACGCCGAGGTTGTCCAGGGCGTACGCCTCGCCGCTCCGGTCCTGCTGCTCGCGCCTTATGGCGAGCGACTCCTCGAAGAGCCGGCCGGCCTTCTGGAGCTCGCCCCGGCGCAGCAGCACGCCGGCCAGGTTGTTCAGGGCGTAGGCCTCGCCGCTCCGGCTGCCGATCTCGCGGGTGACGGCGAGCACCTCCTGGTACAGGGACTGGGCCCTCCCGAGGTCCCCCTGGCTTTTCAGGACCACCGCGATGTTGTTCAAGGCGCCGGCCTCGGCGCCCCGGTTGCCGATCTCGCGGTGGGTGGCGAGCGCCTCCTCGTAGAGCCGGAGCGCGGTCGGAAGATCGCCCCGGTCGTAGTGCACGTTGGCCGCGTGGGTGAGGGCCTCGGCGGCTCCCGCCCGGTCCCCCGCCTCGGCGTGGAGCTTGCGGCCCTCCTCGCAGGCCGCGAGCGCTCCTCCCGCCTGTCCGAGGTTGCGGAGGGCCCGGCATTCGAGCACCCGGGCCTGCGCCACGAGGAGTGGGGCCCCCAGGGCCGCCCCCCGGGTGGCCGCGCGGGCCGCCGCGGTCTGCTGGCGCTTGAAGTCGGCGCGGGCCCCGGCGGCGGTCGCTTCGGCAAGGTCGATCCGCGGATCCTCCCGCAAGGGAGGAGGGAGGGTGCGCAGGGCGTCGGCCGAGGCCAGCGCGTCTTCGGCCTGGCCCGCGGCGGTCTGGGCCGCGGCCAGGCGGAGCCCGTGGTCCAGGCTGTCGGGGAAGAGCGACCAGAGCTTCCAGTAGGTCTCGACCGCGCGCCCCCAGTCCTGGGTGGCTTCGCGGTAGCGCCCCTCGATGAGCAGCCTCTCTTCCCGAGGGAGGTTCCCCGCGAGGTCGAACGCGGCCTTGGCCTCCTCGCGCGCCCTGCCGTCGTACCCCAGGGCCGCCCAGGCCGCGGCGAGGCCGGAATGGATCAGGGCGTTGCCCGGCTCGGCCGCGGCCGCCCGGGCGAGCAGGTCGCGGGCACCCACCGGGTCGAAGAGCCGGAGCCGGCTCACCCCCTCGGCGTAGAGGCGCGCGGCTTCTGGAGTGGAGGGCAAGGCGGCCCGCGCCGAGCCCGGCTCGGCCTCCGAGATCTCTTCGGTCCCCAACTCGCGGCGCAGGCGCTTGCCCAGGCGGGAGACGAGGTCGAACAGCTCGTCCTCGCGGCCGGTCTCCGCGATGGTCGAGGTGCTCCCCGTGGCCGTGTCCTGCAGGCGGAGGTCCAGGCGGATCTGGCGATCCTCCGGGCCGCCCACGACCACGTAGGAGCCCAGGACGACGGCGTCGGAGCCCAGGAGGGAGCGGAGCCTGGACAGGGTGTCGCGGGCCAGGCCGCCGGCTTCGCCCAGGCCCGCCTCCACCTTGGCCCGTGCGACGGTTTCGCCCGCCACCACGCGCAGCCCCCCGCCCGCCCCGAGCTCGGTCGAGAGCATCTCGGCCAGGGCCGGGGAGAGCCAGGCGGTACCCCCGGCCCCGCCGGAGCGGTCCTTGAAGCCCAGGACGGCGATGGAGCGGCGGGGCGTCACGCTCGCGACCGGCACCCGGAGCTGCCGCGCGGGGGCGGTCTGCTCCTCTTTCCATTGGTAGTAGCGATAGAAGGCCACGGCGAAAGAGAGGAGGATCAGCGCCGCGAGGCCCGCGGTCTGGAGGGGACGCTTCCTGCCGGGACTCTTGGCCGGCAGGACCACGGTCTCCGGAGCGGCGGGGCGCGGAGCGGGCTCCGGGGGACCCGCGAGGACGCGGAGGAGGTCGGGAGCGGTGGTGAAGCGGGCGACCGGGACGCGCTCCAGGCAGCGGAGGACGGCCCTTTCCCAGCGCGGGTCGAGGCCGGGAGCGTGGACCCGCGGAGAGACGGGCGCCTCCTGGAGGCGCTTGACGGCCGTCGAGAGCACCGTGTCCCCCAGAAACGGCACGGTGCCGGTGAGCATCTCGTAGAGGACGATCCCCAGGGCATAGATATCTACGGCCGGGGTGATCTCGGCCCCTTCGACCTGCTCGGGAGCGAGGTACGCCGGGGTGCCCACGACCGCCGCTGCGGCCGTGAGAGTGAGGGCGGGGCCGGCACCCTCCGCCGCCTCCAGGCGGGCGAGGCCGAAGTCGGTGACCACGGCGCGCACGGCCCCGCGGCTCTCGACGAGCATGACGTTGCCGGGCTTCAGGTCGCGGTGGATCACCCCCGCCTGGTGGGCCGCGTGGAGCGCCTCGGCGATCTGGCGGACGATCGGAAGCGCCTCCTCGGTCCCCAGCGGGCCGGAGCGGTGGAGCCGCTGGGCGAGAGTCTCCCCGGGGAGGAGCTCCATGGTGAGGAAGATGATCCCTTCCGCGAGCGAGCCGGGGCCTCCCTCGCGATGGTGGGAGACGTCGAAGATGCGGCAGACGTTCGGGTGGGTGACTTTGCGGGCGAGTTGGATCTCCCGCTTGAAGCGCTCGACAGTGGTCGCGTCCCGGGCGACCTCGGGGCGCACCGTTTTCAAGGCGACCCGCTCCCGGAGCTCCAGATCCTCGACCTCGTAGACCTCCCCCATGCCGCCGCGGGCGATGAACCGGATTACCCGGTAGCGGTCGGCGATCAGGTCGCCGGGAGAGAACGCCGGCTCGTCCGCCGCGCGCCTCCGCGCGGAGGCCGCCGGGGAGGCGGTCGCGAAGCCGGCGGCGGGCGGGGCCGTCGGCATCCCCACGTAGGTCGGCGGGGTGACGCCGATCGAGCCTGTCGAGGTCTCGGCCGGACCGGCGCCGGGCCGGCGCACGCCGAACGTGCCCTTGCAGGAGGAGCACTGGAGGCGCAGGCGTGCGGGCGCGTCGGCCGCGACCGAGAAGCGCAGCCGCTGGCCGCAACCCGGGCAGGTCACGGCGAACGATGTGGGCGAGACCGTAGGCTGCTGGTTCATGTCGTGCCGGTCCGGCGCGGTGCCGCCGCTCGCGCCCGCGGAGCGCCGCTCTCCTCACGCCTGCTTGGGAAAATCGTCTTATCTTACCGTGCATCTTGCCCCCGCCGGGCGGTTTTGGCAGGATGCCGCGCATGAAGATCCCATGGCGCGTCCTCCCCCTGCTCCTGGCCCTCGCCCTCTCCGGCTCTTCCGTGGCCCTAGCCCAGCCGGAGAAGAAGGAAGAAAAGGCCGAGCCGCCGAAGGAGGAGTCGATTCCTCCGGCGCCCCCGCGCGCCGAGGGCGATGGCCCCTATTCGCAGCTCATCCTCCGCGGCGCCACCCTGATCGACGGCACCGGGGCGCCGCCCATCGGGCCTGTGGACATCGTGATCGAGAAGAACCGCATCGTCGACATCGCGGTGGTGAGCAACCCGGGGCTGCCGATCGACCCCGAGCGCCGCCCGAAGCTCGCCTCCGGCGGCAAGGAGATCGACATCCAAGGGATGTACGTGCTGCCCGGGCTCGTGGACATGCACGGCCACATCGGCGGCAAGGACCAGGGCACGCCCGCCGAGTACGTCTTCAAGCTCTGGATGGGGCACGGCATCACCACCATCCGCGACCCCGGGTCCGGCAACGGCGTGGACTGGGTGCTCCGGCACAAGGCGAAGAGCGCGAAAAACGAGATCACGGCCCCCCGGATCGAGGCCTACGCCTTCTTCGGCATGGGCCGCGAGACGCCGTTCTTGAAACCCGAGGAGGCCAGGAAGTGGGTCGCCGAGATGGACGCCAAAGGGGTCGACGGGTTCAAGTTCTTCGGTTACCGGCCGGACATCATGCAGGCGGCGATCGAGGAGGCGAAGAAGCGGGGGCTGCGCTCCGCCTGCCACCACGCGCAGATGGACGTGTCCCGGGTGAACGTCCTGACCTCCGCCCGCTGGGGCCTGACCACGATGGAGCACTGGTATGGCCTGCCCGAGGCGCTGTTCACGGACCGCACGGTCCAGGACTATCCGCTCGACTACAACTACGCCGACGAATCCCACCGCTTCGGCCAGGCCGGCCGCCTCTGGAAGCAGGCCGCGCCCCCCTACTCGGAGCGCTGGAACCAGGTGATGGACGAGCTCCTGGCGCTCGACTTCACGATCGATCCCACGCTCACCATCTACGAGGCGAGCCGGGACCTGATGCGCGCCCGCCGCGCCGAATGGCACGAGGAGTACACCCTCCCTGCGCTCTGGGACTTCTACGCCCCGAACCGCAATTCGCACGGCTCCTACTGGTTCGACTGGACGACCGAGAACGAGGTCGACTGGAAGAACAACTACCGCCTCTGGATGATTTTCCTGAACGAGTACAAGAACCGCGGCGGCCGGGTGACCGTGGGGTCGGACAGCGGCTACATCTACAAGCTCTACGGCTTCGACTACATCCGCGAGCTGGAGCTCCTGCGCGAGGCCGGGTTCCACCCCCTGGAGGTGATCCGTGCCGCGACCTTGGACGGCGCCGAGGCCCTGGGGCTCGATCAGGAGATCGGCTCGGTCGAGCCGGGCAAGCTCGCGGATCTGGTGGTCGTCGACGGCAACCCGCTCGCCAACCTGGCGATCCTCTACGGCACGGGCGCCATCCAGGTGAACGAGAAAAACGAGGTGGTCCGCGTCGGCGGCGTCCAGTACACGGTGAAGGACGGGATCGTCTACGACGCCAAGAAGCTCCTGGCGGACGTGCGGCGGATCGTCAAGGAGGCCAAGGACAAGGCGGGGCGGCCGGTGCTCTACCAGCCGGGGATGGAGCCGCCGAAGACCGCGGCGCCTTGAGGCGCCGGCGGAGTCTCACTGGAGCCCCAGGAGACCGAACGCGAACCCCCGGATGGGCTCGAAGACGTAGGGAAACACCTTCCAGGCCAACAGCAGGCCGAGCAGGGAGAACATCGGCTGGTGGAGGAACTCCCGGTAGCGGCGGGCGGCGTTGTCGCTCATGAACATGGGGAGGATCGTGCTGCCGTCCAGGGGCGGGACGGGGAGCAGGTTGAAAGCGAAGAGGAGGAGGTTCAGGAAGAAGAGGATGAAGAGAGGCATGGCGGCCCCGTCCATCCAGGAGGTCTCGCTCTCCGCGAAGCTGCCCGTCGCCATCCCCGCCCGGATCGCGATTCCGGAAATGATCACCAGGAGGAGGTTCGCCGCCGGGCCGGCGGCCGACATCAGGGCGGCGCGCTTCGGATGGCGGTGCGCCCACTCCGGATCGTAGGGGGCGCTCGCCCAGCCCATCATCCAGCCGGTCATGGCGTAAGAGATCAGCGGGATCAGGACCATGCCGACCGGCTCCCGCCGGATGTGGGGGAGGGGATTCAGGGAGACCTGTCCCCCCTCGTAGGCGGTCTTGTCCCCCAGCTTGTAGGCCGCCCAGGCGTGGCCCGCCTCGTGGAGCGTGGTCGAGAAGAGGAAGACCACGAACCAGGTGACACCCTCGACGATCTGGTCGGGGTCCAAGGTCAGGCCCGGCTCAGGTACTTGTTTTCGCGGGTGTCGACGATGATCTTGGTGCCCACCTCGATGAACGGCGGCACCTGGACGACCAGCCCGGTCTCCATCTTGGCCGGCTTGTAGGAAGCGCTGGCCGTGGCGCCCTTCATGCTCGGCTCCGTGTCGACCACTTCCAGGATGACCGTGTTGGGCAGCTCGATGCCCACCGGCTTGTCGTCGTAGAAGTCGACCTGGAGGACCGTGTTGGGCAGCATGTAGAGCATCGAATCGCCCAGGGTCTCGTCTTCCAGCGTGACCTGTTCGTAGCTCTCCTGGTTCATGAAGTGGTGGCCGGACGGGTCGGAGTAGAGGTACTCCATCGGCTGGGTGTCGAGGATCGCCCGCTCCACCTTCTCGGTCGAGCTGAAGCGGTGCTCGAACTGGTTGCCATTGCGCAGATTGCGCATCTTGGCCTGGACGAAGCCGCGCAAGTTCCCGGGCGTGACGTGCTGAGAGCTCATGACGCGGCAGATGTCCCCTTCGAAGAGGATGCACATGCCGACGCGCATTTGGGATGCCTGGATCAAGGTTCGATCTCCGTGTTCTTAGGGTTGTTTCGGCTCCGGGCGCCCGCGTCGGGGCGCCCGGTCAGCCGGTCATTGTACAGCGTTCGCGGAGGGGGAAGGGAGGGGGGTTACTCCTGCTCCTCTTTCCGGTGTTTCTGGTACTCGGCGACGAGCTTTTCCTGCACGGGCCGGGGGACCTCCTCGTAGTGGGAGAACTCCATGTGGAAGCTCGACCGCCCCTGGGTCATCGACGTCAGGGACCGCTCGTAGTCCAGCATTTCGGACATGGGCACCGTGGCCTTGATGATCTGTGCGCCGTTGACCGAGTCCATGCCCTGGGGCCGGCCCCGCCGGTGGGAGAGGTCGCCCATGATGTCGCCCATGAACTCCTCGGAGGTGGTGACCTCGACCTTCATGACCGGCTCCAGGATCGTGGGCTTCGCCTTCAGCATGGCGTCCTTGAAGGCGAGCGAGCCCGCGATCTTGAACGCCATTTCGGAGGAGTCGACGTCGTGGTACTGGCCGTCCAGGAGGCGGACCTTGAAGTCCACCCCGGGGTAGCCAGCGAGGTAGCCGCGCCGCAGCGACTCCAGGCGGCCCTTCTCCAGGGCCGGCCGGTAGTTCTGGGGGATGGCGCCACCGAAGATCTCGGCGGCGAAGGAGAAGTCCTCGCCCCGGGAGAGCGGCTCGATCTTGATCTTGCAGTCCGCGAACTGGCCGCGCCCGCCGGTCTGCTTCTTGTGCCGGCCGTGCCCGTCCGCCGGAGCCAGAATGGTCTCCCGGTAGGGGACCTTGGGCGGGTGGAGGAGGACGTCCACGTGGTAGCGGCGCTTCAGTTTCGCTACCGCGATCTCGATGTGGAGCTGGCCGTTGCCCGACATCAGGTGCTCGTGGGTCTCCGGGTCCCGCCCCGCGTGCAGGCTCGGGTCCTCGTCGATCAGCCGGTGCATGGCCTCGCCGATCTTCTCTTCATCGCCCTTGGACTTGGGATCGACGGCGAAGGTGAGCGCCGGCTCCGGCAGGGTGATCCAGCCGAGCCGGACCGGCCGGTCCTTCCCGCAGAGCGTGTCGCCGGTCGCCGTGCCCTTGAGCTTGGCCACGCCGCCGATGTCGCCCGCGATCAGGTGGTGGACGTTCGTCCCCTGCTTGCCCTGGAGCGTCATCAGGTGGCCCAGGCGCTCGGACTCCTCGGTCCGCGGGTTGTAGATCGTCGAGTCGGAGGAGAGGGTGCCCGAGACCACGCGCAGGATCGAGATCTTGCCGGTGAACGGGTCGGACAGGGTCTTGAGCACCAGCGCGGCCTGCGGCCCGGCCGGGTCGGCCGTGACCTCCACGTCGTCCCCGCCCACATTCTTGGCCGGGAAGGGGACGGCCCGGTCGGCGGGGGAGGGGAGGAGGGAGAGGATGGTGTCCAGGAGGGCCGACGGGCCGACGCCGTGGCTCCCGGACGAGAGGGCCAGCGGGAAGATCTCCCGGCGCGCGACTGCCCGGCGCAGACCGGCCTCGAAGTCCGCCTGCGCGAGCGTCCCGGTCTCGAAGAAGCCCTCCATCAGGCTGTCGTCCGTCTCCGCGACCGCCTCGAGCAGCCGGCCCCGGTGCGCCTCGACCTCGTCCGTCAGATCCGCGGGCACGTCCACGGCCTCGGCCTTGCCGTTGCCGTCGCGCGTGAAGCGGTAGGCCTTCTGCCGCACCAGGTCGACGACGCCGGTAAAGCCGCTCTCCTGCCCGATGGGGATCTGGACCGGCATCACGGTCCGCCCGAGGGACTTGTGGAGCGCGTCGAGCGTCCGGTTGAAGTCGGCCCGCTCGCGGTCCATCTTGGTCAGGGTGATGAGGACGGGGAGCGCGAAGTCGGCCGCGCAGCCCCAGACCCTCTCCGTGTTGACCTCGACGCCTGAGACGCCGTTGACGCAGAGGAGGACCGAGTCGGCGGCGCGCAGGCCCGCCTTGGTCTCCGTGAAGAAGATGCCATATCCGGGACAGTCGAGGAGGTTGATCTTGTGCTGCTGCCAGGGGGCGAAACAGGGGGCGAGGCCGATCGAGATCTTGCGTTCCGCCTCTTCGGGGTCGAAGTCGGTCAAGGTGTTGCCGTCTTCGACCCGGTTCATTCGGGTGGTGACGCCGGCCGCGTAGAGGAGCGCGCTTACGAGAGTGGTCTTTCCGGTGTCGTTGTGGCCTGCAACTGCGACGTTACGGATTTTGTCCGGGCTCTCCACCTGCATCGGTCTGGACCTCCTTCAGGGCGTAGGTCAAGGGGCGCAAATATACCACAAGGAAACGGTCCGGCTGTTGCGGCTCCGGGTCCTGCTCAGGGTCCTAAATGTAAAAAGCGCCAGGGTTTACTCGGGCCGTCCCGGTTTGACTCACGGCCCCCTCCGGCCTAGAATCGTCGGACGACAAAGCGCTGCCTGTCATGCTGCCTCTTACACCGACCAAACTCGGCCGCTACGAAATTGTCGACGAGATCGGCAAGGGTGCCATGGGCGTCGTCTATCTCGCCCGCGACCCGCTGATCGGCCGGCTGGTCGCCTTGAAGACGTTCCGGATCGGCTACTCGGTCAAGGACCAGGAGCTGGAGCAGTTCCGGATCCGCTTCCTGCGCGAGGCGCAGAGCGCCGGCATCCTCACCCACCCCAACATCGTCACCATCCACGACGTGGTGGAGCAGAGCGAAGAGGGCCTGGCCTTCATCGCCATGGAGTACGTGCGGGGGACGAACCTGAAGCAGATCCTCCAGGGGGACCAGCCGCTCACGCTCCAGTTCATCGTGGACGTCGTCGCCCAGGTGGGCGAAGCTCTGGACTACGCCCACTCGAACCGGGTCATCCACAGGGACGTCAAGCCGGCGAACCTCCTCATCACGGGGGACAACCGGGTCAAGATCACCGACTTCGGCATCGCCCGGATCGACACCTCGAACCTCACCCAGGAAGGCCAGCTCCTGGGCACACCCAACTACATGGCCCCCGAGCAGATCCAGGGGCGGGAGGTGGACTGGCGGGCGGACCTCTTCTCCCTGGGCGTCGTCCTCTATGAGATGCTGACCCGCCACAAGCCCTTCCAGGGCGAGAACCTGACGGTGGTCAGCCACCGGATCGTCTACGACCCGTTCACCCCGCCGCGGGACTACATCCGGGACCTGCCTCCCGGGGTCGAGAAGATCCTGACGCGGGCGCTCGAAAAGGACCCGGCCCGCCGCTACCAGCGGGCGCGGGACCTGATGGAGGATCTGCGCCGGCTGCTCGCCGAGAGATCGGTCCTCGACGACCTGAACGAGACGCAGAGCCTCGCGCAGACCGTCGTGCTCCCGTCATCCCCTGTGCCTCCTCCTCCTCCGTCCCCCGTCGCGGACCCCGGGACCGGCACGGGCGTCGCGACGGGCACCGGGGGGACCTACGCCACCGGAGGGGCCCCTCCGGTCCCCGCGGGGAGCGTGCCGCGCCCCCGCCAGCGTACGGTGCGCCGACTCCTCGCCGTGGGCGGGTCGGCCCTCGCGCTCTCGATCCTCTTCTGGGCGGGAATGCTTCTCTGGATCGCCTGGACGCAGCCGCCTCCGGTCGAAGTGGACCCTGTGGCGGACCAGGCGCGCGGCCGGTACGTCGAGCTGATGCGCCAGGGGCACACGGCGGCCCGCGCCGGGGACTATGAGAAGGCCGTGGCCTTGTACGCACAGGCCGAGGAGATCGCGCCGGAAGGAGCGAAGGCTCAGGTCCGGGAGTTGCGCGAGGGGGTGGAGAAGCTCGCCAGCGATATGCCGGGGATGATCGAGGCGGAGAAGCAGATCGCCGCGAAGATCCAGGAGGCGAAGAAGGCCTTGGCCGCAGAGCGTTTCGGCGCGGCACTGGCCGCCGTCCAAGCGGTCCTTCTCGCAGACCCGCAGAACCCGGAAGCCCAGGAGATCCTCGCCGAGGTCGAGAAAGGCCTGACGCGGACCGGCAACGGCATCCCCCGGGTACTCCCCGGTGGGGCTCACCCGGGAGGCGAAACCGTGGCCGGTACGATCCCGGCACTGGGCACCACGCCGCAGTCGGGGGGGACGCCGAAAGAAGAAGCGGTGACGAAGAGGGTGCTCTCCGTGACCCTGGAAACCCAAGATCCTCCAGGGACCCTGATCGTCTGGGTAGACGGCAAGCGCGAGCTCTCGGAAGGCTTCGACTTCTCCACCGAGAAGAGGGGAATCCTCCGGGGCCGGAAAAAAGGGTCAGGGGCTGGGAGCTTCAAGCGGGACATCGAGGTCCCGGCGGGATATCACCAGATCCAGGCGAGCATCGCTCTCAAAAACCGGCCCGCGATTGGGAGGACCTTCGACGGGGATTTCACGGAAGGCTCGAAGACTCTCCACATCCAGGTTTCGGAATCGGGGCAGGTGACAGTCGGACTCCGCTAGAGATCACCCCGAACGAGCTCGCCCTGGGGGGACCACACCGTCACGGGGCCGAACTCCGCGAGCTGGGGCTCGAGGATGTCCGCCGGCCCCACCGCCACCACCGCCATCCTCTCCGGATCGAGGTGCCGCTCCGCCACCTCTTGGACCTCCTCGCGGGTCACCCGGGCGAGGCCTTCCACGTAGGTGTCGAAGTAGTCGTCGGGCAGACCGTAGACGGCGAGCGTCTCCAACCGCTTGACGAGATCGCCGATCGTCTGGAGGGTGTAGGGGAAGACCCCGACCACGTAGCTCCGGGTCTCCGCAAGCTCCTCGGGCTCCACCGGCTCCCGGCGGATGCGGGAGAGCTCCGAGAGCACCTCCCGGGCGGCCGCCCCGGTCGTCTCGGTCGCGACCGCCGCTCCCACCACGAACGGGCCCGGCCCCCTGCGGGCCACGAAGCGGCTGGTGGCCCCATAGGTGAAGCCGTGCCGCTCCCGCAGGTTCAGGTTGATGCGGCTGGTGAACTTCCCCCCGAGCAGAGTGTTCATCGCCACCAGGGGGATGTAATCCGGATGGGTGCGCGACACCCCCGCGTGGCTGAGGCGCAGCTCGGTCTGAGCCGCGCCGGGACGGTCCACGATGTGGACGCCGATCCCCGGAAGCCTTGGGGGGATGATCTCCGGCGGAGCGAAGGGCTGCCCGCCCTCGCCGCCCCGGGCGAAGAGGGCCTCCACCTCCGCGAGCAGGTCCGCGGGATCGAAATCCCCCACCACGATCAGGGACGAGCCCGCGAGCGTGCAGTGCCGGCGGTAGAACGCGAGCATCGAGTCCCGGGTGATGGCGGTGACGGTCTCTTCGCTGCCGAGGAGCGAGCCGGCGTAGACCGTCCCGCGGTAGACCTCCTGGGAGACGCGGTCGTCGGCCAGGGCGGAGGGGTCGTGAGTGCGCCGCAGGATTTCGGCCAGCCGCTGGCGGCGAAGCCGCTCGAGCTCGGCGTCGGGGAAAGTGGGGGAGGTCACGATCTCGGCCAGCAGCTCGAGGCCTGCCGTCCGGTGGCTCGCGAGGAGGCCGGTCGCGAGATACCCCACGTCCCAGTCCGCCCCCGCGGTGACGTACCCGCCGAGCCGCTCGACCGAGGCGGCGATCTCGAGCGAGGTCCGGCGCGCCGTGCCCTCGTCGATCACGGACTGGGTCAGGGTGGCGAGCCCCCTCTGGGGCGCGGGATCGTACTGCCCCCCCGCGGGGAGGACCAGCTCCAGACTGACCAGGGGGACTCCGGGAAGGCGGGCGGTGAGCACGGAGAGGCCGTTGCCGAGCGTCGTCCGCTCGAAAGGCGGAAAGCGGAAGGGGTGGATCTCCCCGGGAGGCGGGGGAACCGCGCGGTCCACCGGGCGTCTGTGCGGGGTCATTCCTGGGCCTTGGGCACGACGGTCACCACCGCCCGCTCGGACTCGGGCCAGTACGTCCGCGCGTATTCGACCAGATCGTCGTCCGTGAGCTGCTCGTAGCGGTCCGCCTCTCCCTCGACGAGCCCGGGGTCGTCGAAGTAGGTCGTGAACTGGGAGAACAGGTCGGCCCGGTTGTCGAGCTTCTGGAGGCCGCTGTAGAGCTCGGTCAGCACCCGGTTCCTCGCCCGCTCCAGGTCCTCGGACGAGGGCGGCTCCTGGGCGGCCCGCTTCAGATGAGCCGAGAGCGCCTCTTCCAGAGTCTCCGCGGCCACCCCCGGCCGGGCGGTGGCGATCACCATGCAGGTCGCCACCTCCTCGTAGGGGTTCACGTACGCCCCCACGTCCTGGGCGATCTGCCGGTCGTAGACCAGGTCCCGGTAGAGGGGGCTCGACTTGCCGCCGGCGAGCGCCGCGCAGAGCAGGTCCGCCGCGTACCAGAGCCGCTTCCCGTAGGCCGGGGCCCGGTACGCGAGATAGACGCGGGGGAGGCGCACGTTGTCCTCCAGGATCTCCCGCCGCTCGCCGCCCAGAGAGGGCAGGGGAGCGGAGATCGCCGGCACGGGCGGGCCGGCGGGGATCTGCCCGAACCAGGCTTCGATCTGCTCCAGGGCGGCCTCGGGCTCGAAGTCGCCGGCGAGCGTCAGCACCGCGTTGTTGGGCGTGTAGTAGGTGCGGAAGAACGTCCGGACGTCTTCGAGCGTCGCCGCGGCGATGTCTTCCATGTATCCGATGACCGGCCAGTGGTACGGGTGGCCGGGCGGGTAGAGCAGCTCGTGGATCCGTTCGCCGGCCAGGCCGTAGGGCTGGTTTTCCACCCTCTGGCGGCGCTCGTTCATCACCACGTCCCGCTGCGTGTCCAGGTTCTCCTGGGTGAGCGCCGGCAGGAGGAAGCCCATGCGGTCCGACTCCAGCCACAGCCCGAGGTCCAGGTTGTGGGCGGGGAGGACCTCGTAATAGTTGGTCCGGTCGTACCAGGTCGAGCCGTTGGCCACGCCGCCCACGAGTTGAATGAAGCGAAAGTGCTCGTTGGTGCCCACGTGCTGGCTCCCCTGGAAGAGCATGTGCTCGAACAGGTGGGCGAAGCCGGTGCGGCCGGGCCGCTCGTTTTTGGAGCCGACGTGGTACCAGAGGTTGACGGCGACCAGGGGGAGGCGCGAATCCCGGTGGAGAATGACCCGAAGGCCGTTCGAAAGAGTATGGCGCTGGTAGTGGAGGTCGAGGTCGGGCGTCGCTAGGGAAAGCATCGATGAGATCGGACCAGGGGAGGAGAATGGAGCGACCACCCGGTGCATCGGCAGTGTAGTGAGGGCCGTCACGAGGTGTCAAGCAAAGGGCCTGGAGGAAATGAAACGAAAGACGTTCTTGCATTACGCTACGTTACCGCCTATACTTCCGCCATGGACTACCTGACCGAGCGGCAAAAAGAGATTCTGGAGTTCATTCACCAGTACCGGCGTGACCGCGGCATCGCTCCCACGCACCGGGAGATCTGCGAGCGCTTCGGGTTCTCCTCCTATGGAACAGCCTACAAGCACCTGAAGCTGCTCCAGGAGAAGGGATTCCTGCGCCGCGACTGGAACCAGAAGCGGGGCATCGAGCTGCTTCGGGCCATCCCGGGCGGCGAGGGTGGAACGGTCGAGCACGAGCTCCCCTTCTTCGGGCGGATCGCGGCCGGCCGCCCCATCGAGGCCCTCTCCGGCGGCGACCGGGTGGCGGTGCCGGGGCACCTCCTGAGCACCCGGGGGGGCGACCACTACGTGCTCCTGGTCGTGGGCGAGTCGATGATCGACGAGGGCATCCACGACGGCGACTTCATCATCGTCCTGCGGCGCGACGCGGCCGAGCCGGGCGAGATGGTGGTGGCCCTGATCGGGGACGACGCGACGCTCAAGCGCTTCTACCCCGAAGGGGACATGGTCCGCCTCCAGCCCGCCAACCCCACCATGCTGCCGATCCGCGTTCCCGCCCGGGACGTGCGCGTGCAGGGTGTGGTCGTCGGGCTGATGCGGAAGTTCTAGGGTCTTCCTCCTTTGCGGAGCTCGTAGGGGTGCAGCATGCTGCACCCCTACCTGCGCAGGGTGCGCGGTTGCGATCCTCCCTATATCGCGCGCCTTCCTCTCTCCTGTACAATGCGCGACACATTTATGGAACTTGATCGGCTCCTGAAGTTCATGACGGACAAGGGGGCGTCGGACCTTCACCTGAAGCCGACCCGTCCGCCCCTGCTGCGCATCAACGGACGGTTGATGCCCATCGAGGCTCCTCCCCTCAAGATGGAGGAGCTCAACGAGATGCTCATGGGCATCCTCTCCCCCCGGCAGAAGGAGAAGCTCGAGGAGAGGATGTCGGTGGACACCGGCTACGGCGTGCGGGGGCTCGCCCGCTTCCGCTGCAATGTCTACATGCAGCGGGGAACGATCGCCGCCTGCTTCCGGCGGATCCCATACCAGATCAAGAGCCTGGAGGAGCTGGACCTGCCTTCCGTGCTCCTCGAGTTCACCGAGATGCCGATGGGTCTCGTCCTCGTGACCGGCCCGACCGGCAGCGGCAAGTCGACCACGCTCGCGGCTCTGATCCGCTACATCACGACCCACCGGCCGTGCCACGTCATCACGATCGAGGACCCGATGGAGTTCCTGTTCACGGACGACCTCTCCTCGGTCTCCCAGCGCGAGGTGGGGACGGACACCGGGACGTTCTCCGAGGCGCTCCGAAACGCCATGCGCCAGGACCCGGACGTGATCATGGTGGGTGAGATGCGCGACCCCGAGACCGTGGCGACCGTGATCACCGCCGCGGAGACGGGGCACCTGGTCTTCTCGACCCTCCACACGAACAGCGCGCCGCAGACGATCGACCGCATCCTGGACACCTTTCCGCCCGACCAGCACGGGCAGGTCCGCTCCCAGCTCTCGCAGATCCTGAAAGGCGTCGTCTCCATGAAGCTCGTGGAGCGCCAGGATGGCGAAGGACGGGTGGCGGCCCTGGAGATCCTGCGCGCCTCCCCCAAGATCTCGAAGATGATCGAGATGGGGGAGATCAGCCAGATCCACGAGGAGATCGAGTCGTCCGTGGGCTACTACCGCATGCAGACGATGAACCAGTCGCTGCTCGCGCTCCTGGTCCATGGCACGATCACCTACGCGGAGGCCATGAAGCAGTCGCCCGACCCCGAAGACCTGTCGTTGAAGCTCCGCAAGATGTTCCCCAACATCGAGGAGCGAGGAGGAGAGTTGAGCCCCGTTACGTCCGACTTCTCGGAGATCGTCGAGCTCCAGCAGTTCAAGCGCCTGTACGAAGAGCAGGAGGAGAAGACCAAGCTCCGCATGGCCGAAAAGGACGAGCAGATCGCCGGCATGGAGCACGCCATCCGCCAGCGCGAGGACAACCTCGAGGAGCTCAAATCCCGGCTCCAGGAGATGGCCCAGGAGCGCGAGCGCCTGCGCGGCGACTACAACCGGCTCCGCCAGGAGGCGCAGGAGAAGATCGACAAGCTCATGGAGCGCATCAAGGAGCTCAACCAGCGCCTGATGGGCGGCGACGCCGCCGGCACCGGCCAGAAGTCCGGCATCTTCCGGTAGACAGCTCCTGTAGGGCCGCCCCTACGGAGTCCTCCCCA
>DATHUD010000579.1:0-21482 GCA_035462575.1 Thermoanaerobaculia bacterium | reverse complement strand
GGGGGGCGGCTACGGGTTCACGGGCGGCATCTCGGGCATCTTCAGCATCACCAGCCCGAAGGTGGTGTGGGACATCATGGGCGTCTCCCATGAGATCGGGCACAACTTCAACTCGCCGCATACCCACTGCTACAACAACATTGGTGGCAGCTCGAGCCCGGTCGACAAGTGCCGCAGCGGAGAGAGCGGCTGCTACGCCGGCACGCAGACCCTGCCGGGCCCCAGCAGCGTCGGCAGCGGCACGATCATGAGCTACTGCCATCTCCTGAGCGGCGGGTATTCGAACATCACCTTGAAGTTCGGGACGAACCACCTGTACGGCGTAATGCCCGGGCGGGTGCCGTCGCGCATGAAGTCCTACGTGACGGCCGTGGCCGCCTCCAACCCGGCCTGCCTGGCTCCCTGACGGCCTGAGGCTCATTCCCCCACCCGGGGCCGGGGCCCCTCACCGCCCCGGCCCTCCTGCTATGAAAATGTGGGCCGCCGTGGCCTGCGACCTCACCCTCCGGCTCCCTCTCCTAGAGGAGAGGGAGAGAAAAGCAAACCCAACAACCCAGAGCCCCTCTCCTTTAGGAGAGGGGTTGGGGTGAGGTCGAAGGCCACCGCCGTTCCGGATTTTTTCGAGCGGAGTGAGCGCGATCGTCATCGGGCAGACCTTGTCGGGTCGGCCGCCCGCGCCGACTGCCGTGGCTGGAAGAGGTACTATGAAGGCATGAAGTTCTTTCCACTGCATTGACGGTAGGTTGGCAGGTCGAGGCCAAAGGAGGGCAGAAAGGAACGGGAAGCCATGATCCGCTTCCGGCTGGTGCATTTCGTCCTCCTGGCGCTCTGCTTCCTCGGGGGCCATCCCACCGCAAACCGGTCGGAGGCCGCTGATCGGCCGGGGGCTTTCGCGGTCGTCAAAGTGCGGTTTTTCGACGGCGCCCGCATGGTGCCCCGGGGGACGGTGGTGGTCAACGGCGGCCGGATCGTCGCGGCCGGGCCGAAGGTCAGGCCGCCCCGGGGAGCCGAGGTGATCGACGGCGCTGGAGCCACGCTCCTCCCCGGCTTCATCGACGCGCACTCCCACACGTACGGGCCTGCCCTGGAGCGGGCCCTCGTCTTCGGCGTCACGACCGAGCTCGACATGTTCGCTGATCCCGAGGCGATGCGCTTCCTCAGGGAGGAGCAGGCCGCCACCGGCGCCCCGGAGCGGGCGGACGTGCGGAGCGCCGGGTTCCTCGCGACCACAGCCGGAGGGCACGGCACTCAGTACGGCCTTCCGGTCCCGACGCTGGCCGGGCCAGGGGAGGCCCAGGCCTGGGTGGACGCCCGCCTCGCCGAGGGCTCGGATTACATCAAGATCGTTTCCGAGGACGGCGCGGCGTATGGCCGGGAGCGTCCGGCGCTGGATCACGCCACCATCGCGGCCCTGATCCAGGCCGCCCACCGGCGGCGCAGGCTCGCCGTCGTGCACGTGAGCACGCAGGAGCGGGCTCGGGCGGCCGTCGAAGCGGGTGCGGACGGTCTCGTCCACATTTTCGCCGACGAGGAGCCGGAGCCCGGCTTCGCCCCCCTCCTGGCCCGGAGGAAAACGTTCGTGGTCCCGACCCTGTCCGTCTCCGAGAGCACGACGGGGGTGGCGAGCGGCGAGAGCCTGACGGTCGACGCGCGCCTCGCCCCCTTTCTCACGCCCGGCGAAGTGACCAATCTCCGCCAGTCGTTCATCGCGCGGCCGGAGGCGCCGAACCGGCTGGAGCACGCCTTTGCGGCGGTCCGGCGGCTCCGGGCGGCGCGCGTGCGGATCCTCGCCGGGAGCGACGCGCCCAACCCGGGAACCACCCACGGCGCGAGCATCCACCGCGAAATGGAGTTGCTGGTCCAGGCCGGCCTCACCCCTCTCGAGGCGCTGACGGCAGCCACTTCCGCGCCGGCGAAGGCGTTCGGCCTGACCGATCGCGGCCGTATCGCCCGGGGCCTCCGCGCCGACCTGGTGCTGGTGAGAGGGAATCCGCGCCAGGACATCACCGCCACGCGGGACATCCTCCGCATCTGGAAGGGCGGCCATCCCGTCGAGCGGCTCCCCGCTCCCTGACGCTTCAGGGCCGCGACGGTTCCGACGGTCGGGGGATCGGGCCGAGGCTGAGGGCTTTCTCAACTCGCCTGGTACCCTTTCCGCACCTTATCTCGCGGGCACCCTTTCCGGGATTGTGGTGAGGGTTTCTCAACTCGCCTGGCACAGGGGCGGGAGCGGAGGTGCCCCATCCCGCGCGCTGTCCCGCCCGGCTGTTCTCCTGTACCTGAATTTATTGAAGAGGCGGGAGATCTTCTGGACGTTGAAGAGATGGAGGAGATCTCCGGGCCTTCCTCCCCGCAACTCACAAGGAAGAGGCCAATACCGGCCCCTTCAGCTGGAAGGAGACCTCATGAAGAAGAAGGAAGTCACTCTGAAGTTGCAGCTGAACCGCGAGACGCTGCGGGCCTTGGAGCAGGCAGACCTCGTGGTCATTCATGGCGGGGCCGTCTCCCAGTTGTATACTTGCCGCCCCTGCAGCGGCGCCCACACCGACCTCTGCTGAACCTGACTCCTTGATACGCCACCGGCGGAGCCTGCGTCCCCGCCGGTGGTTCTCAGTTCGCCTGTCCCCTTTCTCGCTGGCGCCGGGCTTCCAAGGCTCGCTTGGCGGACTTAATTCTACTTTGTCAGACTGCGCCCCCGCCCCGAAAACCTCACCCCGACCCTCTCCCATCGCCCCCCCCCCGCCCGGGGGAGGGCGCCCCCACCCCTCTCAAGTAGCAGTCTCCCTCCTCTCCCGGGGGTTGGGGGGGGCGATGGGAGAGGAGGGCCGGGGTGGTGAGGGGATTGGGTGGGCGGCTCGGCCGCAGTCTGACAAAGTAGACTTAAGTCCATCAGGTGACGGCCATCGACGTCAACTCTCCCCAAAGCTGGGCAAAGGCTCGCGTTCCCGGGCGCGTTGAGCTTTGATCCGGCCGGCTACGACGAGAGAAGAGAAGTTGCGTCCAACTGCCGCAACGTCCCCTCTCTCCGTCCGTCCGGTTTGTATACTTCCACGTCCATGACGTTCGAGATCCTCCTGGTCCTCGCCATCCTTGCCGGCGCTGTCGCCTGTTTCGCCACCGAGCGCCTGCCGGTGGACCTGGTGGCGCTGTTGGTGCTGTCCGCGCTTCTGGTCGGCGGGATCCTCAATCCCGAGCAGGCCATCTCGGGTTTCAGCAATACGGCCACGGTGACGGTGGCCGCCATGTTCGTGCT
The DNA here is from genome assembly GCA_035462575.1 of Thermoanaerobaculia bacterium. Classification (GTDB taxonomy): domain Bacteria; phylum Acidobacteriota; class Thermoanaerobaculia; order Multivoradales; family UBA5704; genus DATARR01. The sequence goes on along the minus strand of DATHUD010000579.1, from coordinate 18,229 downwards.
GAGCGCCGGCCTGGCGCGCACGGGTGTGGTGAAGCTCCTCGGCCGGCGGCTCGCGACCGTCGGACGCCTCGGCCTCCAGCCGACGCTGATCGCTCTCATGGTCCTCATCGGGGTGGTCTCCGCGTTCATCAACAACACGGCGGCGGTGGCCATCTTCCTGCCGATCGTCCTCGGGTTGGCGCGGGACATGCGGGTCAGCCCGTCGAAGCTGCTGATCCCGCTCTCTTTCGCCTCGATGTTCGGCGGCGTCTGCACGCTGATCGGAACCTCGACGAACATCCTGGTCAGCTCCATCGCCGAGCAGCACGGACAGGCTCCGTTCGGGATGTTCGAGCTCGCTCCGCTCGGCCTGGTGCTGTTCGCGGTGGGGGTCCTCTATCTGCTCACGGCCGGGATGCGGCTCATTCCCGACCGGCGCTCCGGCACGGATCTGGCCGAGTCGTATGGCATGGGGGACTATCTGACGGAGATCCTCGTGCTTCCCGAATCTCCCGCCGTGGGCCGGCCCCTGCGCGAATCGCCTCTGGTGCGTGAGCTCGACCTGGACGTGCTGGAGATCCTCCGGGGCGACCGGAGACTGCCGGCCCCCGGGGCCGAGACGGTCCTCCAGCCGGGCGACCTGCTCCGGGTGCGCTGCGATGTCCAGAAGATCCTTCACGCCGAGAAGCAGGAGGGGATCGTCCTCAAGTCCGGGTTGAAGTGGCGCGACGAGGAGCCTTCGGCCTCCGAGGCCGCCCTGGTGGAGGCGGTGATCGCTCCGGGGTCGGCCCTCGAAGGAAAGACGCTCAAGGAGGCAGGCTTTCGCCAGATCTACGGCGGCACGGCGCTCGCGATCCGCCACCGCGGCGAGGTCATGCGGGAGCGGCTGGCGACGACCCGGCTGCGGTCGGGCGACGTGCTGCTCGTCGAGGTCCGGCGCGACCGGCTCGAGGCGCTGAAGCGCAATTCGAGCTTCGTCATCGTCTCCGAGATCGGTCTCGATGAGCCGCGGCAGGACAAGCTCTGGGTCGCCCTGGCGATCGTCGGCGGCGTGGTGGCCTCGGCGGCCCTGGGGCTCTTCCCGATCGTGGGAAGCGCCATCCTCGGCTCGGTCCTGCTGGTGCTCACCCGCTGTATCACGCTCGACGAGGCCTATCAGGCGATCGAGTGGCGGGTCGTCTTTCTCCTCGGCGGAATCCTGCCCCTCGGCCTCGCCCTGGAGGCGACCGGAGCGGCGGGTCTCCTGTCGTCCCTGCTCGTCGACACGGTCGGCGCCTGGGGCCCGGTGGCGATGGTCGCGGCCTTCTATCTGCTGACCTCGCTGCTCACCGAGACGATGTCGAACAACGCCACGGCCGCGCTGCTGGCTCCCATTGCCATCAGCGCGGCCGCCGCGCTCGGAGTCGATCCCCGGCCTTTCCTTGTGGCCGTGACCTTCGCCGCGTCGGCAAGCTTCATGACCCCTGTGGGCTATCAGACCAATACCTTGATCTACGGCCCGGGACACTACCGTTTTTTCGACTTCCTGCGGGTCGGAGCTCCGCTCAATCTCCTGTTCTGGTTGATCGCGACCCTGCTGATTCCGCGGATCTGGAGCTTCTGAGCCTGCCAGGCGCTCCGGGAGCGGCTCCTCGCTCAGGGACAGAACGAAGCGCTGTAGGCGCCCGGCCCCAGGTTGTCGGCCTGGATCTGGACGGTGTTCAGGCCGCTGGGGGCGCCGGCGAGCCAGGCGACGAGGAGGTCGTGGAACGAGCGCGCCGGCACGCCCGGGCCGGTCACGTTATGGCCGAAGAAGCCGTCGTTGGTCTGGATCGCCACGTGACGGTTGCAGTGAATCCCTTGGACTCCCGGCGCCGCGAGCGGCGGCTCGAGCCCTCCGGCGGCGGGGGTGTAGCTCGCGAAGAGGCCGAGCTGCGCGAACTGCGCCGACCAGAAGTCGTCGGGCGTGGCATAGAGCGCCCAGTCGACGTAGCGCTGCGAGCCCAGCGGGTCGTTGATGTCCTGGCGCAGGAAGACCGGAGTCGTGATGTGGTTCATCAGCGTGTAGGTGGTGTCGTAGCAGATCTGGGGATGGCTGCCGACCAGGTTGTGGTCGGCGGTCCAGGCCGGGTCGAGGCACGACTCGTCGAGCGCGGTGTCGTTGGCGCCCCAGAAGCTGCGCACGGGCGGCTCGACCTGAGTCAGCAGGTTGTGGGGATAGTCGCCGGGCGAGTAGGGATCGGCCCAGGAGATTGAGGCGTCCCAGAGGCCGGGCGGCGCGCCGGCGTCGACCACGGCGCGGATCTTCACCTCCGGGTCGGCGACCGCCGGCTGGAGAAAGTCGAAGTTGAGACGGTCGAGGTGGTGCCGCAGCCCGCCCCCGCCCGCGGACTCGCCCGCGAGGACGATCTCGCGCGCACCCTGGAGGTTGGGCACGGTGGTGTTGTAGAAGGCCGCGGCCACCGCGGGATCGGCGCCGACCGGTCCCGAGACCAGGGTCGAGATCACGGCGTTGACGATGGCCTCGCCCTGGAAGCGGATGTCGTACGCGGTGCCCGTCGAGGTGTTGATGCCGTTGAGCCTGGCGGAGCCGATCCAGTTGTCCGAGCTGCAGTAGTGGACGAGGACGTGGTTGTAGTCGGCGAACTGGTTGACAAAGGGGGCGGGCGGCTGGAGGGAGAAGATGCCGAAGCCGCGGATCGCCGCCGGCGCGTTGAGAGAGCTCATCTTGCCGGCGCGGTCGAAGATCTGGCCGCCGCCGCCGCACCAGCGCTCGAGCAGGCACTGGTCGGCGTTGTGGCAGCCGCCGCCGCCGTCCAGAAAGATGAGCCACTTGCGGCTCTCGGCGACGATCGGATTCCCCCCGAAGGCGGCATTGGCGGGCCGGATGTACATCACCGCCGCCGAGCCGTCGTTGCACCGCGCCTCGGGATAGACCGCGAGGTCGATCGTCCGGCGCAGCAGCGGGATCCCCGGCTGGCCGGCCAGGAAGGGCGTGAGGGTCGGTTGCAGGTTGAACGGGCTCCCCGCCGGGCAGAGCGCCGGCGACAGCGTCTGCGCGGCGGCGAGGCCGGGCAGTATCCAGGTCGAGACAGCGAGGACGGCGGCGGCCCAGAGGAGACGGGGACTTGGCATGCAAGCTCCTTTCGCGTGCCGGGGGAACGCGCGAAGGCGCGCGCTGGCACAGAGTCGGTCTACTCAGGTTGGCGACGTTTGAGGAGGAAAATGGACATCGAGTCCGCACAGGCTTTTCCGGCAACTCACTTCCGCAACTGGGTATCCCACCGTTACTGCAGCCGGAGATACCAGCAGGCCTCGTTGAACCCGTGGAGCGCGGGCGGAGCGCCGATCCGCAGGGCAGTGTAGAATCTGACGGAGAGCAAAACGAAATCGAAAGCCACAAAACGGGGGACGTCGTGGACAACGATCGACAGCTGCCTGCCGAAACGAATCGCGTGCTCGTCAAGCTCCGTCCGTCGAACGCCTTGCGGGCGGCGGAGTCGCGCATGAACCTGCAGCCGTTGTACGACACGCCTCCCGCGGTGGTGGGCGGCTTCGGGATCGACTCCACGCCCCAGTGGTTCATCGCCGAGATGCCCGAGGGGGCGGCGACGCCCTGGGACCTGGCGCATGCGCGCATCGCCGGGCAGCTCGGCATCGCCGAGTCGGACGTCGTCTTCGCCGAGCCCGATTTCCGCCATACGGTCTACCGGGATACCAGCGAGGAGCAGGTGGCCGGCCAGCCCTTCGCCGCCGGTGAGGACTGCACGGCCAACCCGCAGGATGGGACGCACGGCAAGGCGGTCGGCCCCGATGTGTTCGCCTGGCACCTGGGCGACGACTTCAGCCAGCTCGGCGCAGCGCGCGACGCGGTCCGGTTCACGGAGCGGCGGACCCGGATCGCGCACCTCGACACGGGCTTTTTCCCGACGCACGAGACCGTGCCCAGGAACCTCCTGCGCGATCTCGGGCGGAATTTCGTGGGCCGCGACGATGCCCCGGGGAGCGCCGTGGACCCCGACAATCGCCGCTTCCTGTTCGACAACTCGGGCCACGGCGCCGGCACGCTCAGCATTCTCGCGGGCGGCGAGGTCTCGGCGTTCGGCACCGTGCTCGGGGGCGCGCCCGACGCGGACGTCGTGCCGGTGCGCGTAGCCGACAGCGTCGTCCTGCTGCGGACGAGCGCGCTGGCCCAGGCGATCCGGTACGCCGTCGAGCAGCGCTGCGACGTGATCACGCTGAGCATGGGCGGCCTGCCCACGCGGGTCTGGGCGGAGGCCGTGGACGAGGCCTACGAGGCGGGCCTGTGCATCTGCGCCGCATCGGGCAACCACGTGGGCGAATTGCCGCCGCGCGCGATGGTCTATCCGGCGCGCTTCAGCCGCGTGATCGCGGTTTGCGGCGTGATGGCCGACGGCAGGCCCTACATCAACCTTTCGGGCAGGACGCTCGAAGGCTGCATCGGCCCCGAATCCGCCATGAGGACGGCCCTCTCCACGTACACGCCGAACATTCCGTGGGCGCGTTTCCACTGCCCGACCGTGGTTCGCCGCAACGGCGAGGGCACGTCGTCCGCCACGCCTCAGGTGGCCGCCGCGGTCGCCCTCTGGTTCGAGAGGTACAAGGACGTGCTGCCACGCGACTGGCAGCGCGTCGAGGCCGTGCGCAACGCCCTCTTCACCTCGGCCAAGCAGAGGACGAACCGGAGGCAGCTCGGCAACGGCGTGCTCCAGGCGCGCGCGGCGCTCGACGTCCGGCCCGTGTTCGGGCTGAGCCGGAGCGAGCGGTCCAACGCCTCGTTCGGCTTTCTCCGGATCGTCACCGGTCTGGGGATCGTCGAGCCTCCGCCGCGCGAGCAGATGTTCAACCTCGAGCTTGCCCAGCGCTGGCTGGTCAACGAGAGGCTGCAGGAGATCGTGCCGGATCCCGACAGTCTGACCCGGCTCGAGGGGGAGAAGCTGCGCCGCTTCATGGAGGCCGTGATCGAGGACGAGGGAGCCTCGCTCGCTCTGCGCAAGCACGTTGCGGCCCGGTACCCGGTCCCGGCCGGCCAGTCCGCACCGCGCAACGAGCGGACGAAGGCGGTCGTCCCCGAGAATCTTCCGGCCTGTGATGCGCAGCCGGCGGTCCGGAACCCGGCGTACCGCCGCGTCCGCGTGTACGCCGTGGACCCGAGCTTTTCGGCGCGGCTCGACACCGCCGACATCAACGAGGTGACGCTCAAGATCCGCTGGGAGAAGCTGGAGAAGGGGCCGGTGGGCGAGTACCTCGCCATTGAGGACGTGGACGCCGCGAATACGCGGTATGAGCCCGTGGACCTCGACGACCCGCGGTTGCTCGCGCAAGACGGCTGGGCGCCCTCGGAGGGCAATCCGCAGTTTCACCAGCAGATGGTCTACGCCGTGGCGATGAAGACGGTCGAGCACTTCGAAAGGGCCTCCGGCCGCCCCGTGCTCTGGCGCCCCCGGCCGAATCCGAAGAATCCGAACGACGACAAGGCCTTCGTGCGGCAACTGGCGATCCGCCCGCACGCCCTCCGGCAGGCCAACGCGTTCTACAGCCCGCAGGAGGTCGCGCTGAAGTTCGGCTATTTCGAAGCCGGCGCAGACCGGCCGGGCGATCACATGCCCGGCAGCCGCGTCTTCTCCTGCCTGTCGCATGACATCGTCGCCCACGAGACGACCCACGCGATCCTCGACGGGATGCACCGCCGTTTCAACGAGCCGACCAATCCCGACGTGCTCGCGCTGCACGAGGGTTTCGCCGACATCGTCTCTCTGCTGCAGCACTTCACGATTCCGGAGGTCCTCGAGAGCGAGATCAGCCGGACGCGCGGCGACATCGAAACGGAGTCCATGCTCGGCAGCCTCGCCGTCCAGTTCGGCCAGGCGTCGGGCGGGCGAGGCGCCCTGCGCGACGCCATCGGCCGGCTGGAGGGCGGAGTCTGGAAGCGGATCGTGCCCGATCCCACGGAGCTGCAGAAGCGCCTGACGCCGCACTCGCGCGGCGCCATCCTCGTGGCCGCTGTCTTCGACGCCTTCATCGCCATCTACAAGGAGCGTATCGGCGACCTTCTCCGCATCTACACGGGCGGGACGGGAGTTCTGCCGAACGGAGCGATCCACCCCGACCTCGTGCGCCGCCTGGCCGGCGAGGCGGCCAAGTCCGCCGATCACGTGCTGACCATGTGCATCCGCGCGCTCGATTACCTGCCGCCGGTGGACGTGACCTTCTTCGAGTATCTGCGCGCCCTGATCACAGCCGACTTCGACCTCGTCACCGACGACCGCCACAACTACCGCGTGGCCTTCGTGGAAGCGTTCCGCCGCCGCGGCATCTACCCTTTGAACCTCGAGGCCGCGGCGGACGACACGCCGCGCACGCTCTCGGTGGATACTCTGCGCTGGCAGGGGCTCGATCTTTCAATGTTCTCCAGGAAGGTGCAGACGGCGATCTGGAAGCAGTACGGCGAGGTGATCGAGGGCCTCAAGCAGTACGCCGATGCCTGCCTATACCTGAACGATCGCGAGGAGCTGTTCTTCAGGACACGGGACCAGCGGAGAGCTCTCCACAAGCAGCTTGCTGCGGCCTTCCAGGCCTTGCCGGAGTTCGCGGGCCAACTGGGCCTCGACCCTGCGACGCAGAAGTTCGAGGTGCACGAGCTGCGCCCCGCGATGCACAGTCGCTCGGACGGAAGACACATCCCGCAGGTCATCGTCGTGCTGACGCAGTCGGTCGAGGCCGCAGAGGAGGGCGTGCCGAGCTACCGCTTCCGCGGCGGCTCGACTCTGGTCGTGGACCTCTCGATCCCCGAGATCAAGTACCGGATCGTCAAGAACATCCGGAGCACGCGGCGGCAGGAGCGCACCGCCGCCTTCGTCCGTGAGGCCACGGCCGACCCGTTGCGAGCGCTCTTCTTCTCCCCTGAACGGCGCGAGCCCTTCGCGGCGCTCCATGCGCTCGCCGACGAGGGTTTCTAGCCGTCTGAAGTGCAGCCGGGGGCGGGGTACCGCCGGAGAGGAGGGGATTTACGCCTTTCGCGTCCCTTTCCTGCGAAGGACCCGCCCCGGCCTGAGGCCGCTCGCCGCGCCGCTTGCGAAGACGACGCGGCCGTTGACCCAGACGCGCTCGATGCCCGTGGCGAGCGCGTGCGGGTCGCTCGTTGTCGCGCGATCGATCACCGTGGCCGGGTTGAAGAGCACGAGATCGGCGAAGGCGCCGGGTACGAGACGACCGCGGTCCTCGAGTCCGACGTGATCGGCGGCGAGCGCGGTCATCTTGTGCACCGCACTTTCGAGGCGGAGCACGCCTCGCTCGCGCACGGAGCGGCCGAGGACGCGCGGATAGGAGCCGAACCCGCGCGGGTGCCGGCCGTCGAGCTCGCCGTCGGTGCAGAGGTTGGTGTGCGGCCAGGCGAGGAGCTGGTCGAGATCGCTTTCGATCATGCTCGTGGCGATCACGCTTTCGACCCCTTCCTTTCCCTGGCGGCGCAGCGCCTCGGCGTCGCGGATGAGCGCGACGAGCGTCACCTCGGGCGTTTCGCCGCGCTCCTTGGCGATGTCGGCCACGGTGCGCCCCGCGTAGGCCGGGTGGGGAAGGTAGCGGCCGAGCAGCAACCCTTCGGGCGGCGCGATCTCGGCGAGCACCTGCCGGGCGACCGCAAGGTTTTCGAAGTCGCGCTCCGGGAAGAGCACGGTGAGCGACGAGTGCCAGTAGAGATAGGGGTAGATGTCGGCCGTGACGTCGATCCCCTGCGCCCTCGCCTCGTCGAGGAGCGCGAGCAGCCGGGGCGCCTGGCCCCAGAGGGAACGCATGGCGAGCTTGATGTGCGAGATCTGCACGGGGAGCTTCGCTTCCCGGCCGATGGCGAGGATCTCGTCGATCGCCTCCCAGAATTTCCGGTCCTCGCTGCGGATGTGGCTGATGTACCTGCCACCCTGTCGGGCGGTGACGCGGGCCAGGTCCAGCAGCTCGGCGCGGGTCGAGTAGATGCCCGGATCGTACTCGAGCCCGCTCGAGAGGCCGAGGGCTCCCGCCTCCAGGTCCTTTTCGAGGAGGCGCGACATGGCGGCGATTTCGGCCGCGGTGGCGGCGCGGCGGAATTCCGATCCCAGCACCTTGTCGCGGAGCGTGCCGTGCCCCGAGTACGAGGCCACGTTGACCGCCGGCGGCGCCTTCTTGAGGTGCGCGAAAAGCTCGCTCAGCGGGAAGGTCGATTCGCCGTCCTGCCCGCCGACGACGGTGGTGATCCCCTGGCTCACCGCGCCGAGCGCCTCCGGCATCTCGCCCAGGTCCGAGACGGCGTGCGAGTGCGTATCGATGAACCCGGGCGCGAGGACGAGGCCCTTGGCGTCGAAGACCTCCTCGCCCGGGAGCGGCTCCACATCGCCCACCGCCACGATGCGGTCCCCGGCGATGCGCAGGCTCCCCGGGCGCGCCGGAGCCCCCGTGCCGTCGATCAGGAGGGCGTTGACGATCCGGAGCGCCGCCGGAGGTGACGGGGCAGGAGCGCTCTCCGCGGCGCCCAGGAGGACGGCGGGGAAGAGCAGCGTGAGGACGCAGAAACCGGCTCGGCGCAGGAGGCTCAAGAGGCCAGGAATTCTAGCATCGCCGGCCTCTGGGGGGAGCTACTTGATCTGCCGCCGCGCTCGGAGGAGCTCCCCCACGACAAGAGCTGCCGGGTAGAGCACCTCTTCCTCCGTTTGGGCGTGCAGCGCCAGGTCTTCGGCAAGCTGCTCATATTTCGTCGCCTTCTCGGCGCGGGCCGCGAGGCGAAGCTTTTCGACCGCAGCGCGGATCTTCTTGTGCTCCTCGAGCATTCGGGGGAGCTCGGACCGGAGCGCGTCGGTCATGGCCAACGCTTCGGAGACGACGGCTTCGGACAGGCGGTCCCCCGCGGCCAGCGGTGCGATGAGCCCCAACGGCGGCAAGGCGATCTGCTCCTCACGCACGAAGTGCGGGTGCAACACCTCGGCGAGCTCCTTCGCCGCAATACCGACGCTTCCAGGAGCCTGCGTCGCCTCGACCAGGGTCGAGTGAATCGCCTCGTGCTCGGTCTGCAAGGATTTCGGGATCTCGATGGCGCTCGCCGCTCCCGCCGCCCCTGTTGCGAGGCTCAGTGCCGCGATCGTGAAGAGGATCTCGTATCGCATCGAAACACCTCCGGGCCGTACTGAGATCGCCGGACCCGCTCTGACGCTACATCGCCCCTCCAGGAACGGCACCACCCCACGGCGCGGGCCGCGGGCTTTCCCGGGCGGGAGGCGGTCCACCCGCCGGGGTGAGGGCCTCCGGCATCCTGGATCGTTCATGGATCGCTGCACCATGGCGGGAGAGACCTCTTTTCTGCGTATCCCTCCACGAGCCATCCCCAGAGACCCCGTTTTTCGATAAGCTGGTCATGGTCTTATGCACGGAGCGGATCGCTCCAGTGCTTGAAGGAGGCGAAAGCCATGGCCATCATTGAATCCGACATAGACGTCAAGAGTACCTCTCCGTTCCAACAGGAAGTCACCGCCACACAGCAGTATCTCGACAGTCCACGCTTTACAGGGATCGTTCGTCTCTACACGGCCCGCCAGGTGGCGGAGCAGCGCGGCACGATTCCCGCCGACTACACGGTGGCGCGGGAAGCGGCGGCGGCGTTTTACCGGCGCCTGCGCGAGCTCTTCGCCGAGCGCAAGAGCATCACCACCTTCGGCCCCTACTCGCCGGGGCAGGCGGTGACTATGAAGCGGATGGGGATCGAGGGGATCTACCTCGGCGGCTGGGCGACCTCCGCCAAGGGCTCCACCTCCGAGGACCCGGGGCCCGATCTCGCGAGCTATCCCTTGAGCCAGGTGCCGGACGAGGCCGCGACGCTGGTGCGCGCCCTGCTCACCGCCGACCGCAACCAGCAGTATCTGCGCCTGCGCATGAGCGAGGCGCAGCGCGCCGCGACCCCGGCCCACGATTTCCGGCCGTTCATCATCGCCGACGCCGACACCGGCCACGGCGGGGACCCCCACGTGCGCAACCTGATCCGCCGCTTCGTCGAGGCTGGCGTTCCGGGGTATCACATCGAGGACCAGCGCCCGGGCACCAAGAAGTGCGGCCACCAGGGCGGCAAGGTGCTGGTCCCTTCGGACGAGCAGATCAAGCGCCTCAATGCCGCCCGCTTCCAGCTCGACGTCATGCGGGTCCCCGGCATTATCGTCGCCCGCACCGACGCCGAGGCGGCCAACCTGATCGACAGCCGCGCCGACGAGCGCGATCAGCCGTTCCTCCTGGGCGCCGCCAACCTCGGCATCCCCTCCTACAAGGCTTGCTACCTGGCGCTCATGCGGCGCTTTTATGAGCTGGGGATTGCGGAGATCAACGGCCACTTCCTGTATGCCCTTTCAGACGGCGAGTACGCCGCCGCCGCCTCATGGCTCGAGCGCCAGGGAATCTTGAGCCTGGCCGCCGAGGCTGCCTCGGCCTTCCTGTCGGGCAAGGAGCCCTCGATCGATCCCCTGTTCGACAAGGTCGAATCGCGCTTCGTCGACGCCTGGCAGGCCGACGCCAACCTCCGGACCTACGGCGACGCGGTGGCCGAAGTTCTCGCCTTCCGCGAGAGCGAGGGAGATCCGGCGGAGATGAGCGCCGAGGAGTGGGAGCGCTTCGCCGCGCGCGCCTCGCTCTACTCCGCGCGGGAGAAGGCCCGGGAGCTGGGCGTCGACATCGACTGGGACTGCGAGCTGTCCAAGACCCCCGAGGGGTACTACCAGATCCGCGGCGGCGTTCCCTACGCGATCGCCAAATCGCTCGCCGCGGCGCCGTTCGCCGACATCCTCTGGATGGAGACCAAGACCGCGGACCTCGCGGAGGCGCGGCAATTCGCCGAGGCGATCCATGCCGAGTTTCCCGACAAGATGCTCGCCTACAACCTCTCGCCCTCGTTCAACTGGGACACCACCGGGATGAGCGACGACGAGATGAAGCGCTTCCCCGAGGAGCTCGGCAAGATGGGCTTCGTCTTCAACTTCATCACCTACGGCGGCCATCAGGTCGACGGCCTCGCCGCGGAGGACTTCGCCACCGCTCTCCGGCAGGACGGCATGCTGGCCTTGGCCCGCCTGCAGCGCAAGCTGCGTCTGGTCGAGTCCCCCTACCGCACGCCGCAGACCCTCGTCGGCGGCCCAAGGAGCGACGCCGCGCTGCTCGCCTCCTCGGGGCGCACGGCGACCACCAAGGCGATGGGCAAGGGCTCCACCCAGCATCAGCACCTGATGCAGACCGAGGTGCCGAAGAAGCTCCTCGAGGAGTGGCTGGCGTTGTGGAGCGAGCACCACGGGCTCCCCGGCGGGTTGCGCGTCCAGCTCCGGCCGAGCCGTGCCGGCTCGGAGGTGCTGGAGCTCGGCGTTTTCGGCCAGAACGAGGAGAAGCTCGCCAACGTCATCTTCGCCCCCATCCACGATCGCCGGGGCCGCAGCATCCTCTCGGTGCGCGACCAGAACACCTTCGCGGAAGCGCTGCGCCAGAAGCGCCTGATGACCCTCATCCACCTCTTCCTCGTGCACCGCTTCAAGGCCGACTCGGTGCACTACGTCACGCCGACCGAGGACAACCAGTACCAGACCGAGAAGATGAAGTCTCACGGCATCTTCCGCGAGGTCAATCAGGAAGTCGGCCAGATCATCGTCGCGGACGTCAACCCCAAGCGGATCGCCGAGCTGCTGGCGCCCGACCGGGCGGCGCTGGGGAGGTTGATCCGGAAGGAAGGGTAGGGGGAGCCGGGAGCGCCGGGAAGGATGCCGGCGCTCCCGTGCGAAATCCCTTATACGCAGTTGCACCACTTGGTGACGCCGCCGTCCGGCTTCTCTTCGGTGTACATGGCGCACTGCTGGCCTCCGGGCCGGCCTTCACCCGGGCAGCCGGGATGGCAGATCGGCTTCTGCGTGCCGTCCGCATAAGTCTTGAGCCAGATCTGGCAGGCCTGATCCTGCTGGCCGTCGCCGTTGCAGTCGCAGAACTCGTCGATCTCGCCGTGATGATTGACGGTCCTCACCTTCACGCATCCTGGCGGACACACCAGGACCCAGATCGCCGCGAAATCGAAATCCGAGTCGGAATCGAAGGAGCCGTCGGCGTCCGCATCGGCATCGAGCGGCACCGACTCGATCCAGGGCCCGTCGTCCCGGCCGTCGCCATCAAGATCGATCGCCTGCGCCGGGACGGCCAGGAAACCGAGGACGAGCACTGCCACCGCGAAACACACCTTCCACTCGAGCTGTCTCATGATCTTTCCTCTTTCATCGGACGTTGGACGGCCGGGCCCCCGCGCGAGGGCCCCTATCCCTCTAAGCGACATTTCCAGCCGAACCCAATGAAGAAGACGCGAGGAGGAGCGCCAGGGCGCGCTATGCTCCCCGCCGATGAAACGCGTCCTCCTTTACGGGCTGGCCGGCGGTGTGCTCCTCGCGCTGCTCAAGGTTCTCGAGTACAAGCACTTCGTCCGTGCCTACCCCACAGAAATCTATGGCGGCCTGGTGGCGGCGATCTTCTCCGCCCTGGGCGTCTACTTCGGGCTGCGCTGGTCCCGGTCTAGAGAAGTGGTGGTGGTCAAGGAGGTGCGGGTCCCGGCGAGCGGGCCTTTCGTGCTCGATGCCGGGAAGTTGAAGGAGCTCGGGATCACCCCGCGCGAGCACGAGATCCTCGGGCTCATCGCGGAGGGGTTGAGCAACCGGGAGATCGGCGAGCGGCTCTTCGTCTCCGAGAACACGGTCAAGACCCACTCCTCCCGCCTGTTCGACAAGCTGGGGGTCAACCGCCGGGTCCAGGCGGTCCAGAAAGGGCGGGAGCTCGGCCTCATCCCCTAGTTTTGGGGATACCAACGGGGGGTCAACGAAAGGGTGATTTCCGCCCTCCGGCCCGAAAATCACCCGAACGGAGGACGACCGGCGCGGCACCGCGACGCTAAGGTGCGACCATCGATCCCGAATCAACGGGGGGAGGAAAACGGCAATGAAGAAAATCGTGCTCCGCTACGGACTTGCGTCGGGTGTCCTGCTGATGGCCATGGGTTCGGTGATGATGACCCTGTGCATGAAAGGGGTCATCGGCTTCGAATACAGCGAGCTCCTCGGCTACAGCTCCATGGTCCTTTCGTTCCTGCTGGTCTTCTTCGGGGTCAAGTCGTACCGCGACAACGTGGCCGGCGGCGTGATCGGCTTCGGCAAGGCGTTCCAGGTCGGCATCCTCATCACCCTGGTGACCTGCGCGATGTACGTGCTCGCCTGGGAGATCATCTACTACAACTTCTACCCGAACTTCCTCGACCACTACGGTGCGTACTCCATCGCCAGGATGCGAGCGGCGGGCGAGAGCGAGGCCGCCATCCGGGAGGCGACCGCGCAGATGGCGGACTTCGCGAAGCTCTACGCCAACCCTCTCTTCAACGCCGGCATCACCTTTCTGGAGGTGTTTCCGGTCGGGCTCATCATGACGCTCATCTCCGCCGCGATCCTGCGCCGCAAGCCCCAGGAGGACGCGCCGGCGGCGGCCGTGACGGCCTGACGCCTGACGGCTCGAGGAGGTCGGGAGTCTGTCTGCTACGGCTGCGTCAGCGCGAAGACCCCGCCCTCCATCGTCCCCACGTACAACGTCTTCGGATCGCGCGGATCGATCAGCAGTGCCGTTACGGTCAGCCCTTCCAGGCCCGGCCCCAGGGAGCTCCAGGTTCTACCTCCGTCCGTGCTCTTGAAGACTCCGTGCTCAGAGGAAGCGGCGTAGACCGTCCGGCCATCGACGGGGTCGGCGGCCAGGGAATACACCCATCCCGTCGGCAGCCCCTCGTTGTCGAGGCCCCAGGACCGGCCGCCGTCTTCGCTGTAGGCCACTCCGGTGGTCGTGCCGGCGTAGAGGAATCTCGGATCGGCCGGGGAGACGGCGATCGTGATCGGATCGAAGGCCCGGGTGAGCGGAGACCAGGAGGCTCCGTCGTCCTCGCTGCGCCAGATTCCCTCTCCTTGCCCGGGCGCGACATAAAGGATTCCCGGACGGCGGGGATCCGCCACCACCACGGAACCTCCACCTCCTGGAATCCCATTTCCGATGCAGGCCCAGGTCGCTCCGGCGTCGACGCTCTTGAAGGTGCGGCAGCTCTGGCCACACGGCACTTCGAAGAAGTCGATCCCCAGGTAGATCACCGATTCGTGGACAGGATTCACGGCGAGAGAAACCGGCGCCGCGCACGCGAGCTCTTCTCCCTCCGCCCACCGGCGCCCGCCGTTCGTGCTCCGCAGAACCGAGCTGAAAGCGCCGACGAGCACCTGGCCGCGACGGGTGGGCGAGGTTGCGACCGGACCGAGGAGCCCGCTGGACAACGGGAGAAGGTTCCACCTGGCGCCGCCATCCGGAGACTTGAAGAGCACTCCGTGTCCTTGCGCGTACAGGAAGGGGAGCACGGGGTCGATCGCCAGGCTCTCGACCGACAGGGCCCGAATCCCACGGCTCGACAGGCTCCAGGACGCTCCCTGATCGGCGCTGCGGTAGACCCCGGTCGGCGTCCCGGCCAGGAGCCCGTACGGAGCCGGGAGGAGATCCGCGATGGAAAGGGGGGGAGCCGCCGTCTCCGACCAGGTCCTGCCTTCATCGACGCTCTTCAAAAGGCGATCGTCGTCGAGCACCAGGTAGAAGACGGGACGCCGGCCGGTCTCCAGGGTGAGCTCCCGGACGCGGCCTCCATCGAGGTCGGACCGGATCGCGGTCCAGGTGGCTCCGCTGTTCCGGCTGATGAAGATTTTCCGGTCAGGGAGGGGGCTCGCCGGGATGAGGTAGAGCGTCCGCGGGGAGGAGGGATCGACCTCCAGCGCCTCGAAAGAGAGGCCCTGTTCCAGCCCCCGGCGGGAGGGGAACCAGGTCAAGCCTCCATTGACGCTCTTGTAGAGCTCGCCCAAAAAGCTCGCGTAATAGAGGACGCTCGGACTGGAAGGGTCCACCTCCAGGAGGCCCGCCACGGACGGTGTCGAGCTCCGGGTCCACCGCCGCCCACCGTTCGCGCTGCGCAGCAGGTCTCCGTTGGTCAGGAGCACGTAGAGGAGCCCCGGGATCCGGGGATGGAGCACCAGAGACTGCGGCCGGGTCTCCGGCCCGAGCTCCGGGAGGACCGGACGCCAGCCCGCCCCGCCGTCGTCGCTCCGGAACACCTGCCAGAAGCCGAGAGCGTAGACCCTCCTCGGCGATCGCGGGTCGACCGCGATGTCGGAGATCCCCTGGAAGCCCTCTTCTTCGACCGTTCCGGCCAAGGTCCAGGTGTTTCCCCGGTCGGTGCTCGAGTAGACCTTGTTCAATCCGACGAAGGAGTACAGGGTCGTGGGGAGCGAGGGCGCCGCCGCCACGGTCCGGACAATCCCGGTGTCCGGCCCGATGGACGTCCAGCGGTTCACCCCGGCCCCGGAGGGGAGCGCGGCGGCAAGCAGGAGAATCGCGAAGACCGGAGCGGAGACGAGCGAACGACAGATGCGCATGAGCACCTCCCTGTCAGAGGCTATCCTCACATGTTACTCGATGTTGCGGGACTCCCCAGCCGCGAGAGCGCAAAGCGTAGAGGGCTGCCATGGGGTAGAATTTCCCCCATGACCCGATCCCGCAACTTCTTCCCCCTGACCGGATTCATCGTCTGTGCGATCGCTCTCTTGAGCTATCCCCTGTTCTTTGCCCAGTTCCCGTTGACGCGGGACGTCCCCTGGGTGAGCTGGCTTCTCTTCGCGGCCGGGTTGGCACTTCTGAGCGTGGGGCTCGCCCGCGCCTTCCGCCAGCCGGAGCGCTACGGCGGGCGGATCGCGGGACCTGTCTTCGGAACCTTGAGCTTGGCGACCCTCGGGCTCTTCCTGTTCATCACCATGGTCGGGTCCCGGCAGTTGCCGCCCGCGACGTCGAGCGTGGCGAAGGTCGGCGGGCAGGCTCCGGATTTCACGCTGCCGGACCCTCAGGGACGGCCTGTCCGGCTCTACGACCTGCTCGGGCCGGCGGAGGGCGGCGCTCCGGGGTCGTGGGCGCTCCTCATCTTCTACCGCGGCTACTGGTGACCGTTCTGTAACTCCGAGTTACGGAGTTTCGAAGAGCGGCTTCCCGAATTCGAAAAGCGCGGCATCCGGCTCGTGGCGATCAGCGCCGACACTCCCGACGCGACGCGCGAGCACCTCGCGAAGATGAAGTGGACATACACGTTCCTGAGCGACGAAAAGAACGAGGCCGCCCGCCGCTACGACCTGTTGCACGCCAAGGGAGCGCCGGACGGCACGGACATCGCCCGGCCCGCGGAGATCCTGATCGATCCGTCCGGCACCATCCGCTGGGTCGACCTGACGGAGGACTACCGGGTCCGCACCCGGCCCGAGACCGTGCTCGAGACCTTCGACCAGCTCCACCGCACGGCCTCGACGAATAATGAGTGAGGGATTCACGACGGCCATTCGTCATCTTCTTCAGTGACCAAGCGTTCGGCTCCTCCAGGAGTGTCCTTCAATTCAAGGAGAGGAGAAATCATGAGACACCGTCCAAGCCGTTCGATGTTCCAGTTCGGGGTGGGGGTTCTCTGCGCGCTGGCCTTGGCCGTGCTCGTTCCGTCGAGCGCATCGGCGGAACCAGGCGGGTTTCGTTGCGAGGAGCTTTCGTTCGAGGTGAACCTGTCGCCGACCGATGCGACTGTCTACAACGTGTTCGGCGTCCTCTGCTCCCGCGGGAGCATCCAGCAGAAGACGATCCAGATCACGCTGCACGGCTCGACCTACAGCCATCTGTATTGGGACTGGCCTTTGGAGCCCGAGACCTACTCGTATGTGCGCCGCGCCACGGCGGCGGGCTACGCGGTCCTGAATCTCGACCGGATCGGGATCGGCCAGAGCGATCATCCTCCGGCGGCGGCGGTCACGATCGGCGCCAACGCGTATGTGGTCCATCAGATCGTGCAGGCGCTGCGCGGAGGGGATCTGGTCGTGCCTTCGTTCGGCCGCATCCAGGCCGAACGGGTGGCGCTCGTGGGGCATTCGCTCGGCTCCGTGATCGCGATCGAGGAGGCGGCGACCTACGGCGATGTGGACGGCGTGGTGCTGACCGGTGTGTCGCACACGGTCACCCCCGCTCTGGGGGAGATCTTCGCGGTCTTGTACCCGGCGAATCTCGACCCCGATTTCGCGGGCCGGAACATTCCGGACGGCTATCTCACCACCCTCCCGGGCACCCGGGGGGTCTTCTACTATCTGCCCTCCGCGGATCCCCTGGTCGTCGCGATCGACGAGCAGACCAAGGAGACCGTGACCGCGGCCGAGCTCGACACGGCTTTCCCCGCGCTGGCCCTGTCGCCCGGGATCCACGTTCCCGTGTTCGTGATCGTCGGGGATCTGGACCTCGCGTTCTGCAACGCGCCGTCATGCACGGCCTCGGGCAGCCTCGCCGTCGAGCCGGGCTTCTACCCGGCCGACGCCTGCACGGAGACCGCGGCGATCGCCGGGGCAGGGCACGACCTGAACCTGCACGTCCAGGCGCCGCTCGCCTACGACGCCATTCTGGACTGGCTGGACCGGCGCGTGGGCAGCAATCCGAACGTTCCGGCTCCGGTTCCCTGCCCGTAATGGATCGGGATCTGGCGGCGGTCGGCAGAGCCTGCCTTCCGCCGCCGGGTCTCAAGATTCCGCTCTTTGTCTCATCCCTGGCAGCTGCAGCACTTGGATGGGCCGCAGAAGCCCAGGCCCGCACCGCCGCAGAAGTCGTCGCACTGCCGGTCGTTGCAGCAGGCCGGCGAGGCGAAACAGGCCAGATTGTGGCAGGAGGCCTCCGCGTTGGGCGTCGGTCCGGTGAACGCGAGGGCCCCGAGGGACAGCATCAGGATTCCAAGCTTCGCAAGTCGGTTCATTGTTTTCTCCTCGGGGCTGGAGTTAAGGCGCCCCTATGCCTGAGGTGCCCTGGCCGGACCGCGGCGAGACAGCATGACGTTCTCACTGTAGGATAACCGGCCGATGACAATCCTCGAGACGCATGGGCTGACCCGCCGCTTCGGGGATTTCACGGCGGTCGACGGCTTGACGATCGCGGTTCCGGAGGGGGAGGCTTTCGGGCTCCTCGGGCCGAACGGGGCGGGGAAGACGACGGCGATCCGGATGCTCACGACGCTCCTCACTCCGAGCGCGGGCAGCGCCCGGGTGGCGGGTTTCGATCTCGCGCGGGAGCCGGCCGCGGTGCGGCGCGCGATCGGGTACGTGCCCCAGGCGGTTTCGGTGGACGGCTCGCTCACCGCGTACGAAAACCTTCT
>DATHUD010000578.1:0-21450 GCA_035462575.1 Thermoanaerobaculia bacterium | reverse complement strand
GTCGAAGGAGACCGGGGCGAGCTGGAGGAAGACCTCCTCGGGCCCGAAGCGGACGTAGCCGGTCTCCCGCACGAGGCGGACCACGTTCCGGTGGGTGACCGCCACCCCCTTGGGCCGGCCCGTGGAGCCGGAGGTGAACATGACGTAGGCGAGGCTCTCCGCGTCCACGTCCGGGAGGACGGCGGTCCCCTCCCCTTCCCCGAGGCTTTCGAGGGCCACCCGCCGCGCACCGGTTTCCGGCAGAGCCCCGAGGAGGTGCTCCTGGGCCACGACGACGGTGGCGTGGACATCCTCCAGCATGAGGGCCAGCCGATCGGCGGGATAGGCGGGGTCGAGGGGCACGTAGGCGCCGCCGGCTTTCAGAATCCCGAGGATCGCGACGATCAGGTCGGGCGAGCGCTCGGCCGAGAGCCCCACGGCCACCTCGGGCCCCACGTCCAGGGCGCGGAGCCGGCGGGCCAGGCGGTCCGCCCGGAGGTCCAGCTCCCCGTAGGTCAGACTCTCGTCGCCGAAGACGACGGCGACGGCCTCGGGCCTCCGCCGCGCCTGCTCCGCGAAGAGGCCGTGGATCGTCGCCTCGCGCGGGTACGCCGTGGCCGTTCCGGCCCACTGGCCGAGGATCTGCCCGCGCTCGGCCGGAGAGA
This sequence comes from Thermoanaerobaculia bacterium, assembly GCA_035462575.1. Taxonomy (GTDB): domain Bacteria; phylum Acidobacteriota; class Thermoanaerobaculia; order Multivoradales; family UBA5704; genus DATARR01. The sequence continues at coordinate 20,806 of DATHUD010000578.1, read as the reverse complement.
GGAGCGGCAGCTCCGAGAGGCGCGCCTCGGGGTGGACGGCGATCCCCTGGAGCAGGGTCTCGAAGTGCCCGAGAAGGCGACGGATCGTCGCGGCCTCGAAGAGGTCGGCCGCGTACTCCACGACCGTGGCGAGCCCGTCGTCGCCGTGGCCCATGTGGAGGGAGAGGTCGAACTTCGAGGTCCGCTCGCCACCGGCGTCGAACCCTGCGGCCGACAGGCCGGGGGCGAGGGCGAGGCTCGCGCCTCCCACGTGCTGCAAGGCGAAGACGACCTGGAAGAGCGGAGTGCGGGAGAGATCGCGCTCCGGGGCGAGCTCCGAGACCAGGCGGTCGAACGGGAAGTCCTGGTGCGCGAAGGCCGAGAGCGCGGCTTCGCGGACGCGGGCGAGGAGGTGGGAGAACCCGGGGCCTCCCGAGGCGTCGGTCCGCAGCACGAGCATGTTGACGAAGAACCCGATCAGCCCCTCGACCTCCGCCCGGCCGCGGTTGGCCACCGGCGTGCCCACGAAGAGATCCTCCTGCCCGGTGTAGCGGTGGAGGAGGGCCTCGAAGGCCGCGAGGAGCGTCATGAACAGGGTCGCGCCCTGGCGGCGGCCGATCCTCTCCAGAGCGTCGGCGAGATCGCCCGAAAAGACGGCCCGCTCCACCCCGCCGCGGAAGCTCTGGACCGCCGGACGCGGCCGGTCGGCCGGGAGCTCCAGAACGGCGGGCCGGTCGAGCCGCGCGCGCCAGTAGGAGAGCTGGTCCTCGAGCTGCGCGCCCGAGAGCCACTCCCGCTGCCAGATCGCGAAGTCCGCGTACTGGACCGGCAGCGGCGGGAGAGGCGAAGGCCCGCCGGCCGCCGCCGCCCGGTAGAGCGCCGCCAAATCCCCGTTCATCACGTCGACCGACCAGCCGTCCGAGGCGATGTGGTGGACGTTCAGAAGGAGGACGTGGTCTTCGGTCCCCAGGGAGAGCAGAGAGGCCCGGAAGAGCGGTCCCCGGGAGAGATCGAAGGGGGTCCCCAGATCCAGAAGAGCCCGGCGCCGCGCCTCGCCCTCCCGGGCCTCTCCGGGCAACGCCTTGAGGTCGGCCACCGGGAGGTCCATCCCCGCGAAGGGGCGGACCACCTGGACCGGCTCGCCCTCCCGGGCGCTGAAAACGGTGCGCAGCGCCTCGTGGCGGCGGACGAGCCCGGCGAGCGCTCCGGCGAGCGCCGGGACGTCCAGGGGGCCCGAGAGCCGCAGGAACGACGGCATGCTGTAGGCGGAGGAGCCTGGAGTCATCCGGTCCAGGAACCAGAGGCGCTCCTGGCCGAAGGAGAGAGGGAGGGGCTCGCCCGGCGTCCGCGGCCGGGGCACCAGGGCCGGCTCGGCGGTTTCGCCCGGCGTGCCGCGGTCCCCCAGGGCGCGCCCGATCCCGGCGGCAAAGTCCGCGAGCACCGGGGCCTCGAAGATCGCCTGGACGGGGATCTCGACGCCGAAGGCGTCCCGCACCCGGGAGAGGACCCGGGTGGCGAGGAGCGAATGGCCGCCCAGGGCCCAGAAGCTGTCGTCGACGCCGGCCCGCTCGAGGCCGAGCACCGCGCACCAGATGCGCGCCACGGCGCGCTCGAGCTCCGTGCGCGGCGGCTGGAAAGAGGCACCGGGCCGCGCCGAGCCCTCGGGCTCCGGCAGGGCCGCGCGGTCCACCTTGTCGTTCGGCGTGCGCGGCAGCTCCGGGAGGAAGACGAAGGCCGACGGCACCATGTACTCCGGCAGGCGCTCGCGCAGGACGCTCTGCAGATCGGCGGCGGAAACCGGGTCGCCCGGGCGCGCCACCACATAGGCCACCAGCCGGCGGTCGTCCGGCGAGCCGGAGGCCCCCTCGCGGGCGACGACCACGGCCTCGCGGACCGCGGGGTCGGCGGCGAGCGCCGTTTCGATCTCCCCGGGCTCGATGCGGAAGCCGCGGATCTTGACCTGCTGGTCGTTGCGCCCCACGAAGTCGAGGCTGCCGTCGGGCAGCCGCCGCACGAGGTCGCCGGTCCGGTAGACCCTGGCGCCCGGCTCGCCGGAGAAGGGATCGGGCCAGAAGCGCTCCGCGGTCAGGTCCGGCCGGCCGAGGTAGCCCCGGGCCACGCCGGCGCCGCCCACCCACAGCTCGCCCACGACGCCCACGGGCACGAGCTCCAGGTTCTTGTCCAGCACCCAGACCCGCTTGTTGCCCACGGGGTGGCCGATGGGAGGCCGCCGGGAGCCGTCCCGGAGCTCCGCGACGGAGACCCACACGGTCATCTCGGTCGGGCCGTAGCAGTTGAAGAACCTGCGGTCCCGGCCCCACCGCGCCACCAGCTCGGCCGGGCAGGCCTCGCCGGCCACGGCGACCGCCGTCACCTCCGGCAGGTCGGCCTCGGGCAGCGCGGCGAGCGCCGAGGGGGTCATGGTCAGGCGGGTGATCCGCCGCTCGCGAAGGAGCCCCAGGAGGCCCGGGCCGGGGAGCATCTCCCGCTGCGGAGCGATACAGAGCGTGGCGCCGCCCCGAAGGGCCATCACGATCTCGAAGACCGAGGTGTCGAAGGCGAGCGGCGCGAAGAGGAGCAGGCGGTCGCCGGGGCGGACCCGGAACACCGGAACCTGCGCTTCGGCCAGGCTCGCGATCCCCGCGTGGGGCACCACGACCCCCTTGGGCCGACCCGTGGAGCCCGAGGTGAAGATGACGTAGGCCGCGTGGTCCGGGTCCACCGGGACCCGCGGCCGGGTGGACGGCCGCAGGGCGAGGTCCGGGGCGTCCCCGTCCAGCCGGACGACGGGTCCGTCGAAGGCGGGCAGGCGGCCGAGGAGCGCACCTTCGGTCACCAGCACCCGCGGGCGCGTGGCTTCGAGCATGTAGGCGAGCCGGTCCTCCGGGTAGGAGGGATCGAGGGGGACGTAGGCGCCGCCCGCCTTCAGGATCCCCAGGAGCCCCACGAGCAGGCCGGCGGAGCGCTCGACCGCGAGCCCCACCCAGACCTCCGGCCCCACGCCCAGCTCCCGGAGCCGCCAGGCCAGGCGGTTCGCCGCGGCGTCGAGCTCGCCGTAGGTGAGGCAGAGGCCGCCCAGGGAGCCCACCTCCTCGACCGCCGGATCGCCCGGCGCGCGGTCCGCCCAGCTCTCGAAGAGCTCGTGGAAGGGACGGCGCGGGAAGGGGAGGTCCGTGTCGTTCCACCCGGCGAGGAGCTGCTGCCGCTCGGGTGCGGTCAAGATCGGGAGGTGGGCGACGCTCGCCGCCGGGTCCGCGGCGATCGCCCGCAGGAGGACGCCGTAATGGCCGAGAAGGCGCGCGACCGTCGCGGGGTCGAACAGGTCGGTCCGGTACTCGGCGCCGCCGCCCAGCCGGCCGTTCACAACCCCCAAGTGAATCGCCAGGTCGAGCTTCGCGGTGGTTCCCGGAACGTCGACGATCTCCGCCGCGATCCCGGGGCCCAGGTCGAGGCCGGTCACCGGCGCGCTCTGGAGCGAGAAGGAGACCTGGAAGAGCGGCGGCCGCGACAGGTCGCGCTCGGGCGCGATCTCCTCGACGAGCCTCTCGAACGGCAGCTCCTGGTGGGCGTAGGCGCCGAGAGCCGCCTCGCGCACCTGGGCGAGGAGCTCGACGAACGCCGGCTTGCCCGAAAGGCCGGCGCGGAGCACCAGCGAGTTGACGAAGAACCCGATGAGCCCGTCGACCTCGGCGCGCCCGCGGTTGGCCACGGGGGAGCCCACGGCCAGATCCTCCTGGCCGGTCCAACGGGAGAGGAGCCCGGAGAAGGCGGCGAGGAGCGTCATGAAAAGGCTCGCGCCGTGGCGCTGGCCCAGGCGCTCGAGCGCCGCGGTCAGGTCCGCGGGGAGCTCGAAGCCCACCTGGCCGCCGTGGTAGGTCGTGAGAGCGGGGCGCGGCCGGTCCGTGGGCAGCTCGAGCGCGGGGAGGCCCGAAAGCCGCCCGCGCCAGTAGGCGAGCTGCCCTTCGAGGATCTTGCCGTCCAGCCAGCGCCGCTGCCAGAGCGAGAAGTCCGCGTACTGGAGCGGCAGCGGCGGAAGCGGCGAGGCCTCCCCCGCAACGAACGCCCGGTAGAGCGCCTCGAGCTCCCGCGCCAGCACCCCCATCGACCAGCCGTCCGAGGCGATGTGGTGGATGGCCAGGAGCAGCTCGTGGTCCGCCGGGTCGAGGCGCAGGAGGGTGGCGACGAAGACCGGCCCGCGCTCCAGGTCGAAGGCCGTGCGCCGCGACGCCTCGGCAAGACGGGCGGTCTCGGCTTCGCGCACCGGCTCCGGCAGGGCGGAGAGGTCCACGAGGGGCAGCGCCTGAGGGACGAACGGCTGCACCACCTGGAGGGGCTCGCCGCCCGGGGCGGCGTAGACGGTGCGGAGCACCTCGTGGCGGCGGACCAGCTCGTCGAGCGCGGCGCCCAGGGCCGGAGCGGCGAGCGGCCCGCGGATCCGGAAGGCCGTCGCGATGGTGTACGCCGAGGAGCCCGGCTCCAGGCGGTCCAGGAACCAGAGGCGCTGCTGGGCGAAGGAGACCGGGACCTCCCGCTCGCGGGCGACGGGGGCGAGCGGCGGCGCCGTCTCCTCTCCCTGGAGCGCCTCGATCCTGCGGGCGAGGCCGGCCACCGTGGGCTCCTCGAACACGGTGCGTAGCGGCAGGTCGACCGCGAAGACCTCCCGCACGCGGGAGACGAGACGCATGGCCGCGAGGGAGTGCCCTCCCAGACGGAAGAAGTCGTCCTCCCGGCCGGCCCGTGAGATGCCCAGGACATGAACGAACGCTCCGGCCAGGAGCTCCTCGGCGGGCGTCTCCAGGGCCTCTCCCGCACTCCGGATTTCCGTCGCGAGGGGCAGATTCGCCAGGGCCCGGCGGTCCACCTTGCCGTTGGGCGTCAAGGGCAGGGCCGGGAGGATCGCGAAGACCGTGGGGACCATGTAGGCCGCGAGGCGCTCTGCGAGATACCGGCGGATCTCCTCCACCTCCAGGGCCGCGCCCTCGCGGGGCACGGCGTAGGCCGCGAGGATCTTGCCGCCCGGCTGGACCCGCACCCCCACGGCCGCCGTGGCCACTTTGGGGTGGCGCAGGAGCGCGGCCTCGACCTCGCCCGGCTCCACGCGGTATCCCCGGATCTTGACCTGCCGGTCGGCGCGGCCGAGGAACTCGATCTCGCCTCCCGGGAGCCACCGCGCGAGGTCTCCCGAGCGGTAGAAGCGCGCGCCCGGCTCGTCGGAGAAGGGATCGGGCACGAACCGCTCGGCCGTGAGCGCGGGCTGGCCGAGATAGCCCCGGGCCACGAGGCCGCCCAGGAAGAGCTCTCCGGGAACCCCCACCGGGAGCGGACGCCCGCCGCCGTCCAGAACCCAGGCCGACCGGCCGGGCAGCGGCGCTCCGATGGGGGCCGTCGTCCCCGGGGGATCGAAGGGCTCTCTCACATCCTGGATGGTGGCGGTGATCACCGTCTCCGTGGGTCCGTAGACGTTGAGCAGCCGGACCTTCCGGAGAGGCGTCCGGCGCATGAGGCGGACGGCCTCGGCCGGCATCTCGTCGCCGCCCACGAGCAGCAGCCGGAACGACGCGGGGAGCGAGGCCGCCCCGTCGAGATTCCGCACCCAGTCGATCCAGAAGGCGGGCGGCACGTTGGCGACCGTCACCTCCTGCTCACCGATCCGCCGGGTGAGGTCTTCGGGCATCAGAAGCTCGGACCCGCGCAGCACCACGGCCGCCCCCGAGAGGAGGGGCCCCAGGAGGTTTTCGAGCGACACGTCGAAGCTCGGAGAGTGGAAGAGGAACAGCCGCTCGCCGGGACCCAGGCCGTAGTACCGGCCGGCCGTCACGGCGTGCGACGCCGCCTCGCCGTGGGCGACCCCCACCCCCTTGGGCTTGCCCGTCGACCCCGAGGTGTAGATGACGTAGGCGAGGTTCGCCGGATGAAGGGCCGGGGGGACGAAACCGGCCGCCCCTCCCTCGCCGGGCCGCAGCACCCGGACGTGGTCCGCCGCGCCCTCGGGAAGGTCCTGGGCCGCGATCACCAGGGCGCAGCCGGAGTCCTCCACCATGTAGGCGATCCGCTCGGCCGGATAGGCGGGATCGAGCGGCACGTAGACTCCGCCCGCCTCGAACACCGCGATCAGGGCCGTCACCAGCGCGGCCGAGCGATCCAGGCAGACGCCGACCGGCACCTCGGGCCCGACGCCCAGGGCCTGGAGCCGGGCGGCGAGCCGCAGAGCGTTCTCGCGAAGCTCCGCGTAGGTCAGCGTCCCGTCCGCGGCCACCACGGCCAGGGCGTCCGGGGTGCGCTCCGCCTGGGCGTCGAAGAGGCCGCGGAGCGTGCTCCCCTGCCGGAGGTCGCGGTCGAGCGGGAGCCCGGCGTTCCAGGCTTCGAGCTGGGCCCTCTCCGCCGCGGTCAAGAGCGGCAGGTCCGAGACGCGCGCGCCCGGATCGGCCGCCACGCCTTCCAGAAGGACGCCGAAGCTCGCGAGGAATCTCCGGATCGTGGCCGCGTCGAACAGGTCGGTCCTGTACTCGGCGCCGCCCGCGAGGCCGTCCTCCGTCCTCTCGAGGAGAAGGGTCAAGTCGAACTTGGCCGTGCCGGCCGGCGGTGGGACGAGCGAAAGTGCCAAGCCCGGAGCCAGCTCCACCGGCCTCGCGGAGCCCCGCTCCACGCCGAAGCTCACCTGGAAGAGCGGCGTGCGCCCGAGGTCGCGCTCGGGGGAGAGGGCCTCGACCAGCTTCTCGAAGGGGAGGTCCTGGTGCGCGTAGGCCCCCAGGGCATCCTCCCGCGTGCGGGCGAGGAGCGCCGAAAAGCCCGGGTCGTCCGAGAGGTCCGCCCGGAGGACGAGGGTGTTGATGAAGAAGCCCAGGAGCCCCTCGATCTCCGCCCGGCCGCGGTTCGCGACGGGCGATCCCACGGTCAGGTCGGAAAGGCCGGTCAGGCGGTAGACGAAGGCCTCGAAGGCGGCGAGGAGCGTCATGAACAGGGTCGCGTTCCGCTGCCGTCCGATCCGCTCCAGGGCGAGGACGACCGGAGCCGGGAAGGCGACGGGCTCGACGGCTCCCCGTCCCGAGGGCACGGCGGGGCGCGGCCGGTCGGCCGGGAGGTCCTGGACCGCCGGGATGCCGGCGAGCTTTTCCCGCCAGTAGGAGAGCTGGGCTTCGAGGACGCTCCCTGAGAGGTACTCCCGCTGCCACATCGCGAAGTCCGCGGCCTGTACGGGAAGCTCCGGCAGAGGCGAGGCGCCGTAGAGGGCCGTCAGCTCGCGCAGGAGCACGCCCAGGGACCAGCCGTCCGAGGCGATGTGGTGGGTGAGGAAGAGGAGCGTGTGCTCGCTTTCCGTCCCGCGGAGGAGAGTGGTGCGCACGATCGGCCCGCGCTCCAGGTCGAACGGGCGCGCGGCCTCCTCCAAGAAGATGCGGGCGGCCTCGGCCCCGCGCTCCGGAAGGCCCGAGAGGTCCACCACCGGCAGGGGCCGGGGCTCCCACGGGAGCACGATCTGCACCGGCTCGGGGCCGGCGAAAGCGTAGACCGTCCGCAGGATCTCGTGGCGGCGGACGATCCCGGAGAGCGCCGCGGAGAGGGCCGGGACGTCGAGCGGACCCCGGAGGTCCATTCCGCGCGGCACGTTGTAGGCCGAAGAGCCCGGCTGCAGGCGGTCCAGGAACCAGAGGCGCTCCTGGGCGAAGGAGAGGGGCGCTCCCCCGGCCAGCCGGGGCCGGGGGACGAGCGGCGGCGCCGCGACACCGGCCTCCCCGTGCAGGGCCTCGTCGACCCGGACGGCCAGGGCGGAGACGGTGCGCCTCTCGAACACGGCCCGAAGCTCCAGGTCCACCCGAAAGGCGCTCCGGATCCGCGCGATCACCCGGGTCGCCAGGAGCGAGTGGCCGCCCAGGTCGAAGAAGTCGTCGCCGGTGCCCACTCCGTCCACGCCCAGGACCTCCGCGAAGATCCCGGCGAGCACCTCCTCGGTCGGGGTGCGCGGCGCCGAGGAGGCCGCCTCGCTCCCCCGCTCCGGTTCGGGCTCGGGGAGGGCGCGGCGGTCGACCTTGCCGTTCGGGGTCAAAGGCAAAGCCGGAAGCGCCACGAAAGCCGACGGGATCATGGCCTCGGGCAGGCGGGCTCCGAGCCAGGCGCGCAGATCAGTAGGGATCTCTCCCTGAGGCACGACGTAGGCGACGAGGCGCGGCTCGCCGCCGGAGGTCCTCTGAGCGATCACCAGGGCCTCGCGCACGGCCGGATGGGCCAGGAGGGCCGCCTCCACCTCGCCGGGCTCCACCCGGAAACCGCGGATCTTCACCTGGTGGTCGATGCGGCCGAGGAACTCGACCGCGCCGTCCGGCAGGAAGCGGACGAGGTCGCCGGTCCGGTAGACGCGGTCGCCGTCCCCTTGCGGGTCGGGCACGAAGCGCTCGGCCGTGAGATCCGGCCGGCCGAGATAACCGCGGGTCACCTGCGGGCCGCCCGCGAGAAGCTCGCCCGGCACGCCCGCGGGCACCGGCTGGAGCCGGGCGTCGACCACGAGGATGCGGGAGCCGCCCAGGGGCCGGCCCAGGGGGACGATGGAAGAGCGGCGCTCGCCGGCCTCCTCCCACGTGGGGAAGGCGAGGACGCCGACCGTGGTCTCCGTGGGACCGTAGTGGTTGAGCACCCGGAGGGCCGGGGCCAGCTCGCGGAGGCGGTCGGCGAACGACCACTGCGACGCCTCGCCGCCCACGACGGCCAGCCGGCGCGGCAGGACCCTCTCCGGGCGGTCTCCGGCGAGGAGCGCCGCGAGGTGCGAGGGGACGATCTTCAGGGCGTCGACCGGGTGGCGCGCGAGGTACTCCGCCATCCGCTCGGGATCGGTCAGCCGCTCCCTGGCCACCACGTGGAGGGTGCCGCCCGTGGCGAAGGAGGCGAAGACCACGGTGTTTCCCAGGTCCGCCGCGATCGTGCTCACCGTGGCGTAGCTCGCCCCCTCCGGGAGTCCCATCCGCTCGACCACGCCGTCCACGTAGCTTGAAAGCTGCCGGTGCTCGATCATCACCCCCTTGGGTCTCCCCGTGGAGCCCGAGGTGTAGATCACGTAGGCGAGGTGGCCCGGCCCGGCGAGCCTCTTCGGGGGCCTGGGACTCTTCGCGCCGTCCAGGAAGAGCACCGTGCGGCCGGCGCCCAGGGGAGCGAATTCCGGCTGGGTGACGAGGAGGCGCGCCCCGCTGTCCTCCAGCATGTGGGCGAGCCGCTCCTCCGGGAGGTCCGGATCGAGGGGCACGTACCCGCCGCCGGCCTTGAGGACGCCCAGAATGGCGACGCCCATGCCGAGCGAGCGCTCCAGGCAGAGGCCCACCGGCACCTCGGGCCCCACCCCCAGACGCCGCAGCCGCCGGGCGAGGCCGTTCGCACGCTCGTCGAGCTCCCGGAAGGTGAGCCGCTCCTCCTCGAAGACCAGGGCGGTGGCATCGGGCGTCCGCTCCACCCACGCCTCGAAAAGCTCGTGGACGGGGCGGAGGCCGGGGCGGAGCGTTCCCGTCCCCGCCCAGGCCCCGAGGATCTGCTCCCGCTCCGCCGCGGCGAGGAGGGGGAGGTCTCCGAGCGGCGCGTCCGGCGCCTCGACGATCCCGCCGAGCAATGTCACGAGGTGGCCCGAGAAGCGGCGGACGGTCGCGGGGTCGAAGAGGTCGGCGCTGTACTCCCAGCCTCCGGCGAGCCCGTCTTCCGTCTCCGCGAGAGCCAGCTTGAGATCGAACTTGGAAGTCGCTCCCGGAGCCATGGCGGGTTGTAGGGCGAGCCCCGGCGCCAGCTCCGGCATCTCCGCGCGGCCCTCCAGGAGGAAGAAGACCTGGAAGAGGGGGCTCCGCGACAGGTCGCGCTCGGGCGCCAGGGCCTCGACCAGCTTCTCGAAGGGGAGGTCCTGGTGGACGAAGGCCCCGAGGGCGCCCTCCCGGAGCCGGGCGAGGAGATCCCGGAAACCCGGCACACGGCCCGGCTCGCCCCGCAGGACGAGGGTGTTGACGAACAGGCCGATCAGCCCCTCCGTCTCCGCCCGGTCGCGGTTCGCGACGGGGGTGCCCACGAGGAGGTCGTCCTGCCCCGTGATCCGTCCGAGGAGCGCCTGGAAGGCGGCGAGCAGAGTCATGAAGACCGTGGCTCCGCAAGCACGGGCGAGGGCCGCCACTCCGGCGGAGAGCCCGGCGGGGAGGGCCAGGTCCTCCGTGCCGCCGCGGGAGCTCAGGGTAGACGGGCGCGGCCGGTCCGTGGGCAGGTCGAGGGTCGTGGGCGCTCCGGCCAGGTAGCGGCGCCACCAGGCGAGCCGGGCGTCCAGCCCATCCCCGGCGAGGTGCTCCCGTTGCCAGGCCGCGAAATCGGAGTAGGTGACGGGGAGATCCGGCAGGGCCTCCCCGCGGTAGAGGGCCGCGAGCTCCCGGAGGAAGACACCCAGGGACCAGCCGTCGAAGACCGTGTGGTGGAGCGTGACGAACAGGATGTGCTCCCGCTCGCCCGACCGCAGCAGCGCGGCCCGCAGGAGAGGCCCGGCCGCGAGGTCGAACGGCCGCAGGGCCTCCTCCGGGTCCGGGGCGTCGAGGACCGGCAACGGCACCGGCGCCGCCGGGCGCACCACCTGGACCGGCTCGCCGTCCACCGCCGCGAAGACCGTGCGCAGCGGCTCGTGCCGGGCCACGATCCCGTCGAGGGCCGCGCAGAGCGCCGGAATCGAGAGGTCCCCCTCGATGCGGAACGCCGCCGGCATGTTGTAGACGGCCGAGCCCGGCTCCAGGCGGTCGAGGAACCAGAGGCGCTCCTGGGAGAAGGAGACGGGGCGCGGCTCGTCCGGTGCCCAGGCGCGCGCCACGAGAGGCGCCGCGAGACCGCTTTCAGCCTCTTCGATCCGCGCGGCGAGCCCCGCAACCGTGGGCCGCTCGAACACGGCCCGGACGGGCAGCTCCACCCCGAAGACCTGCCGCACGCGGGAGATCACCCGGGTGGCGAGGAGCGAGTGGCCGCCCAGAGAGAAGAAGTCGTCGTCCAACCCCACCCGCGGAGCGTTCAGGAGCCCGGCGAAGAGGCCGGCCACGGCCTCCTCCACCGGCGTCCGCGGCGCGCGGTACAACGCCTCTCCGGCCTCCGGCGCGATGCGGGAGAGGGCCTGGCGGTCCACCTTGTCGTTGGGCGTGAGAGGCAGGGCTTCGAGGAACACCCAGCCGGAAGGCACCATGTACTCCGGCAGCCGGTCTTTCAAGTAAGCCCGCAGGTCCGGACTTGCGCCCACCACGTAGGCCACGAGCCTCTGGTCCCGGGCGAGCACCACGGCCGCCTCCACGGCCGGGTGCGCGGTGAGCGCCGCTTCGATCTCGCCCAGCTCGATCCGGAAGCCCCGGACCTTCACCTGGAAGTCGTTGCGTCCCACGAAATCGAGCTGGCCGTCCGGCAGCCAGCGCACGAGGTCGCCCGTGCGGTAGGCCCGCGCTCCCGGCTCTGTGGCGAACGGGTCGGGCCAGAACCGCTCGGCGGTCAGGTCCGGACGATTGAGATATCCGCGGGCCACGCCGATCCCGCCCACCCACAGCTCCCCCACCACGCCGGGGGGAACCGGGTTGCCGTCCGCGTCCAGCACATAAATCTTTTTATTGGCGACCGGACGGCCGATCGGGGGCTTCCTGGAGCCGTCGCGCAGCTCGGAGACCGCCACCCAGACCGTAGCCTCGGTGGGGCCGTAGCAGTTGAAGAACCGCCGCCCCCGGCCCCAACGGTCGACGAGGTCCGCCGGGCAGGCCTCGCCCGCCACGGCCACCGCGCGCACCCCGGGAAGCTCGTCCTCCGGCAGCACGGCGAGGGCCGACGGGGTGAGCGTGAGGCGCGTGATCCCCTTTTCCCGCGCGAGCCGGACGAGGCCCGGGCCGGGGAGGAGGTCGTCCTGCCCTGCCACGCAGAGCGTCGCCCCGCCGCGCAGGGCCATCACGATCTCGAAGACCGAAGTGTCGAAGGCGAGCGGCGCGAAGAGCAGCATCCGGTCGCCCGGGCCCACTTCGAAGACCGGAACCTGGGCTTCGGCAAGGTTGGGCAGCCCCGCGTGGGGCACCACGACGCCCTTGGGCCGGCCCGTCGAGCCCGAGGTGAAGGTCACGTAGGCCGCGTTGCCGGGAGAGACCGGAACGTCCGGCCGCGACGAGGGGCGGGCCGCGATCTCCGCAGCCTCCTCGCGGAGACTCTCCTTCGTGATCACCACCCGGGCCCGCGTCTCCTCCGCCATGTAGGCGAGGCGCTCGGCCGGGTAGGACGGGTCGAGCGGCACGTAGGCGCCACCCGCCTTCATCACCGCGAGCAGGCCCACGATCATGGCGACGGAACGTTCGAGCGACAGCCCCACCCAGACCTCGGGGCCCACACCTCGCGCGATCAGGTGCCAGGCGAGACGGTTCGCCCGCTCATCCAATTCCCGGTACGTCAGCCGCTCGCCCTCTCCGGCGCCTACCCACTCGACGGCCACGTCGTCCGGCGCCCGATCCACCCAGCGCTCGAAGAGGGCATGGAAGCAGACGTCCCGCGGGATCGGACGAGGATTCTCTCCCCACGCGAGGATCTCCGCCCGCTCCGCCTCAGCAAGGAGCGGCAGGTCCGAGATCCGCGCCTCGGGATACGCAGCAATCCCTGAAAGCAGCGTCTCGAAATGACCCAGGAGCCGCGCGACCGTGGCCGCGTCGAAGAGGTCCGTGGCGTACTCGGCCGCCGCAACAGAGCCCTCCTCCACCTGGAGGGTCAGGTCGAACTTGGCCGTGCCGCTCGGGGTCTCGGCCATGGCGAGGGCGAGCCCCGGCGCCAGCTCCGCCGGAACGGCGCCGGCCTCCTCGAACCCGAAGGCCACCTGGAAGAGCGGGCTCCGCGAGAGGTCGCGGGCCGGGGCCAGCGCCTCCACGAGCTTCTCGAAGGGGACGTCCTGGTGGGCATAGGCGCCGAGCGCCGCCTCGCGGGTGCGGGCCACGAGGTCCAGGAACGATGGATCGCCCGACGTGCGAGTCCGGATCACCAGCGTGTTGACGAAGAAGCCGACGAGATCCTCGGTCTCCGCCCGGTTGCGGTTCGCGACGGGTGTCCCCACGGAGAGGTCCGCCTCCCCCGTGATCCGCGCGAGAAGGGCCTGGAAGGACGCGAGAAGGACGATGAACTGCGTCGCTCCGCCAACCCGGGGGAGCGCGGAGAGCCTCGTGCGCTCGACCGCGCCGCGGTAGCTCTGGACGGGCGGGCGCGGCCGGTCCGTCGGCAGATCCAGGGCCGCGGGCGCGCCGGAGAGCTGATTGCGCCACCAGCCGAGCCGGGATTCCAGAACATCGCCCGCGAGCCACTCCCGCTGCCACGCCGCGAAGTCCGAGTAGGTGACGGGGAGCGCGGGCAGGGTCTCGCCACGGTACAGGGCCGCGAGGTCCCGGAGGAAGACGCCGAGGGACCAGCCGTCGAAGACCGTGTGGTGGAGCGTGACGAAGAGGAGATGCTCCCGCGGCCCCCTCCGCAGGAGAGAAGCCCGAAGGAGCGGCCCCTCCGCGAGGTCGAACGGCCGCACGGCCTCTTCCGGGTCCGCAGCCTCAAAGACCGGCAACGGCACGGGCGCGGCCGGGCGGACGATCTGGACCGGTAGGCCGTCCACCATCGCGAAGACGGTCCGCAGCGGCTCGTGCCGGGCCACGACCCCGTCCAGGGCCGCGGAGAGCGCCGGGACGGAGAGGTCCCCCTCGATCCGGAAGACCGCGGGCATGTTGTAGACGGCCGAGCCCGGCTCCAGGCGGTCCAGGAACCAGAGGCGCTCCTGGGAAAAGGAGAGAGGACGGGGAGCGTCCGGCGCCCAGGCCCGCGCCACGAGAGGCGGCGCCGCCGGGCCCTGTTCCCCCTGGAGGGCCTCTTCGATGCGGGAGGCGAGACCCTCTACCGTGGATCGCTCGAACACGGCCCGCACCGGCAGCTCCACCCCGAAGACCTGCCGCACCCGCGAGATCGCCCGCGTGGCGAGGAGCGAGTGGCCGCCCAGGGAAAAGAAGTCGTCTCCCAGGCCCACTCGCTCTGCTCCCAGAAGCTCGGCGAAGAGGCCGGCCACCATCTCCTCGACCGGCGTCCGCGGCGCGCGATGCTCGGCCTCTTCGGTTTCCGGCGCGATGCGGGAGAGCGCCTGCCGATCCACCTTGTCGTTGGGCGTCAAGGGCAGGCTTTCGAGGAACACCCATCCGGAGGGCACCATGTACTCCGGCAGCCGCTCCTTCAAGTACGCCCGCAGGTCCGCGGCCTCCTTGGAGACCACGTAGGCCACGAGCCTCTGGTCCCGGGCGAGCACCACGGCCGCCTCCACGGCCTCATGCGTGGTGAGCGCCGCTTCGATCTCCCCCAGCTCGATCCGGAAGCCCCGGATCTTGACCTGGAAGTCGTTCCTCCCCACGAAGTCGAGCTGCCCGTCGGCCAGCCAGCGCACGAGGTCGCCCGTGCGGTAGGCCCGCGCGCCCGGCTCGTCCGCGAACGGGTCGGGCCAGAACCGCTCGGCCGTCAGGTCCGGGCGGTTCAAGTACCCGCGCGCCACGCCGGTCCCGCCGGCCCACAGCTCCCCCACCACGCCGGGCGGAACCGGGTTCAGATCGGGATCGAGCACGTACACCCGCTTGTTGGCGACCGGCCGGCCGATCGGAGGCTTGCGAGACCCGTCGCGCAGCTCGGAGACCGCCACCCAGACCGTGGCCTCGGTCGGGCCGTAGCAGTTGAAGAACCGGCGCCCCCGGCCCCAGCGCTCCACGAGGTCCGCCGGGCAGGCCTCGCCCGCCACCGCCACGGCGCGCACGCCGGGCAGCTCGTCCTCCGGCAGCACGGCCAGAGCCGACGGGGTGAGCGTGAGGCGCGTGATCCCCTTCTCCCGCGCGAGCCGCACGAGGCCCGGGCCGGGCAGCAGGTCGTCCTGCCCCGCCACGCAGAGCGTGGCCCCGCCGCGCAGGGCCATGACGATCTCGAAGACCGACGTGTCGAAGGCGAGCGGCGCGAAGAGAAGCATCCGGTCGCCCGGACCCACCTCGAACACCGGCACCTGGGCCTCGGCGAGGTGGGGCAGCCCCGCGTGGGGCACCACGACGCCCTTGGGCCGGCCCGTCGAGCCCGAGGTGAAGATCACGTAGGCCGCGTTGCCCGGAGACACCGGAACGTCCGGCCGTGACACCGGCCGGGCCGCGATCGCCGCGGCCTCGTCCCGGAGGCTCTCTTTCGTGATCACCACCCGGGCCCGGGTCTCCTCCGCCATGTCGGCGAGGCGCTCGACCGGGTAGGACGGGTCGAGCGGCACGTAGGCGCCGCCCGCCTTCATCACCGCGAGGAGGCCCACGATCATGGCGACGGAGCGCTCGAGAGACAGCCCCACCCAGACCTCGGGGCCCACGCCCTGGGCAATCAGGTGCCAGGCCAGGCGGTTGGCCGCTTCGTCGAGCTCCCGGTAGGTGAGCCGCTCGCCCTCGCCGGCCCCCACCCACTCCACGGCGACCGCCTCGGGGTCCCGGTCCACCCAGCGCTCGAAGAGCGTGTGGAAGCAGACGTCCCGCGGGATCGGGAGCGGGTTCCGTCCCCAGAGGAGGAGCTGTGCCCGCTCCGCCTCCGTGAGCAGAGGCAGCTCCGAGATCCGTGCCTCCGGGTGCGCCGCCACTCCGGCCAGGAGCACCTCGAAGCCGCCCAGGAAGCGCCCGACCGTCTCCCGGTCGAAGAGGTCGGTGGCGTATTCCGCGAGCGCGGCCAGGCCGCTCCCCGCTCCGTCCAGGTGGAGCGTCAGGTCGAACTTCGCGGTGCCGGTCGAGACCGGGGCCGCCTCCAGGGCGAGCCCGGGAGCGAGCGCGGCCGGGGCGAGGGGCGAGCCCTCGAAGCCGAAGGCCACCTGGAAGAGGGGGCTCCGGGACAGGTCGCGCGCCGGGGCGAGGATCTCGACCAGCCTCTCGAACGGCACGTCCTGGTGGGCGTAGGCGGAGAGGGCATTGTCCCGCACATCCGCCAGCAGGTCTCTGAAGCGGAGACCCGGGGAGATGGCGCTGCGCAGGACGAGCGTGTTGACGAAGAAGCCGATCAGCCCTTCGATCTCCGGCCGGTTCCGGTTGGCGATCGGCGTGCCCACCGGCACGTCCTCCTGCCCGGTCAGGCGGTGGAGCAGGGCCTGGAAGGCCGACACGAGCACCATGAAGACGGTCGATCCGCTCCGCCCGGCCAGCTCCTCCAGGGACCGGCGCAGACCCGGCCCCAGGTCGCGCCGCTCGACCGCGCCGCGGAAGGTCTGCGCCGCCGGCCGCGGCCGGTCGGCCGGCAGGTCGAGCACGCCCAGGTCCCCACCGAGACGCTCACGCCACCAGGCGAGCTGCCGCTCCAGGGCCGGGCCCGCGAGGCGGCGCCGCTGGTCCGCGGCGAAGTCGGCGTACTGGAGAGGCAGCGGGGCGAGAGGCGAGGCCGCTCCCGTGAGAGCCGCCCGGTAGAGCGCCGCCATCTCCCGGCTGAGAATGCCCATGGACCAGCCGTCGAAGACGATGTGGTGCAGGGTGAGGAGCAGCGCGTGCTCCTCGGGCTCCAGGCGGAGGAGGGTGGACCGCAGGAGGGGGCCGGCCGCGAGGTCGAAGGGCCGGCGGGCCTCCTCGCCTTCGAGCCGGGCCGCCTCGGCCGCGCGCCCGGGCTCGGGCAGCCCCGAGAGGTCGACCACCGGCAGGCTCTGCGGCAGGAGGGACGACACGATCTGCGCCGGCGCGCCCGCCACCTCGGCGAACGTCGTCCGCAGAGCCTCGTGGCGGCGGACGATCTCCGAGAGGCTCGCGGCGAGCGCCGGGACGGACAGCGACCCGGTCAACCGGTCGGCGACCGCGAGATTGTAGAGGGGCGAGCCCGGCTGGAGCTGATCGAGGAACCAGAGGCGCTCCTGGGAGAAGGAGAGCGGGAGGGGCTGCCCCTCTCTCCTGGGAAGGAAGGCGGCCGGCTCCTCCGGGCCTCCGGCCCGCGGCCCGGCCCCGGCGATCCGCTCGGCCAGCCCTTCGACGGTCGGCCGCTCGAACACGCTGCGCAGCTCCAGGTCCACGCCGAAGACCTGCCGCACTCTCGCCAGCACGCGGGCGGCGAGCAGCGAGTGGCCGCCGAGCGAGAAGAAGTTGTCGCGGATGCCGGGGCGGTCGATCCCCAGGACCCCGGTCCAGATGCCGGCCAGCGCCTCCTCGGTCGGCGTGCGCGGCGGCTCGGGCCCGGAAGAGCGCGGCGCCTCCAGGGCGACTCCGGAGAGGGCCCGGCGGTCCACCTTGCCGTTCGGGGTGAGAGGCAGGGCTTCGAGGAAGGCCCACGCCGTGGGCACCATGTGGGCCGGGAGGCTCCGGGCAAGGGCGGTCCGCAGCTCGGAAGCGAGGTCCGGGCCGCCCTGGCCTTCGCGAGGCACCACGTAGCCGGCGAGACGCTTGCCGCCGTCCGGCTCGTCGATCGCGAGCACCGCCGCCGCCACCACCGCGGGATGCCCTCCCAGGGCGCTCTCGATCTCCCCCAGTTCGATGCGGAAACCCCGGACCTTCACCTGGTGGTCGATCCGGCCGAGGTAGTCGAGGGTGCCGTCCGGCCGGTGACGCGCGAGGTCCCCGGTGCGATAGAGCCGGGCCCCCGGCTCGCCTCCGAAAGGATCGGGGATAAACCGCTCTGCCGTCAGCTCCGGCCGGCCCAGGTAGCCGCGGGCGAGGCCGCCGCCGCCCAGGAGCAGCTCGCCGG
This sequence comes from Thermoanaerobaculia bacterium, assembly GCA_035462575.1. Classification (GTDB taxonomy): domain Bacteria; phylum Acidobacteriota; class Thermoanaerobaculia; order Multivoradales; family UBA5704; genus DATARR01. Next base: position 3,145 of record DATHUD010000578.1, on the reverse strand, counting down.
GGACCCCTACGGGCACGAGCTCGAGCCGGCGGTCCACGATCCAGGCCCGGGTGGCCTCGACGGGCCGGCCGATGGCCGGCTGGCGGTCCGACCGGCGCTCGATCAAGGCGAAGGTCGAGTAGGTCGTGTCCTCGGAAGGCCCGTAGAGGTTGTAGAGGCGCTCGATGCCCGGACGGGCGTAGACCCGGTCGGCGAGAGACCGCGGCAGGGCCTCGCCCGCGAGATTGACCGTGACCACCGACTCCGGCAGGCCGTCACCTTCGAGCAGCTCGGCCAGGGCGGAGGGGACGGTGTTGATCAGCCGCACCTCGTCCCGGGCGGGGAGGCGGGGCAGGGCGAGGGCGTTCTCCGCCAGGATCACCGTGCCCCCGAAGGACAGCGGGACGAAGATCTCGAAGACCGAGAGATCGAAGGTGACGGAGGTCGAGGCGAGCACGCCTGCGAGCTCCTCCGGGGAGAACACCTCCCGCGCCCAGCGGACGAAGAGCGCGGCGCTCCGGTGCTCGATGGCCACCCCCTTGGGACGGCCCGTCGAGCCCGAGGTGTAGATCAGATAGGCGAGGTTCCCGGATGCCGCCGTTTGCAGGGGCGCAGCATGCTGCACCCCTGCCTCTATGGCGGTGCCGTCGAGGATCACGGCAGCGCCGCTGTCCTCCACCAGGAAAGCCAAACGCTCGGCCGGATAGGCAGGGTCGAGCGGAACGTAGAAGCCGCCCGCCTCGAGCGTTGCCAGCATCGCGACGACCAGGTCCGCGCTCCGGCCGAGACGGATCCCCACCGGGACCTCCGGCCCCACGCCCAGGGCCCGGAGCCGGGTTGCCAGCGCTCCGGACCGGCGGCGCAGCTCGGCATAGGAGATCCGCTCGTCTCCAACAATCAACGCCACGGCCTCGGGCGTGCGCTCCGCCTGCGCCAGGAACCGCTCGTGGAGGAGCCCCTCCTCGCCGGGAGACGCAACGTCGTTCCAGGCGACGAGCTGCCGCCTCTCCTCCGGAGTCAGGAGCGGCAGATCGGAGATCCGGGCCGCGGGATCGGACGCGATCCCCTCGGCGAGAACGCGCAGGTGCCCCAGGAGCCTCCGCACCGTCTCCCGGTCGAACAGGTCCGTGTTGTGCTCGGCGATCATCGTGAGGCGGCCGGCGGACTCGACGAAGCCCAGGGTGAGGTCGAACTTCGCGGTGCCCGTCTCGACCTCGTCGACCGCGAGCGCCAACCCCGGCGCGAGCTCCCGGCCCCGCGCGGGATCGTCCTGGACCACGAAGAGGATCTGGAAGAGCGGGCTCCGGGAGAGGTCCCGCTCCGGCAGCAGGGCCTCGACCAGCTTCTCGAAGGGGAGGTCCTGGTGGGCGTAGGCGGAGAGGGCGGTCTCCCGCACCCGGTCGAGCAGCTCCTCGAAACCGGGATCTCCGGAGAGGTCCGTGCGCAGCACCAGGGTGTTGGCGAAGAAGCCGACGATCCCCTCGACCTCCGCCCGGTTGCGGTTGGCGATGGGCGTGCCGACGAGCACGTCCTCCTCGCCGGTATAGCGATGGAGGAGCGCCGCGAAGGCGGCCAAGAGCACCATGAAGCGCGTCGCGCCCCGCCGTGCGCCGGCCGCGGCGAGCCGCTCTTCGAGGTCCGGAGCGTCGCCGCCCGAAAGCGGCACGCTCTCGACCGCGCCGCGGAACGTCCGGACGGCGGGCCGGGGCCGGTCCGCCGGAAGCTCCAGCCCCGCGGGCCGGCCGGCGAGCCGCTCCCGCCAGTAGGAAATCTGCTCCTCGAACGAGAGCCAGCGGCGCTGCCAGACGGCGAAGTCGGCGTATTGGAGGGCCGGCTCCGGCAGGGGCGAAGGCTCACCCGTAGCGAAAGCGGGATAGAGAGCTGAAAGCTCGCGGACCAGCACCCCGATCGACCAGCCGTCCGAAATGATGTGGTGGGCGTCGAGGAGGAGGCGGTGCTCCTCTTTCCCGAGAGCGAGGAGCGCCGTGCGGAGGAGCGGCCCTTTCCCGAGGTCGAAAGGCCGCCGCGCGTCCTCGGCTTCGAGGCGGGCGGCCTCGGCCTCCCGCGCCGGCCCGGGCAGGCCGGCGAGGTCGACGACGGCGAGTCCCCGGGAAATGAAGGGGCGGACGATCTGCACCGGCTCGCCGTCCACCTCCGCGAACACCGTGCGGAGCGCCTCGTGCCGGCGCACGAGCTCGTCCACGGCGGCGGCCAGGGCCGCGACATCCGGACGGCCGGAGAGGCGGAAGACCGTGGCCAGGTGGTAGGCCGCCGAGCCGGCCTCGAGCCGGTCGAGGAACCAGAGGCGCTCCTGGGAGAACGAGAGGGGCAGGGGCTCCCCTGTTGTTCGCGGGAGGGCCTGCGGAGCCGGCGCCTCGGGACCCGCCGGCCGGCGCTCCGCCTCGATCCGGCCTGCCAGGCGCTCGACCGTCGCCCCCTCGAAGAGAGCCCGCACCGGAAGCTCCACGCCGAAGGCCTGCCGCACCCGGGAGAGCACCTGGGTCGCGAGCAGCGAGTGGCCGCCCATCTCGAAAAAGTCATCCCGCACGCCGACCCGGCCGGCTCCCAGGAGCGCCGCGAAGATCCCCGCGAGCCCCTCCTCGACCGCGGTGCGCGGCGCCACGTGCGCGGCCTCGTCCCGGTGAGCCTCGGGGGAGATCCGCAGCAGGGCCTCGCGGTCCACCTTGTCGTTGGGCGTGAGCGGCAGCGCCTCGAGGAACACCCAGCCCGCCGGCACCATGTAGTCCGGCAGACGGTCCTCGAGCCGGGCGCGCAGCTCGGCAACGGTGACGGAGGCCCGGAGCACCACGTAGGCCGCGAGCTGGCGGTGGCTCCCCTCGCCCCGGGCGAGCACGACCGCCTCGCGCACGGATTCGTGCGCCGCGAGCGCCGCCTCGATCTCGCCGAGCTCGATGCGGAAGCCGCGGATCTTGACCTGGAAGTCGTTGCGGCCCACGAAGTCGATCTCGCCGTCCGGCAGCCACCGTACGAGGTCGCCGGTGCGGTAGGCCCGCGCTCCGGGCTCTCCCGCGAACGGGTCGGGCCCGAAGCGCTCCGCCGTCAGGTCCGGCCGGTTCAGGTAGCCGCGGGCCACCCCGATCCCCCCGGCCCACAGCTCCCCCACCGCTCCGGGAGGGACCGGGTTGCCGCCGGAAGCGAGGACGTA
>DATHUD010000577.1:0-21145 GCA_035462575.1 Thermoanaerobaculia bacterium | reverse complement strand
TGGGGAGCGCCGCCGGGGCGCGCCTCGTGGCCTACGCCGTGCCGCGGGAGCCGGGGACCGCGCTCCCGGACCTCCGCGCGTGGCTTCGGGAGCGGCTGCCGGAGGTGATGATCCCCGCGGCTGTCGTGCCCCTGGAAGCCTTCCCGATCACCCCGAACGGCAAGCTCGACCGTGGAGCCTTCCCCGAGCCGGACGCCGCCCGAAGCATCCCGGCGGAGGCCTTCGTGCCCCCCCGGGCGGGCCTCGAAAGTGCCGTGGCCGAAGTCTGGCGCGAGGTGCTGGGAGTGGCCGAGGTGGGCGCGGGCGACAACTTTTTCGACCTGGGCGGCCACTCCCTGCTGCTCGTCGAGGTGCAGACGCGACTCAAAGAGCGGCTGGGGGAGGAGGTCTCGCTCCTGGACCTCTTCCGCAACCCGAACGTGGGCTCCCTCGCCCGCTTCCTCGCCGGAAGGGCCGCGGGGACGGAGCCCGCGGCGCCGGTCCGCCGCGAGCGCCCGGCCCCGGCCCGCTCGCGGGAGGTGGCCGTGATCGGCATGGCCGGCCGCTTCCCCGGGGCGCCGGACCTGGCGGCCTTCTGGCGGAACTTGCGGGGCGGGGTCGAGTCGATCTCCTTCTTCTCCGAGGAGGAGCTGCTCGCCGCGGGCGTGCCCCCCGAGATCCTGGCCGATCCCAACTACGTGCGGGCCGGCGGCTCCCTCGAAGGCTCGGACCTCTTCGACGCGGCCTTCTTCGATATCGGCCCCCGCGAGGCGCAGATCCTCGATCCCCAGCAGCGGGCGTTTCTGGAATGCGCGGCCGAGGCTCTGGAGAGGTCGGGCTACGGCGCCGGGAGCCCGGGGCTCGCGGCCGTGCGGGTGGGAGTCTGGGCCGGCACCGGCGGGAGCGACTATGCGTTGCGGAACCTGGCCGCCGCCGGGGTGGGCGGCTTCGAGCTCACGATCGGCAACGACAAGGACTTCGTGGCCACCCGGGCCTCCTACAAGCTCGACCTGCGCGGCCCCGCGATGACGGTGCAGACCGCCTGCTCGACCTCGCTCGTCGCCATCCACGAGGCCTGCCGGGCGCTCGCTTCCGGAGAGTGCGAGATGGCGCTCGCCGGGGGCGTCACCCTCCACTTCCCCGAGGCGTCCGGCTACCTCTACCAGGAGGGGGGGATCGCCTCGCCGGACGGCCACAACCGCGCCTTCGACGCGAAAGCCCAGGGGACCGTCGGCGGTAACGGCGTGGGCGTCGTGGTGTTGAAGCCCCTCGAAGCGGCCCTCGCGGACGGCGACCTCATCCGCGTGGTGATCAAGGGCTCGGCCCTGTCGAACGACGGCTCGGGCAAGGTCGGGTTCACGGCCCCCTCGGAGGAGGGGGAGGCCGAAGCCATCGCCGAGGCGCTGGCCGTCGCCGGGGTGGAGCCGGGGACGGTCGGCTACGTCGAGGCCCACGGAAGCGCGACGCCCCTGGGCGACCCGATCGAGGTCGCGGCCTTGAACCGGGTCTTTACGGGCGCGGCCCCGCCCGGCTCCCGGGCCCTGGGGTCGGTCAAGACGAACATCGGCCACACGGGCTCGGCCGCGGGAGTCGCGGGGTTCCTGCGCGCGGCCCTCGCCCTGGAGCGCGGGGTGGTCCCGCCGAGCCTCCACTTCGAGACCCCGAACCCGCGGATCGACTTCGCGGCCGGCCCGTTCCGCGTGCCGACTCAGCCTGAGCCCTGGCCGGAGACGGGCGGCCCCCGCCGGGCCGGGGTGAGCTCCTTCGGCCTGGGCGGCACGAACGCCCACGCGGTGCTGGAGGAAGCACCAGCGGCCGAGCCCTCCGGCCCCTCCCGGCCGTGGCAGCTCCTGTCGCTCTCCGCCCGCACGAAGACAGCGCTCGAAGCGGCGACCGACCGCCTCGCGGCCTGGCTCGAAGCGCATCCGGAGGCGGACCTGGCGGACGTGGCCTTCACCCTCCACGCGGGGCGGAAGGGCTTCGAACACCGGCGCATGCTCGTCGGCCGGGACGCCGGCGACGCCCGCGAGGCGCTCGCCTCCCGGGACCCCCGGCGCCTCCTCGAAAGCTCGATCGATCCCGCGGCCACCCGGTCCGTGGCGTTCGTCTTCTCGGGAGTGGGGGAGCAATACCCCGGCATGGCGCGCGAGCTCTACGAGCAGGAGCCGGTCTTCCGCGAGGAGCTGGACCGCTCGGCGGAGATCCTCCTCTCCCTCCTCGGGGAGGACATCCGCCCGCTCCTTTTCGAAGGAGGGGGGAAAGCCGACCTCAAGAGCTTCTTCGGCCGCTCGCCCGAGCGGGAGGGGGGAGCGCTCGACCGCACGGCCGTGCTCCAGCCGGCCCTTTTCGCCGTCGAATACGCGCTCGCGAAGCTGTGGATGGGCTGGGGCGTCGTCCCCGGGGCGCTCCTGGGCTACAGCCTGGGCGAGTACGTGGCCGCCTGCGTCGCGGGCGTGCTTTCGCTCGAAGACGCCCTGAAGCTCGTGGCCGGCCGGGCGCGGCTCCTCGCGGATCTCCCTCCGGGGGCCATGCTCGCCGTGCCGCTTCCCGCGGACGAGGTCCTGCCGATCCTCCCCGAGGATCTGTCGCTCGCCGTGATCAACGGGCCGCGGATCTCGGTGGTTGCCGGGCCGCCCGAGTCGGTCGCCGCCTTCCGGAGCCGGCTCGAGGCCCAGGGCCACTCCTGCCGGGCGCTCCAGACGAGCCACGCCTTCCACTCCGCCATGATGACCCCCGCGGCCGGGCCGCTCACCGCCCTCGCCCGGGAGGTGGCGCTCCACCCGCCGCGCATCCCGCTGCTGTCGAACGTCACCGGCACCTGGATGACCCCGGAGCGGGCGACCGATCCCGGCTCCTGGGCCGAGCACCTGGTCCGCACCGTGCGCTTCGCAGACGGCGTGGCCGCGCTGTGGGCGGAGCCCGGCCGCGTGCTCCTGGAGATCGGCCCGGGGGCGAGCCTGTCCTCGCTCGCGCTCCAGCACGAGGCGACGGAGGGGCTCCCCGACCCGGTGGCCCTGCCGTCTCTCCCCGGGGTCTTCGAGCGCCGGCCCGAGGGGGCCTTCCTGCTCGAAACCCTGGGCAAGCTCTGGCTCGCCGGGGTGAAGGTGGACTGGCCGCGGGTCTACGCCCGCGAGCGGCGGCGGAGGGTGGAGCTGCCGCCCTACCCCTTCGAGCGGAAGCGCTATTGGCTCGAAGCGTCGGCGCCGGCGCGGCGCGGCGCGGCCGAGATCCTGTACGTCCCCGCCTGGCGGCGCTCCATGCCTTTGCCCCCTGCGGAAAACTTGACCGGGCGCTGGTTGCTCTTCGCGGACGGCAACGGCCTCGCGGAGCGGATCGCTGCGCGCCTCGAGGCCGCTGGGGCTTCCGTCGCGACTATCACGGCCGGCGCGGCCGGCGAGCGTTTCGAGGGAGACGTCCCGGACCGGATCGTCCACTTCGGGACCTTCGAGAGCCTCCTGCTGCTGGTCCACGAGCTCGCCGCCCGCAGGCCGCCCGAGGAGTTGGCGACGCTCCGGGCGCTCCTCGTCTCGACCCCTGGCCACCCCGAGCAGGGGCCGATCGCCGCGCTGGGCCAGGCCCTCTCCCGCGAGCTTCCCGGCCTGGTGGCCCGTTCCGTGGAGGTCACGCTCCCGCCCGCGGGCGCGGATTGGCGGTGGGACCGGCTCGCCGGGGACCTTCTCGCCGAGCTGGCCCGCGAGGCCGAGCCGTGGGAGGCCCCGGTGTCGCTCCGCGGGTCCGAGCGCTGGGTGCGGAGCTTCGAGCCCGTACCGCCCCGGGACGCCCCCTTGCCCGCGGGTCCGCTCCTCCTCGTCGGGGAGCTCCCCGAGCCGCTCAGGGCGGCGCTCGGAGCCTCCGCCGTCGAGGCGCCTCTGGACGGTTCCTTCCCCGCGGGAGATTTCTCCGGCGTGATCGTGGGCGAGATCGTCCCCGAAGCCCCCCTCCTGCCGCTCGCGGCCGTCACCCGCACCGAGGCCGTGGAGAGTCTCAAAACCGCCTCCCGCAGGCTCGCCGCTCTGGAAACCGCTCTCGCAGGGAAGAGCCCCGGCTTCGTCCTCCTCACCTCCTCGCTCGATGCCCTCGCCGCCCGGCCGGCCCACGGCGTGCGCGGGGCGGTCCACGCGCTCGTGGACGCCTTTGCCGAAGAGGAGAGGCCGCTGCCGTGGACGAGCGTGGCCTGGGACTTCGAGAGCGGGATCGATCCCCTGGCCGTCCTCCGCCGGCTGCTCGCGCACGGGCCGGTCTCCCGGGCCGTGGCCCTGGCCGAGGAGCCGGTTGTCCGGCTCGCGCGGAGAGAGGAGGGCGAGGCCGCTCCCGAAGGCGCGATCACCCTCCACGCCCGGCCCAACCTGAGGAACCCGTACATCGCGCCGGAGACGGACCTGGAGCGGGCGATCGCGGAGATGTGGCAGGTGCTCCTGGGCGTCGAGCAGGTGGGCGTCCACGACAGCTTCTTCGACCTCGGGGGGGACTCGCTCCTCGCGACCCAGGTGGTGACCCGCGTGCGCGAGCGCTTCGGGGCGGAGATCACCCTTCCGGCCCTCTTCGAGGCCCCCACGCCCGCGGGCCTCGTGGGGTTGATCGAGGCGGCGCGCCCCGCCGAAGGGCCGAGCGACGCCGACAAGCTCGCGGAGCTCCTGGCCCAGCTCGACGACCTCTCTCCGGAGGACGTCGAGCGGATGCTCGCGGAGCGGGGAGAGTAGGCGGTGGAACCGGTCCTGGACGAAAAGAAGCGCCGTCTGCTCGCTCTCCTCATGAAGGAGAAGGGGATCGATCCGGCCAAGACGCCGATCGTCCCCCGGCCGCGCCGGCCGGACGCGTCCTTCCCCCTGTCGTTCGCCCAGGAAAGGCTCTGGGTGATCGACCAGTTGGAGCCGGGCAACATCGCCTACAACCTGCCCATGGCGCTCCGCCTCGAGGGGAGGCTCGACCCGGAGCTGCTCTCTCGCGTCTTCACCGAGATCGTCCGCCGCCACGAGACGCTGCGCACCACCTTCGGCGTGGGGAGCGGCGGACGACCCGTCCAGGTCATCGCCCCGCCGGCCCCGGTCCCCGTGCCGGAGGTCGACCTCTCGGGCCTCTCTCCGGACGTCCGGCAGGGCGAGCTTCAGAGGCTCGCCCACGAGGAGGCGAGGCTCCCCTTCGACCTCGCCCGCGGCCCCGTGCTGCGGCTCCGCCTCATCCTTCTCGGGGAGGAAGATCACGGCCTTCTCCTCACCCTCCACCACATCGCCTCCGACGGCTGGTCGAACGGGATTCTCGTCGGCGAGGTCGGAGCGCTCTACGGCGCCTTCTCCCGCGGCCTCCCTTCGCCGCTCCCCGAGCTGCCCGTCCAGTACGCGGACTACGCCTCCTGGCAGCGGCAGGTGTTCGCGGGGGAGTCCCTGGAAAAGGCCCTGTCCTGGTGGCGCGAGCGGCTCGTCGACGCTCCGGTCCTGGAGCTGCCCACGGACCGCCCGCGGCCGGCCATCCAGGGGCTCCGCGGCTCCACGGTCGTCTCGGATCTGCCGGCGGCGCTCGTCCTCGGTTTGAAAGCGCTCGCCCGGGCGGAAGGGGCGACCCTGTTCATGGGGGTGACGGCGGCGTTTTCGGCCCTCCTCTCCCGCCTCTCCGGCCAGACCGACCTGACGGTCGGAACGCCGGTCGCGAACCGCCACAAGACTGAGGTCGAGGGGGTGATCGGCTTTTTCGTCAACACCCTGGTGCTGCGGACCGACCTGTCGGGCGAGCCCTCGTTCCGCGAGCTTCTGGGCAGGGTGCGCGAGGTCGCCGTCTCAGCCTTCCAGCACGGGGAGGTGCCGTTCAGCCAAGTCGTCGAAGAGGTGCGGCCCGAGCGGAGCCTCTCCCACACCCCGCTCTTCCAGGCGATCTGCGCCCTGGGCAACGCCCCCACCTCCACCCTGGAGCTCCCCGGCCTGCGCTTCACCCCCGTCGCGGCGTCCGCCGACAGCGTCCTGTTCGATCTGAGCCTGACCGTGGGGGAGACCGCGGAGGGGGGCCAGACGATCCTGCAGTTCCGGACGGAGATCTTCGACCGCTCCACGGCTCTGCGTCTCCTCGAATCCTGGGCCACCCTCCTCTGCGCGGTGGCGGCGGACCCGGACCTCCGCCTTCCGGACCTGCCGCTTCTCCCGGAATCCGAGCGCCACCAGGTGCTCGTCGAGTGGGGCCCGGGAGGAGAAACAAGCTTCCGGGAGGGGCTCCTCCACGGAGATCTGCTGGCGTGGGCGGCCGAGACGCCGGAGGCCCCGGCCATCGAGGCGGAAGGCCGGACGCTCTCCTACGGCGATCTGCGCCGGCAGGCCGCCCGGATCGCGGGCCACCTCTGCTCTCTGGGTGTGGAGCCGGAGGACCGCGTGGCTGTCGCGGTCGAGCGCCCGGCCGAGCGGGTGGCCGCGTTCGTGGGCGTCCTCGAAGCGGGCGCCGCGTACGTTCCCTTCGATCCCACCCACCCTCGCGAGCGGCTCGCGTACATGGCCGGGGACGCGGGGGTCCGCCTGATCCTCGCTTCGGAGGGGACGGCGGAGAAGGTCGCGGGCCTGGGCGAGGTCGTGCCCTTCGACCTGGCAAAGACAGGACCTCCCCTCGCAGAGGCCGTCACCGTCCTCCCGGACCACCTCGCCTATGGGATCTACACCTCCGGGTCGACCGGCCGGCCCAAGGGGGTGCTCGTGACGCACCGGGCCGTGGCCCACGTCATCCGGCAGGCCGTGCGGAGCTTCGGCCTGGGTCCCGGAGACCGGGTGCTCCAGGCGGGCTCGCCGGGGTTCGACATCTCGGTCCTCGAGATCTTCGCCACCCTCTCCTCCGGCGCCTGCCTCTGCCCGGCGGAGGCCCCCCAGGGGCCCGGCCTCGCGGCCGAGCTCGCCGCGCGGGCGATCACGGCCGCCCTGGTCACCCCCACCGGGCTCGCCTCGTGGGGAGACGCCGATCTTCCGGCCCTGCGGACGCTCATGGTCGGCGCGGAGAAGTGCCCGGCCGGCCTCGCCCGGCGCTGGGCCCAAGGGCGGCGCTTCTGGAACGCCTACGGCCCCACCGAGACCGCGATCCTGATCACCCTTCGCGAGGGGGCGGCCGGGAGCCGGACGCCCCCGATCGGCCGGCCCCTCCCCGGCGTCCGCGTCTGTGTGCTCGACCCCCAGGGTCATCCGGTGCCGGTGGGCGTTCCAGGGGAGCTCCTGATCGGCGGGGTCCCGCTCGGCCGTGGCTACCTGGGCCAGCCGGACCGCACGGCCGCCGCCTTCGTGCCCGACCCCGGGGGAGGCCCGGGCGAGCGCCTGTACAGGACCGGGGACCTCGTCCGCTGGCTCCCCTCGGGCGAGCTCGACATCCTCGGGCGCGTCGACCGCCAGGTGAAGGTGCGCGGCGTGCGGGTCGAGCTCGAGGAGGTCGAGTCGGTCCTCGCGAGCCACCCGGGGGTCGCCGGGTGCGGCGCCGTGCCCCGGGACGGGGCGGGGGGCCTGCGCCTCGTCGCCTTCGTCGTCGCGCGCGAAGGGCAGGGGCCGGCGCCCGAAGAGCTGCGGGCCTTTCTCCGCGAGCGCCTCCCCGAGGCCATGGTCCCCTCCCTCTTCGTTCCGCTCCCGGCCCTGCCGGTCAACGCGAGCGGCAAGCTGGACCGCCGGGCTCTCGCGAGGATCGAGCCGGGGCCCGTGTCCGCCGGTCCCTCCGAGGCGCCGCGCACCGAGGCCGAGCCCCGGCTCGCCCGGCTCTGGGCCGAGGTCCTGGAGGTCGAGCGGGTAGGCCTCGGGGACAATTTCTTCGACCTGGGCGGCCACTCGCTTCTGGCCACCCAGCTCATCTCCCGCGTGCGGGAGGTCTTCCGGGTGGAGATCCCCCAGCGGGCCCTGTTCGAGGCCCCCACGGTCGGCGAGCTCGCCCGGGTGATCGAGGACGCCTCCGTCGCGCTCTGGGCTCCCATCGAGGCGTCGGACGACGGGCCGTACCCTCTCTCCTTCTCCCAGGAGCGGCTCTGGCTCATCGACCAGATCGAGCCCGGCAACGCCGCCTACAACCTCGGCACGGCCCTGCGCTTCTCGGGCCGCCTCCGGCCGGAGCTCCTCGCGGCGGTCTTTTCCGGGATCGTCCGCCGCCACGAGACGCTCCGCACGACCTACGGCACCCTGGGCGGCGTGCCCGTGCAGACCGTCCACGAGGCGGCGCCTTTCGCCCTGCCGGTCGTGGACTTGACGGCGCTCCCCGGGGACCTCCGCGAGACCGAGGCGCGGCGGGTGGCAGGGGAGGAGGGGCTCCGGCCGTTCGACCTCACCCGGGGGCCGATCCTGCGGGCGGCGCTGCTGCGCCTGGGGGCGGGCGATCACGTCCTCTCCTTCAACATGCACCACATCGCGTCGGACGGCTGGTCCATGGGCGTCCTGGTGCGCGAGGTGATGGCCCTCTACGGGGGCGAAGAGCTGCCGGAGCTGCCGGTCCGCTACGTGGACTACGCGTCCTGGCAGCGGCGGACGTTCACGGCCGAGGCGCTCCAGGCGGCGCTCGAATACTGGCGGGAAAGGCTCTCCGGTATTCCGGTGCTGGAGCTTCCCACGGACCGGCCGCGGACCGCGGTCCCGGAGCCCGAGGGCGCGGCCGAGCCCCTGGCCGTCTCCGCGGAGGTCTCGGAGGGGGTGAAAACCCTCGGGCGGCGCCGCGGGGCCACCGATTTCATGACCCTGGCCGCGGCGTTTTCGGCCCTTCTCTCCCGCTACACCGGACAGACGGACTTCGGCCTGGGCACGCCGGTGGCCGGCCGGAACCGGGTGGAGCTCGAGGGGTTGATCGGGTTCTTCGTCAACACCCTGGTGATCCGGGCCGATCTCGGGGGCGATCCCCCGTTCACCGAGATCCTCGCCCGGGTGCGGGAGGCGTCGCTCGGCGCCTTCGCCCACCAGGAGATGCCGTTCGAGCGGCTCGTCGAGGAGCTGAACCCCGAGAGGAGCCTCGCCCAGACGCCCCTGTTCCAGGTGATGTTCGCCCTCCAGAACATGCCCGCCTCGATTCTGGACGTCCCGGATTTGAAGGCCGCCCCCTTTGACACCGAGGGAGGCGCCGCCAAGTTCGACCTCTTTCTCGCGATGGGCGACTCGGAGGGGGGCTTCGCCGGGGCCCTGGAGTACCGGACGAGCCTCTTCGACGCCGCGACCGTGAGGCGCACGCTCGTCCATTTCCAGACCCTCCTGACCGGGATCGTGGCCGGCCCGGACCGCCGACTGTCGGAGCTGCCGCTCCTGCCCGAGGCCGAGCAGCACCAGGTGCTTTTCGAGTGGAGCCGCACGGACGAGGTGTTCCCGGCGGCCGTTCCCTTGGACGAGCTTTTCGAGCGCCAGGCCCGGGAGACCCCGGACGCCGTCGCGGTCGTGTCCGGCCCCGAGCGGCTCACCTACCGCGATCTCGACCGGAAGGCCGGGGGCTGGGCCCGGAGGCTCTCCGATCTGGGCGTCGGACCCGAGGTCCCGGTCGGCCTCTTCCTCGACCGGTCGCTCGACCGGATCGTGGCGACGCTCGCGGTCGTCAAGGCGGGCGGGGCGTACGTCCCCCTCGATCCCGGCCATCCGCGGGAGCGCCTGGCCTTCCTCCTCGCCGACACGGCCGCGCCGGTCGTGCTGACCGAGGAGCGGCTGCTGGGAGACCTCCCCGAGAGCCCGGCCCGCGTCCTGTGCGTCGACCGCGACTTCGCGGAGGCCGGGACCGGAGAGGCCGGGCCGCCCGGCGGCGGACCCGGGCCGGACCGCCTCCTCTACGTGATGTACACCTCGGGATCGACGGGAAAGCCCAAGGGGGTGGCGGCCGTCCATCGCGGCGTCTCCCGGCTCGCGCGCTGGGCCCGGCGGGCCGGGGTCGGCCCCGGGGACTCGATTCTGCAGCTCTCGCCCTACGCCTTCGACGCGGCGACCTTCGACGTCTGGGGCGCCCTCCTGAACGGCGCCCGCCTGGTCGTTCCCCCGCCCGGCACCCTGTCGCTCGAGGAGATCGGCGCCGAGGTCGAGCGCCACGGCATCACCGTCCTCTGGCTCACGGCCGGGCTCTTCCAGCAGATGGCGGACGGCCCGCTCTCCCGGCTCGCCTCGCTAAGGCTCCTGCTCGCCGGGGGGGACGTGCTGTCCGTCCCCCACGTCCGGCGGGTCCTCGCGGAGCTGCCGGGGACCGTGCTGGTCAACGGCTACGGCCCCACCGAGAACACCACCTTCACGACCTGTTACCCGATGGCCGGCCCGGAGCGGTTCGCCGCGTCGGTGCCGGTGGGCCGGCCGATCGAGGGGACGCGGGTGGCCGTGCTCGACCGGAGCGGCCGGCCCGCCCCGGTCGGGGTCCCGGGCGAGCTCTCGACCGGGGGCGACGGCCTCGCCCGCGGCTACCTCGGCCGGCCGGACCGCACGGCCGAGGCGTTCGTGCCCGACCCCTGGGGAGATCTCCCGGGCGGGCGCCTTTACCGCACGGGCGACCTCGCGCGCTTCCTGCCGGACGGCCGGATCGAGCTCCTCGGCCGCATCGACCAGCAGGTGAAGATCCGGGGCTTCCGCGTCGAGCCCGGGGAGATCGAGGCGGTCCTCTCCGGCCACCCGGCGGTCCGGGAGTGCGCCGTGGTGGTGGGGCGGGACGCGGCGGGCAAGCGGCTGATCGCCTGCGTCGTCCCCGCGGCTCCGGAGGAGCCTCCCTCGGTGGCGGATCTCCGTTCCTGGGCCGGCGACCGGCTCCCCGAGCCCATGATCCCCGCCGCCTTTCTCTTCCTCGGGACCCTGCCGCTCAACGCGAGCGGCAAGGTGGACCGCCGGGCTCTCGAAAAGATCGCGCCGGAGCCCGTCTCCCGGGGAGCCTTCGAGGCGCCGCGCACCGAGGCCGAGGCCCGGGTGGCCGGGCTCTGGGAAGCGGTTCTCGGGGTGCCGCGGGTGGGGATCTCCGACAACTTCTTCGAGCTGGGCGGCCACTCGCTGCTCGCCACCCAGCTCGTCTCCCGGGTGCGCGAGGCGTTCGGGGTGGAGATCCCCCTGCGCGCCCTGTTCGAGGATCCCACCGTCGCCGGCCTCGCCGCGCGGATCGAAACCGGGGGCGAGGGCCGGGTCCTGCCGCCCGTCGTCCCCGTCCCGCGGGACGGCCTCCTCCCGCTCTCCTTCGCCCAGGAGCGGCTCTGGGTCATCGACCAGTTGGAGCCGGGGACGATCGCCTACAACCTGCCCACGGGGCTGCGCCTCGCGGGCCGTCTCCGTCCGGACGTCCTCGCCCGCGCCTTCTCCGAGATCTCCCGCCGCCACGAGGCCCTGCGCACCACCTTCGCGGTGCCCGAGGCGGGCGGGGGAGCGGTGCAGGTCATCGCCCCGCCAGCCCCGGTCCCCCTCCCCAGGGCGGACCTGTCGGGGCTTCCCGAAGGCCCGCGCGAGGCGGAGGTCCGCCGCCTCGCCCGGGAGGAGGGGGCCCGGCCGTTCGACCTCGCGCGCGGGCCGGTGTGGCGCAACCTCCTGGTGCGGCTGGGGGAGGACGACCACGGCCTCCTCGTGGCGATGCACCACATCGCCTCGGACGGCTGGTCCATGGGGGTGCTGGTCCAAGAGATCGCCGGGATCTATGGCGCCCTCTCGCAGGGGCGCCCCGTGCCGCTCCCGGAGCTGCCGGTCCAGTACGCGGACTACGCGGTCTGGCAGCGGCGGATTTTCGGGGGCGGGGCGCTCGAAGTGTCGCTCGATTTCTGGCGGCGGGAGCTCGCCGGGGCGCCCGTGCTGGAGCTGCCCACCGACCGCCCGCGCGGCCGGGTGCCGGGCGCCGAGGCCGGGAGCGAAGACTTCACGCTCTCCCGCGGGCTGACCGGCGCTCTGGAGGCCCTGGTCCGCCGCCACGGGGCGACCCTCTTCATGGGGATCACGGCCGCGTTCCAGGCGCTCCTGTCGCGCTACTCCGGCCAGACCGACCTGACCGTGGGCACGCCGGTCGCGGGGCGGCTCCGCACGGAGCTCGAGCCGCTCATCGGCTTCTTCGTCAACACCCTGGTGCTCCGGGCCGGCCTCGCGGGCGATCCCGGCTTCGGCGACCTCTTGGACCGCACCCGCGGCCGGGTCCTCGCCGCCTTCGCCCACCAGCAGGTCCCCTTCGAGAAGCTCGTCGTGGACCTCTCCCCCGAGCGGAGCCTCACCCAGACCCCGCTCTTTCAGGCGATGGTCTCGTTCCAGAACACGCCCGGGGGGGACCTGGACGTCCCCGGCCTCTCCTTCCGGCCGCTCGAAACGGGTGGCATCGGCGCCAAGTTCGACTTGAACCTCACCCTGGCCGAGGGCGCCTCGGGGCTCGCCGGCACCCTGGAGTACCGGAGCGCCCTCTTCGACCCCGGGACGATCCGGCGGATGCTCGACCACCTCGAGACCCTTCTGGCCGGCGCCGTGGCGTTCCCAGAGGCCCGCCTCTCGGAGCTCCCTCTCCTTCCCGAGGCCGAGCTGCGGCAGGTTACGGCGGAGTGGAGCGGCCCCTGGGAGACGTTCCCGGCCCCGGCCCCTCTCCACGAGCTGTTCGACCGGCAGGCGGAGCGCGCGCCCGGCGCGGTGGCCGTGACCTGCGAGGGGGAGAGCCTCACCTACGGCGAGCTTCGCGCCCGAGCCGACCGGGTGGCCCGGCGCCTCTCCCGGCTCGGGGTGGGACCGGAATCCCGCGTGGGGCTGGCCGCCGAGCGCTCGCTCGACCTGGTCGTGGGCCTCCTGGGGATCCTGAAGGCCGGCGGCGCCTACGTGCCGCTCGATCCGTCCTACCCCGAGGAGCGCCTCGCCTTCCTCCTCGAAGACTCGGGCGCCCCCGTGCTCCTCGCCCAGGCGGGCGTGGCGGAGAAGCTCCCGCCGTACCCCGGGCACGTCCTTCTTCTGGACGGGGAGGATTTCGAGGACGGGGAAGCTCCGGAGAGCGCGGCCGGTCCGGATAACGCGGCCTACGTCATCTACACCTCGGGCTCGACCGGGCGGCCCAAGGGGACGATCGTCACCCACGGCAACGTAGCGCGGCTCCTCGCCGCTACGGAGGGCTCGTTCGGCTTCGGTCCCCAGGACGTCTGGACGCTCTTCCACTCCTGCGCCTTCGACTTCTCGGTCTGGGAGATCTGGGGAGCGCTCGCCTTCGGCGGCCGGCTGGTGACTGTTCCGCACTGGGTGAGCCGATCCCCGGAGGCCTTCCTCTCCCTCCTCGAACGGGAGCGGGTCACGGTGCTGAACCAGACCCCCTCGGCCTTCCGCCAGCTCGTGGCAGTGAGTGAGGAGAGCGCCGCGGACCTTGCCGCCCTGCGCCTCGTGATCTTCGGCGGCGAGGCGCTGGAGGTGGCGGCCCTCGCCCCCTGGCTCGACCGCCACGGGGACGAGAAACCGCGACTCGTCAACATGTACGGCATCACCGAGACTACGGTGCACGTCACCTGGCGCCCGGTCACGCGGGCGGACCTGGCCGAGCCGTACCGGAGCCCGATCGGCCCGGCGATCCCCGACCTTTCGGTCCACCTCCTGGACGCCTGGGGAAACCCCGTGCCGGTGGGCGTGCCCGGAGAGCTTTGCGTGGGCGGCCCGGGCTTGGCGCGCGGCTATCTCGCCCGGCCCGATCTCACGGCGGCGCGCTACGTCCCCAATCCGTTCGCCGCGGGAGAGCGGCTCTACCGGAGCGGCGACCTCGCGCGCTTCCGGCCCGGCGGCGAGATCGACTACCTGGGCCGGATCGACCACCAGGTGAAGATCCGCGGCTTCCGCATCGAGCTGGGGGAGATCGAGGCCGCCCTCGCCCGGCACCGCCAAGTGGACGAGGCCGTGGTTTTAGTCCGCGACGAGGCGGGGGACCGCCGGCTGGTGGCCTGCCTGGGCGCGGCCGAGGCTCCCGCGGCCGAGGAGTTGCGCGCCCTCCTGGCCGAAACGCTGCCGGACTACATGGTGCCGTCCGCCTTCGTGGTCCTCCCCGCCCTGCCGCTCACCTCCCACGGCAAGGTGGACCGCCGGGCCCTCCTGGAGATCCGTCCGGAGACCGGCACCGGACGGGCGTATCAGCCGCCGCGCACGCCCACGGAGGAGGTGCTGGCGGGCCTGTGGGCCTCCGTCCTGGGCGTCGAGCGGGTGGGGATCTCTGACAACTTCTTCGACCTGGGCGGCCACTCGCTCGTCGCCACCCGGCTCGTGGCCCGCGTCCGCCAGGTCTTCGGCGTCGAGGTCCCCCTGCGCGCCCTGTTCGAGGGGCCGACGGTCGCGGAGCTCGCCCGGCGCGTCGCGGCCGGGGAGAAGGGGAGCGCTCCGCCCCTCGTCCCGGTCCCGCGGGACGGCTCCCCCTTCCCCCTCTCCTTCGCCCAGGAGCGGCTCTGGTTTCTGGACCAGTTCGATCCCGGCACGCCGACGCTCAACATCCCGTTCCCGATGCGGCTGCCGGCGGCCGTGGAGCCGGGGCTCCTCGCCCGCGCGCTCGCCACGGTCGTCCGCCGCCACGAGGCGCTCCGCACGGCCTTCGGGAGCGAGGAGGGGAGGCCCTACCAGCGGATCGGGCCGCCTTTCGCGCCGCCGCTCCCGGTGACCGACCTCTCGGGGCTCGGCGAGGAGGCCCGGGAGCGCGAGGCGGCCCGGCTGGAGGCCGAGGAGGGGCTTCTCCCCTTCGACCTCGCCCGGGGGCCGCTCCTGCGCGCCCGGCTCCTGCTCCTCGGGGAGGAAACTGCGCTCCTCCTGACCGTCCACCACATCGTGGCGGACGGCTGGTCCCTGGGCCTCCTGACCCGCGAGCTGGGGGCGGCCTACCGCGGGCTCGCCCTCCCGGAGCTGCCGGTCCAGTACGCGGACTACGCCGTCTGGCAGCGGAGCTGGCTCTCGGGCGCGGTGCTCGACGCGCAGATCGCCTACTGGCGGGAGAGGCTCGCCGATCCTCCGGTGCTCGACCTTCCCACCGACCGGCCGCGGCCCGCGGTGCAGACCTGGCGCGGGGCCGGCGTGCCGCACACGCTCGCCCCCGAGCTGACCGGGAGCCTCTCCGCCCTCGCGCGGCGGGAGGGGGCGACCCTCTTCATGGTCCTCCTCGCGGCCTTCCAGGCCCTCCTCGCCCGGCTCTCGGGGCAGGACGACGTGGTCGTGGGCGCGCCGGTCGCCGGCCGCGTGCGCGAGGAGACCGAGCCGCTCATCGGCTGCTTCCTGAACAACGTGACCCTGCGGACGAGCCTCTCGGGCACGCCTTCCTTCCGCGAGCTGCTGGCCCGGGCGCGGGCCACGGCGCTCGAGGCCTACGCCCACCAGGACGTCCCCTTCGAGAAGCTCCTGGAAGAGCTGGCGCCCAAGCGGGACCTCTCGCGCACGCCGATCTTCCAGGTGTTCCTCAACATGCTGAACTTCCCGGCGGAGGAGGGGGCGGGGGGCGGCTTCGACGACGCCTTCACCGCCGAGGTGCCGGCCAAGTTCGACTTGACGATCTACGCGTCGGAAGGCGGCGGGGCGCTCCACCTGAATTTCGTCTACAACGCCGACCTCTTCGACCGCGGACGGGTGGAGGAGATGGCGCGCCAGCTCGAAAACCTCCTCGCCCGGGCGGCGGAGGAGCCCGAGGCGCGGACCGGCGAGGTCTCGCTCGTCACCGAAGCGGCCCGGACCGTTCTGCCCGATCCGGCGAAGCCCCTGGATGCGGGCTTCCGTGGTGGAATCCATGACGCCCTCGCCCGCCAGAGCCCGGAGCGGGTGGCCGTGGTGGAGGACGGGAAGATCCTCAACTACGGCGAGCTTCAGGCCGCGGCGTCGGGGCTCTCCGGCCTCCTCGCCTCCCAGGGGATCGGGCGGGGAGAGGTCGTCGCCGTCTGGGCGCACCGGAGCGCCGCCCTTCCCGGAGCCGTCCTCGGAGCGCTCCGGGCGGGCGCAGCCTTCATGGTTCTTGACCCCGCGTACCCTGCCTCGCGGCTCGTGGACTACCTCCGCATCGGCCGGCCCGCCGCCTTCGTGGCGATCGCCGGGGCCGCGCCCCCGCCGTCCGAGGTGGAGGCGGAGCTTCACGGCATCGCCTGCCGGGTCGAGCTGCCGGCGGAGCTTCCCGGAGGCGGCCTCTCTGTCGAGGTCGGGCCGGAGGACCTCGCGGTGATCACCTTCACCTCGGGCTCCACGGGCCGCCCCAAGGGGGTCGCGGGCCGGCACGGTCCGCTCACCCATTTCTACCCTTGGATGGCGGAGCGCTTCGGGCTCTCGGGCGAGGACCGCTTCGGCATGCTCTCGGCCCTCTCGCACGACCCGCTCCAGCGGGACCTCTTCACCCCTGTCTGGCTCGGCGCGTCCCTCGCCGTTCCCGACCCCGAGCGGATCGGGAGCCCCGGCTACCTCGCGGACTGGGTCCGGCGGGAGGGGGTGACCATCCTCCATCTCACGCCGGCCATGCTGGAGCTGCTCGTCCAGGCCGCGGAGGAGACCGGCGCGGATATGCCGTCGCTCCGCCGCGCCTTCGTGGTGGGCGACCTCCTCAAGCGGTCGGACGTGGAGCGCCTCTACACCGTGGCTCCGGGGATCACCTGCATCAATCTCTACGGCTCGACGGAGACGCAGCGCTCCGTGTCGTACTTCGTCGTTCCCCGAGAGGCCCGCCCCGGCCGCGAGGTGCTCCCCCTGGGCCGCGGCATGGAGGACGCCCAGCTCCTCGTGGTGAACCCGGAGGGGGCGCTCGCGGGCGTGGGCGAGCTGGGGGAGATCCACCTGCGGAGCCCCCACCTCGCCCTGGGGTATCTCGACGACCCGGCGCTCACGGCCGAGCGGTTCCTTCCGGACGCGGGGGAGAGCCGCCGCTACCGCACGGGCGACCTCGGGCGCTATCTCCCGAACGGCGACGTCGAATTCGCGGGCCGGGCGGACGCCCAGGTGAAGATCCGCGGCTTCCGCATCGAGCCCGGGGAGATCGAGGCGGCCCTGGCCCGCTTCCCCGGAGTCCGCGAGAGCGTGGTGATCGTCCGCGACCTCCGGTTGGTGGCCTATGTCGTGCCGCGGCCCGGGGCCGAGATCCCGCCGGCCGACGTCCGCTCCTTCCTCGCCGCGCGCCTGCCGGGCTACATGGTGCCGGCGGACGTGGCCGTGCTCCCGGCCCTGCCGCTCACCCGCACGGGCAAGATCGACCGCCGCGCCCTGCCCGCCCCGGAGCGTACGGCGGGGGAGGGGGCCGTGGCGCCCCGCACCCCGGCGGAGGAGACCCTGGCCGGGCTCTGGCGCGACCTGCTGGGCGTCGAAGCGGTGGGCGTCCACGACGACTTCTTCGACCGGGGCGGGCACTCTCTCCTCGCGACCCAGCTCCTCTCCCGCATCCGGACCGCCTTCGGCGTCGAAGTCCCGCTGCGCGCCCTCTTCGAGCGGCCGACGATCGCGGCGATGGCGAGTCTGGTTGCCGCGGGGGAGGCGTCCTCCGCTCCGCCCCTCGTGGCGCGCCCCCACGCGGACGATCCGCCGCTCTCCTTCGCACAGCAGCGGCTCTGGTTCATCCACCAGCTCGATCCGGGGAGCGCGGCCTACAACCTGCACCAGGTGCTCCGCCTCAAGGGCGAGCTCGACGAGGCGGCCCTGGCCGCGGCGCTCCGCGGGCTGGTCCGCCGGCAGGAGGCGCTGCGCACCCGTTTCGCCACCCGGGGGCACCAGGCCGTCCAGGTGATCGGCCCCGTGCCCGGCGTCCTGATGCCGGTCGCCGACCTTTCGGCGCTCCCCGAAACCCTTCGCGAGGGCGAGGCGGAGCGGATCGCGCGGGAGGAGTCGCTCCGGCCCTTCGACCTTGCGCGGGGGCCGGTCCTGCGCGTCCGCCTGCTGCGCCTGGGACCTTCCGAGCGCCTGCTCGCCGTGGCCATGCACCACATCGTGTCCGACGGCTGGTCGCTCGGCGTCTTCGTCCACGACGTCACGGCCCTCTACGCCGGCCTTCCCCTGCCTCCGCTGCCGGTCCAGTCCGCGGACTACGCCCGCTGGCAGCGGGAGTGGCTCACCGGCGAGACCCTGGAGCGCGAGGTCGCCTGGTGGCGGCGGCACCTCGCGGGCGCTCCGCCCGTCCTCGACCTGCCGCTCGACCGCCCGCGGCCGGCCGTCCAGAGCTATCGGGGCGACGGCCGGTCGCGCCGCCTGCCCGAAGCGGCCTCCGCGGCGCTCCTCGCCCTGGCCCGCGCCCGGGAGGCGACCCCGTTCATGGCCGGCTTCGCCCTCGCCGCGGCGCTTTTGGCCCGCCACACGGGCTCGGACGACCTGGTGATCGGCACGCCCATCGCCAACCGCAACCGCCAGGAGACCGAGGGGCTGATCGGCTTCTTCGCCAACACCCTGGCCCTGCGGGCGCGCATCCACCCCGGCCAGGGCTTCACGGCCCTTCTGGACGGCGTGCGGGAGACCGCCCTGGGCGCCTACACCCACCAGGACGTGCCGTTCGAGCGGATCGTCGAAGAGCTGGCGCCGGAGCGGAACCTTCAGACCACGCCGCTCTTCCAGGTGGCCTTCGTCATGAACCCGGCCCCGCCGCCCCCCGCCGAGGAGACCGGCCCGCTGTCGATCTCCGTGGTCCGGGTCGAGAGCGGGGAGGTGCAGTTCGACCTCGCCTTTTCACTCGAAGAGGGGCCTCAGGGGCTCGCCCTGACCGCCCGCTACAACTCCGATCTCTTCTTCGGCGCCACGATCGAGCGGCTTCTCACGCACGCGGCCATCCTTCTCGAAGGGATCGCGGCCGATCCGGAGCGGCCGGTGTCCGAGCTGCCGGTCCTCTCCGAGGCCGAGCGGATGCAGGCGGCCCGCGGTCCCGAGGCGGCCTTCCCGGTCTCCGCGACCCTCACCGGGCGGTTCGAGGAGCAGGCCCGCAGGAACCCTTCAGCCGCCGCGGCGGTGTTCGAGGGGACCACCCTCACCTATGGGGATCTCGATGCCCGCTCCAACCGCCTGGCCCGGCACCTGAGGCGGCAGGGCGTCGGCCCCGAGGTCCGCGTGGGCCTGGCCGCCGAGCGCTCGCTCGATCTGATCGTGGGTCTCCTCGCGATCTTGAAGGCCGGCGGCGCCTACGTGCCCGTCGACCCGTCCTACCCCGAGGAGCGCCTGGCCTTCCTGCTCGAAGACGCGTTCCAGGGGATCGAGACGCCCATCCTCCTGACCCGGAGCCCGATGCCGTTCCGCGGCCACGCTCTGCTCCTCACGGGCGGCGCGTGGGAGGAAGAGAGCGGGGAGGCCCTCCCGCCTCTCGCGGGACCGGACAACGCGGCCTACGTCATCTACACCTCGGGCTCGACGGGGCAGCCCAAGGGGACGATCGTCACCCACGCGAACGTGCTGCGCCTCTTCGCGGCCACGGAGTCCGGGTTCGGCTTCGGCCCCGGGGACGTCTGGACCCTCTTCCACTCCTACGCCTTCGACTTCTCCGTGTGGGAGATCTGGGGGGCGCTCCTTTATGGCGGGAAGCTCGTCGTCGTCCCGTTCTGGGTGAGCCGCTCGCCCGGCGAATTCTTGAGTCTCCTCGCCCGCGAGCGGGTGACCGTGCTCAACCAAACCCCCTCGGCCTTCCGGCAGCTCGTGGCGGCTTGCGAGGTGCGAGGCGTCCCGGATCTCGCTCTCCGCTTCGTCGTCTTCGGCGGCGAGGCCCTGGACCTCTCGAGCCTCTCCCCCTGGCTCGCCCGCCACGGCGACCTCCGCCCGCGCCTCGTCAATATGTACGGGATCACCGAGACCACGGTCCATGTCACTTGGCGGACCATCACCCGGGCGGACCTGGCCGAGCCGTTCCGGAGCCCCGTGGGCGTGCCGATCCCGGACCTCTCCGTCCACCTGCTGGACGCCGCGGGGGAGCCCGTGCCCCTGGGCGTTCCGGGCGAGATCCACGTGGGCGGCGCCGGCCTCGCCCGCGGCTACCTGGGGCGGCCGGACCTGACGGCCGAGCGCTACGTTCCGAACCCCTTTGGGACCGATGAGAGGCTGTACCGGAGCGGCGACCTCGCGAGGTGGCGGCCGGACGGCGACCTCGACTTCCTGGGGCGGATCGACCACCAGGTGAAGGTCCGCGGCTTCCGCATCGAGCCGGGCGAGATCGAGGCCGCGCTCGGCCAGCACCCGGCGGTGAAGGAAAGCGTGGTTCTCCTCCGCGATGAGCTCGTGGCGTATCTGGGCGTGGGCGACGCGGAGCCGCCCGCGGCCTCGGAGCTGCGCGCCTTCCTCGCGGGCAAGCTCCCGGAGCCCTCGATCCCGGCGGCGTTCGTCGTCCTCCCCGCCCTGCCGCTCACCGCGCATGGCAAGGTGGACCGCCGTGCCCTCCCCGATCCGGGCGCCCCGAAGCCGGCCCGCGAGGCCGTTGCCCCCACGAACGACGTCGAGCGGTTCCTGGCCGGCCTCTGGCAGTCGGTTCTGGGAACGGAAGGAATCGGCATCCACGACAACTTCTTCGAGCTGGGCGGGAGCTCGATCAAGGCCGCGATCCTCGCCAACGCGCTCGAAGAGCGGCTCGGCGTGCCCTTCCCCGTCATCGCCCTCTTCGAGGCGCCCACGATCGCGCGTCTGGCCGTCCACCTGGAGGCCCAGGCCGCGGCGGTGGGGAAGCGGATCGGCGAGGCGAGGATCCTCGTGCCGCTTGCGCCCGGCGGCCCCGGCGCACCGTTCTTCTGCGTGCACCCGGCGGGAGGAAACGTCCTTTGCTACGCGCAGTTGGCCAAGGAGATCGGGCCGGACCGCCCGTTCTACGGCCTCCAGTCGCTGGGCCTCTCCGGGCAGAAGCCGCCCCAGGAGACGATCGAGGAGATGGCCGCCACCTACCTCGAAGAGATCCTGGCCGTGGAGCCCGAGGGCCCCTACCTCCTGGGCGGCTTTTCGCTCGGCGGTGCCGTGGCGTACGAGCTCGCCCAGAGGCTCCGTGAGCGCGGGAAAGAGGTCTCCCTCCTCGCGCTGATCGACACCCCGGCGCCCGGCCGGCTCCCCGGGGAGGAACCGCCGCCGCAGGAGGAGGACGCCGACTTCGCGCTGCAGCAGATCGTGGCCGAGCTCGAGCCGGCCGCCGGCGAGGCCCTGGCGGCCGAGGCCGCGAAGCTCTCCGGGCTCTCGCCGGACGAGCGGCTGCACGGGGTCCTCGCCATGGCCCAGGCGGCCGGCTATCTCCCGTCCGACCTCGGAGCCGAGCAGATCCGCCGGTTGATCCGGGTCTATCAGATCAACAACGCTTCGTGGTGGCGCTACCGGCCCGCTCCCTACCCCGGCCGGGCGCTCCTCCTGCGCGCGACCGAAGGCCCGAT
>DATHUD010000576.1:0-6598 GCA_035462575.1 Thermoanaerobaculia bacterium | reverse complement strand
AGATCTTGAAACGGAACGGCATCCCGCTCGCCGGGCGCCGCGCCGTGGTCGTGGGCCGGAGTGCCATCGTGGGCAAGCCCATGGCCGGACTCCTCCTCCGGGAGAACTGCACGGTGACGATCTGCCACTCGAAGACCGCCGACCTCCCCGCGGTGACCCGCGAGGCGGACATCCTGGTGGCCGCCGTGGGCCGCCCGGGCGTGCTCGGGGCGGAGCACGTGCGGGAGGGCGCGGTGGTGATCGACGTGGGGATCAACCGCATCTCCGACCGGGCGCTGGCCGAGCGCCTCTTCCCCGGGGACGCGGCCCGCCTCGGCCAGCTCGAATCCAAAGGCTACACCCTCGTGGGCGACGTCGACTTCACCGCGGTGGCCCCGAAGGCCGCGGCCATCACCCCCGTCCCCGGCGGGGTCGGCCCCCTGACGGTCGCCATGGTCCTCGGCAACACGCTCAAGGCGGCCCGCCGCCGCCAGGGGCTCTCCGGAGGCTCCCGATGAAACGCCCCCTCGCGGTGGGCCTGACCGGCGGGCTCGCCAGCGGCAAGTCCACCGTGGCGCAGTGGCTGCGCGACGCCGGGTTCCTGGTGGTCGACGCCGACCGGCTGGTGGCCGAGCTCTACCAGCCGGGCCAGCCGGGAGTCGAGGCCGTCGTGAGCCTCTTCGGCCCCGACATGCTCAATCCCCACGGCGGGGTGGACCACGCGCGGCTCGCCGCCCGCGTCTTCAGCGATCCCGACTCGCGCCGCGCCCTGGAGGCCGCCATCCACCCGCTGGTGCGCCGCCGCTTCGTGGAGATCGCCGAGACGGCCAAGGGGGTCGTGGTGCTCGAAGCCACGCTCCTCGTCGAGGCGGGCTACACCCCGGGGTTCGATCTGGTCGTGACGGTCGAGGCCCCCTGCGAGGCGCGGCTCGAGCGGGCCATCCAGCGCGGCATGCCCGAAGAGGCCGCCCGCGCCCGCCTGCTCGCCCAGGGGGATGGCGAGGACCGGCGTCAAGCCGCCCACCGCATCCTCGACAACTCCGGCGACCTGACTCTCCTCCGCCACCAGGTGGACGAGCTGATCGGCGAGCTCAACCGTCTGGCCTCCGGGGCATGACCCGGCGGTTCGTCCTCGTCACCGGAAACCGCGGCAAGATCGCGGAGGCTCGTCTCGCGCTCGGGGCGGACCTCGAGGCCGCGGAGGTCGATCTCCCCGAAATCCAGTCCCTCTCCTACCTGGAAGTCCTGCGCGCCAAGGCGGACGAAGCCTGGCGCCGCCTCGGCCGGCCGCTCGTCGTCGAAGAGGCCGGCCTGGACCTCGCCGTCCTGAACGGCTTCCCCGGTCCCCTCGTCAAATGGATGCTGGAAGCCGTGGGAGCCGAGGGGCTCGCCCAGACGGCCCATGCCCTGGGAGACACCCGGGCCGCCGCCCGCTGCTTCCTCTTATACAAGGACGGGGACCAGGAGATCCTGGCCGAGGGGAGGACGGACGGCCACCTAACCCTCTTCGGCCGGGGCTCGCACGGCTTCGGCTGGGACCCCGTCTTCGTGCCCGAGGGCTTGAGCCTCACCTTCGCCGAGCTCAAAGGCGCCGACAAGGGCGCCGTCTCCCACCGGGGGAAGGCGTGGCGGGAGATGGCGCGGGCGCTTCAGGCCACCTGAAACCGCCTTCTCGGCGTCAACTTTGGCAGTCCCTGGTGGGGTGGTGGAGGCGCCTCCACTGAGGCGCAGGCACGTAGCCCCGGGTTTCAACCCGGGGCGGGGAAGGCCGGCCAACTCCGCCGCCCCGGGTTGAAACCCGGGGCTACGTGCCTGCACCCTCCTCCGGAGGGTGCTAAAACCCCTACCCGATCTCCACCCCCGCCATCGCCCACAGCATCACCGCCTTCTGCACGTGCAGGCGGTTCTCCGCCTCGTCGAAGATGCGGCTCTGGGGGCCGTCGGCGACTTCGGCGGCGACCTCTTCGCCGCGGTGGGCGGGGAGGCAGTGGAGGAAGACGGCTTCCGGCCGGGCGTGGGACATGAGGGCCGCGTTCACCTCGAAGCCCCGGAAGGCCTTCAAGCGCTCCTGGGCCTCGGCTTCCTGGCCCATGGAGGCCCAGACGTCGGTGTAGACGGCCGAGGCGCCTTTCACGGCTTCGGCGGGGTCGTTGGTGAGGATCACCTTGGTTCCCGCGGCGGAGGCGTCCTGCCTCGCGAGGTTCGCGTAATGCTCCTTGACCTCGTAGCCCTTGGGCGAGGCCACGGCCACGTCCATGCCGGCCTTGGCGGCTCCGAACATCAGGGAGTGGGCCATGTTGTTGCCGTCTCCCACGTAGGCGAGCTTCCGGCCCCGTACGTCTCCAAAGACCTCCCCCAGGGTGAAGTAGTCGGCCAGGGCCTGGCAGGGGTGGAGGTCGTCGGTCAGGCCGTTGATCACCGGGATGCTCCCGTAGCGGGCGAGGTCGACCACGGTCTGGTGGGCGAAGGTGCGGGCCATGATGCCGTCCACGTAGCGGGAGAGCACCTGGGCCGTGTCGGAGATCGGCTCGCCGCGGCCGAGCTGGATGTCGCGGCTGGACAGGAACAGGGCGTGGCCGCCCATCTGCACCATGCCTACCTCGAAGCTCACCCGGGTGCGGGTGGAGGACTTCTCGAAGATCATGCCCAGGCTCTTCTGCTTCAAGGCGGTCGCGTACTTGCCGGGGTTGGCCTTGACGTCGGCCGCCAGCCGGAAGAGGCCGGCGACCTCCTGGGCCGTGAGGTCGTGGATCGAGATCAGGTGACGGGCCATCAGAATCTCCTCCGAGAGATCAGAGAAAAGTTGGGTTTTAAAGACTCAGAGCGGATCCCGCTCGATCGCCATGGTCATGCAGTGGGGACCGCCGCGGGCCCGGGAGAGCTCGTTGGACCACAGCGAGATCACGGCCGGGCCGCCGCCCAGGAGGTCGTGCCTGCCGGCCGCGGCCTCCTCGTCGGAGATCACCCGCCAGCCGCGCCGGGCCAGCTCCTGCAGGGTCTTGCGGTTCCTCCGGTAGAGGAGGATCAGCCCCGGGGCGATGGCGAAGGCGTTGGCGCCGTCGGTCCACTGCTCCCGCTCCTGGTCGATCGGCTCGTCGGGCCCGCCGCAGGGGACGATCTCGAGATCGAGCCCGAGCTCGGACAGAACTTTGAGGAGCGAGCTGCGCACGGTGAACGTCAGGTTCTTCGCGTGGAGGTCCACGGTGTAGACGTAGGCCGACTCCGGCCCGCCGGGCAGGATGACCGGCAGGTGAGCCAGGCAGAGGTTCCTGTCGATCAGGGTGAAGACGGTGTCCAGGTGCATGTACGACCGCTTGCGCGGGAGCTCGACCATGATCAGGTGGCGGAAAGAGGTCTCCTCGCGGCGCAGGTACTCCGCCAGGACCTCGATCCCCCGCCGGTTGGTCCGCTCGGAGAGGCCCGCCAGCACGATCTCGGGGCTCACCACCATCACGTCCCCCCCTTCGAGGTTCGGGTACGGGAAGTTGGGGTTGTGCTGGGGCGCTCCCGAGGGGGGGACGTCGATCTCGAAGAGGGCCGAGAGGCCGGACAGGCCCGGGTGGTGCTGGAAGATCGTCCGCCCGAGGAGCGGCTCGCGCTCCCGCGCCGGGGTCGCCATCGAGGAGATGACGACCCGGTCGCCCAGGACCACCTGGGGGTCGCGCTGGAAGAAGTAGTTGGGGACCGGGTCGAGGGTGAAGGGGTGCTGGTGCCCCGCGAACAACGTCGGCTCGTGGCTCCGGAGCCCCCCGACGAGGGCCGTCGCCAGCTCTGCCGGCGGCAGCTCGTAGAGCCCGCGCACCAGGCTGAACGGGGCGCCGTACTCGGCCTCGAGCTCGTCCAGGAGCTGCTTGCGCACCTCCTCGTCCGCGAGGACGTCCGCGAGCAGCTCCTGGGCCTCCAGAACCTCGACGCCGGCCTGCCGCAGGACCGCCTGGAACACGTCGTGCTCCTCCCGGGCCTCCTCGCCGTCCAGGATGTCGTCGAAGAGCAGGCTCCCCATCATGGAGGGGACCATCCAATCGATCTCGCGGCCGGGCCGGTGGACGAGGACGCGCCGCAGGCGTCCGATTTCCGAATCGACTTTGATAGGCATAAGAGAGAGAAAAGGAGAAAAAAGTTCGCGAAAAGGCCCCAAGGGCGACGGCGGCGCATTGTAGCAGAGCCCCCTCCGGAGCCCCGCCACCCCCCTGCTACAATCCCCGCCATGCTTGCCGACACCCCCCAGAACCCGCTCTACGAACGCTACGCCTCGCCGGAAATGGCGCGGCTCTTCTCCTCGTCCAACCGTTTCAAGACCTGGCGGCAGCTCTGGATCGCCCTCGCGGAGTGCCAGCGGGAGCTCGGAATCCCGATCCGCGCGGAGCAGATCGAGGCCCTGAAGAAGGTCGCCGGGGACACCGACCTCTCCCGCGTGGCGGAGCTCGAGCGGCGCACCCGGCACGACGTGGTCGCCCACCTGCGGCACTACGCCGAGCAGGCGGACCGCGTGGCCGAGGGCGCCGGCGGCATCCTCCACCTGGGGGCGACCAGCGCCTTCTTGACCGACAACACGGACGCGATCCTCACCCGGGACGCCCTCCGGCTCCTCGAAGCCCGGCTCGCCTCAGTGCTCAGAGAGCTCGCCGCCTTCGCCCGCAGGACCCGGACCCTCCCCTGCCTCGCCTACACCCACTTCCAGCCGGCCCAGCTCACGACCGTGGGCAAGCGGGCCTGCCTGTGGATGCAGGACTTCGTGATGGACCTCTCCGAGGTGCGGCATCGCCTGGCCACCCTGCGCTGCCGGGGGGTCAAGGGCACGACCGGCACCCAGGCGAGCTTTCTCACTCTCTTCCAGGGCGATCACGGCAAGGTCCGCGAGCTCGACCGGCGGGTGGCCCGGCGGATCGGCTTTCCGGAGAGCTTCCCGGTGACCGGCCAGACCTATTCGAGGAAGCAGGACTCCCAGGTGCTCGCGACTCTCGCGGGGATCGCCGAGACCTGCCACAAGTACGGCACCGACCTGCGCCTCCTCCAGGGCGTGGGCGAGCTCTCGGAGCCCTTCGACGCCGAGCAGGTCGGCTCCTCGGCCATGGCCTACAAGAGGAACCCGGTGCGCGCGGAGCGGATGTGCGGCCTCGCCCGCCGGCTGATGACGGACAGCCTGAACGGCCCGCTCAACACCGCCACCCAGTGGCTCGAGCGGAGCCTGGACGACTCGGCCAACCGCCGCCTCGTGATCCCCGACTCCCTTCTGACCGCGGACGCCATCCTGGGGCTGGCCGCCCACATCGCGGCGGGCCTCTCCGTACGGGAGGGGACGGTCGCGGCCCGGGTCGCCCGCGAGCTCCCCTTCATGGCGACCGAGACGATCCTCATGGAGTCGGCCCTGCGCGGCGGCGACCGCCAGGAGCTCCACGAGCGGATCCGCGTCTACAGCCTGGAATCCCAGACCATCGTGGAGAGAGGGGGGGAGAACCCGCTGGTCGGCCTCATCGTGGGCGATCCGGACTTCCGCCTCACCCCCCAGGAGGTGGAGCCCTGGCTCGACCCGGTCCTCTTCACCGGCCGTTCCGCTCAGCAGGTGGACGACTTCCTCGCGGAGGTGATAGAACCCGCCCTGGCCGGGACCGAGGCCGCCGAGATCGCGGCCCCCCGGGTGTAGAGCCACCCAGTTGAGAAGGGGTTCTCATAGCGAAAGTTGTCGATGTGCTAACATACCTCCAAGCGCAAGCCGCATCCGCGCGATTGGACCAAGAGCTCTCACGAAGATGGACAACCACCTTACGGAGAACAACCGCCCATGCGCCAACGGAAGCCGTTCCGGCTCGCCCTCACTCCGTCCCGTCTGCTTCTCACCGTTCTCCTCGTCGCCCAGCTCTTCGCCGTGGCCTGCTCGGGCAACCGCCGGCCGGCGACCCCGGCCGGGCCGGAGAGCGTTGGAGCCCCCGCGCAGAGGGGCTTCGCCTCCTGGTACGGCCCCCGGTTCCACGGGCGCCGGACCGCGAACGGCGAGCGCTATGACATGAACGCCCTGACCGCCGCTCACCCCTCGCTCCCCTTCGGCACCCGGGTTTCGGTGCGCAACGTGCGGACGGGGGAGAGCGTGACCGTGCGGATCAACGACCGCGGCCCGTTCAGCAAGAACCGCATCATCGACCTCTCCTACGCCGCGGCCCGCCAGGTGAGCGTCGTCGCTCCGGGCACGGCCTTCGTCGAGATCTATCCGGCCCGCAACGGGGAGAGCCCCTCCCCCTCCCGCTTCACCGTCCAGGTCGCCGCCTTCAGCGAGCGCGAGCGGGCGATCGCCTACCAGGAAGAGCTGGCGCGGGTCTATCCGGAGACCGTCGTGCAGTCGGACGGCACCTGGAACCGCGTGCAGGTCGGCGCCTTCGACAACCGGGACAAGGCCGAGTCGCTCCGCCGCGAGCTGGCGGTGATCGGGATGAGCTCGGTGGTGGTGGCGGCGCACTGAAACGGGCCTTCCCGGCCTGCGACCTCACCCTCCGGCTCCCTCTCCTAACGGAGAGGGAGAGAAAAACAAATCCAGACAAACCATAGCCCCTCTCCTTTCGGAGAGGGGTTGGGGTGAGGTCGCAGGCCGACGCCGCCTGGAGCCAGGAAAGGATTCTATGAGGAG
>DATHUD010000575.1:0-7581 GCA_035462575.1 Thermoanaerobaculia bacterium | reverse complement strand
GAAGCGGACGATCTGGCGCTCCGCGAGACGGAAGCGGACGGTGAGGCGGGTCGCCTCCGCTTGGGCTTGGGCGAGAGCGTCGTCGAGCTCGCGCCGGGCCATCTCCAGCTCAGCCTCGGCGGCGCGGATCATCCCCGCCTGTTTGTTCTTCTTCCAGGCGGGAAGCTCGACGCCGAAGCGGAGTGTGAGGACGCTGCCCAGGGAGCCGCGGGTGGCGAGGCCGGCCGAGGGGATGAGGTTGGGTTTCGTCTCGAGCCGCGCCAGGGCGAGGCGCTCTTGTGCGGCGGCCACGGCGGCGCGGGCTCGGGTCACGTCGGGGGAGGCTTCGGCCGCGGCGCGCTCCCAGCCGGCCCCGGGGGCGGAGACCGGTGGCAGCGCGGCCACATCGCCCAGGAGGGCGTCGCCCGGGCGGTCGAGCCAGCGGTTGAGCTCGGCGACCCTCCCGGCCCGCTCGGCCTCCAGGTCGTCGATCTGCTCGCCCAGGCGGCTCACCCGGAGCTGGGCCTTCAAGAGCGCCTCCTGCTCGCTTCCCCCCGTCGCGTAGCGGGTCGAGGCGGTCGTCTGCAGCATGTCGACCAGCTCGGCCGCGGCGGCGAGCGACTGCCGCTCGCGGTCGACGGCGTAGAGCTTCGCGTAGAGCAGGCGGACCTCGGCCGCGACGCGCCGCTCTTCTACGGCGAGCTCGGCGGCGCGGACGGCGGTGTCGGCCTGGGCCGCCGCGAAGCGGGCGCGGCGCTTTCCGGGGTAGAGGAGGTCCTGGCTCACCTCGATGCCGGCCATGGACATGTCCATCGTGCCCACCGTCCACTCGGGGAAGTCGGCGTTCTGGATCATGGCCTCGACCATGGGGTCGGGGAGGGCGCGGGCCGGGCCTTCCATCTCCCGGGACGCGGCCACGGCGGCCCGGCGGGCGGCGAGCGCGGGCGAGCGCTCGAGGGCGTTGCCCACCAGCTCCTCGACCGGGGGCGCCGGAGGCGTTGCCACGGCCGGGACGGCGGCAGCCAGCAGGAGCAGAGAAATCCAACAACGGGGCATGACCAGGCTCCTTCCAGACAGAGATTGCGTGGACCGCGGCAGGCCGCGGCGGGGCACGGAATCCGGAAGGAGGGTCTAGATCAGGAACGCGGCGTGGAGGGTGTAGAGGCCCACCCCCTCGTGGAGCGCCGGAGGCTCCCCGGGGGTGTGGAACGCCGCGGCACGGAGATCCATGGGGCGGACGGGGAGGGCCGGCAGGGCCGCGGGAACGGCGGGGCTGACCGGCGCCGCGGCGGCCCGGGGCACGGCCACGGGCGTCGCGATTTCCGCGTGCCCGCAGCAGCCGATCCGGGTCGTGATCGCGACCGGGGCCTTGCCGTCCTCATGGCAGCCGGAAACGGCGGGCGCCGGCTTCGAGGTGCACGCCTCGCAGCCGGCGCAGAGCCACCCCGGCAAGCTCACCACCAGAGCAAGGAGGATGAGGCAGGTGGTGAGGGTGCGGGGGAAGCTCATGGCGCCACTGTAGCGGCCCGGGTTTCCCGGAGGCGCCGACCCGGAGGAGAGTCTTCCGCTTCCGGGTGGGCGGTGCGAAGACCTACCCGGAAGGGTGGGGGAGGTATCCCGGGCAGGCGATCACGGGGAGCGCGGGGTAGCGCGGGAAGCGCGGGTCCGTGTCGGCGAGGCCGCAGCGCACGAAGACGCTCCGGGGCGAGGCGAGGATGCGCAGGTGCTCACAGGAGGCGCAGAGGCCCGCCGGGGCGGAGAGGCGCGCCATGAGGAGGCGCCGCTCCTCGGCCGAGACCGGCTTCCTCCAGTCGTCTGCCATGCGTGGGGTCAGCCGATCTGCTGCTGGTGGGTGGCGAGCGCCTCGTTGCCCGCCGGAGGCGTGCCGGCGAGCAGGGCGTCCAGCCTGGCCGTGGGGCCGAGCAGGAGGAGGAGGTCGCTGGCCTCGAGGACGGTCTCTCCCAGCGGGATCACCAGCTCCTCTCCCTTCTGCCCCTGGCGGCGGATTTCGATCACGCGGGCGCCGATGGCCTGGGGGAGCCGCGCCTCGGCCAGGGTCTTGCCCGCGAGGCCGGGCGGGACCGGCACGAGGCGGAGCGCGAAGTCGGGGGGGATCTCCACGTACTGGCGGCTCGGCTGCGAGGCCTGGCTGGAGACGAAGGTGGCGAGGAGGGCCGGCCGGCCCAGCACCTCCTGGGCGTAGACGGCCAGGAGGTCGCGCTTGGCGAGGAAGCCCAGGAAACGGTCCCCGTCCTCCACCACGGGCAGCCGCTCGAAGTCGCTGGTCGCGAAGTACTCGGTCGCGCGGTGGAGGCGTTCGCTCTTGTCGATCTTGCGGTCCACCGGCACCATGAGGTCGTGCGCCACGACGGCGGTCAACATCTCCGGGTGGTCCAGGGTGTTCTTGATGTCGTGGAGCGACACCGCTCCCAGGAGCTTCCCGTCCGCCCCCACCACGAAGAGGCGCTGGCGGTGGGTGGCGAAGAACTTCTCGACCACGGTCGAGTAGTGGTCCCCCGGCCGGAGGATCTGCGGATCGGGGCGGGAGAGGTCCTCGGCTTTGAGCCCCGCGAGCACCGCCTCCTCCATCCGCCAGGGGAGCTCGATGCCACGGTTCTTGAGCGGCTCGGTGTAGATCGAGTAACGCCTGAGCCTCCGGGCGAGCAGGCTCGCGGTGATCGAGGCGACCATGAGCGGCAGGATCAGGTCGTAGTTGCCGGTGAACTCGAAGAGGATGAGGATCGAGCTGATCGGCGCGTGGCTCGTCCCCGCCATGACGGCCGCCATCCCCACCGCGGCGTAGGCGCCGTACGGCGAGGCGACCTCCGGCCAGAGCGAGTGCATCCAGATGCCGTAGGCTCCGCCCACCAGGGCGCCGACGAAGAGCGACGGGGTGAAGAGCCCGCCCGCGCCACCGCTCCCCGTGGTGAGCCCGGTGGCGATCAGCTTGGCCGCCGCGAGCCCCAGGAGCATCAGGATGGTGAACTGCTCGGGGAGCGCGAGGCGGGCGGGGAGCTTGAGCTCGCCGGCGAGCGCCAGGTTGATCGTGTCGTGACCGCCGCCCAGGATCTGCGGCACCCAGAGGGCCATGACGCCGAGGAGGGTCATCCCCAGCACCGGCTTCAGAGGATCGGGCAGGAAGCGCAGGCCCTTGAAGCTCCGCCGCCCCACCCGGATCCCGAAGACGAACGCCACGGAGACGAAGGCGCCCACCACGCCCAGCCCGGCGTAGAGGAGGATCTCCCACCCCGACGAGAGCGCGTAGCCGGGCGCGGAGTAGAGCGGCGTGTTGCCGGCGAAGGTGCGGGAGATGAGCGTCGAGATGACGGAGGAGACGACGATCGGCCCGAAGATCTCCAGGGCGAAGTTGCCGAGGATCACCTCCATGGCGAAGAGCGCGCCGCCGATCGGCACGTTGTAGGCCGAGGCGAGGCCGGCCGCGGCACCGCACCCGATCAGGATCTTCAAGCGGTGCGGCCCCACGCCCAGGCGCCCGCCCACCCAGGACGAGATCATGGCGCCGAGCCGGATGAGCGGGCCCTCCCGCCCCAGCGAGCCGCCGCTGCCCACGGTGGCGACCGCGGCGAGCGCGTTGGCCAGCACCGGCTTGGGAGGGATCTTCCCGCCCGAGAGGGCCACCGCCTCGATCAGCGCCGACATCCCTCCGCCGCCGACCGGCTGGCGCATGAACCAGGTGATCAGCCCGATGAGCACCCCGCCGAACGCCGGAGCCGCGACCACGAGCCACCGGGGGGCCTTGCGGGCGGCCCCGACGAGCCCGTCGGGAGATTGCCAGAGGAACGCCTGGAGGATGTCGATCAGCCAGTGGACCGCGACGCCTAAAAGGCCGGCGACCACGCCGACGAGCGCGATGAGGAAGAAGAAGACGCGGTCCTCGCGCGTGGCGAGTCCGAACCGGCGGGCGAGCGTGAAATCGAGGAAGCGGGTCCAGCCCCGGATCTTTTGCACCCAGGCGGCGGCGCGCGTCCTCATGGGAAGGAATGTATCAGACGGGGCCGGGTCGCACCGCGGCCATCGAAAATCAGCTCTTCAGCTCGGGATCGTACTGGAAGTCCGGGCTGACCTGACCTCCTCTGGATACGATCTCTTGCCGGCAATCGTCCGGAAGGTCTCCGGTCGAAAGCAGACGCCGCTTCTCGGATGCGACGAAGATCGGGACTCGACCCTCCAGGGCCGACAGGATATCCCGGTAGGCAAAATCGTCTTTCGCCTTGACCTTATACCTCATAACTGCATCATAGCAGCCTCGATGGGCTATACCGCCAGCAGGGCTTCCAGGCAGTCGATCCTGCCGGCCCCCTGGCAGTCCCGACCGTGTCCAAGGTCGACGGCGGTGTTCCGGATCACGTTGAAAAGCTCCTCTCGGCTCAAGGCTGGCGCCTTGGCCAAGAGCAGGGCTGCCAGGCCGGCTACCTGAGGACAGGCTCCACTCGTACCCCATCCGTTCGGCAGAGCTTGGATCTGGTCTCCGTAGACAATTCGTCCGCCTTCCGGGGTGGGGGCCGTCACATCGGGCTTGTGATTGGTTCCCGGGGCTCCGAATTTGTGGCCCGGTCCACGGCTGGAGTAGAACCACATGGAGCCGTCGAGCTTGCAAGTGGCCACAGTCATCAAATTCGCCTGGGATTTGTGCTGCCAGATGGTCGTAGGGTGGCACTCGGAGGGTTTGCCGCTCGCCAGATGGTGGTTGTTTCCCGCTGAGAAGACGACCCGAATGCCCTTCTGAATTGCTTCATCGAGAGCCGGAAGAAAGTCGCTGGCGACCGGTTCCGGCGGAGCTGTGCCACGACGCACCCCGAAGCTGTTTGTCGCTACGATCTGAAGAGCGTCCTGTTCAACTCTCTCGATCAAGTAATCGTAGGCAGTCGCAAGCTCGGAATCATAGAAATGGGTGCGACAGGCAATCAGCCCTGCCTCGGGAGCCACTCCATTGAAGGCTCCTCCCTCAGCCTTGGTTCCCGCAGCAATGCAGGCACACATGGTGCCGTGCCCTTCCCAGTCGGTCCATGGAGTATCCCCGAGCGGCTGCCATGCACCCTGCCGCTTGCTCTCGGGGAACTCCGGACGATCTCCGTTGATGCCTGTGTCGACGACGGCGATTGTGACCCCGTCCCCGCGACTCAGGTCCCAGGCTGGGACGGCCCGGATCAAGTCAAGGACATCCTCCAAGGATGGCCCTTGGACACCGTTCAGGCCGGGGCCGTCTTTCTCGAGGTCGTAGCGATAGTCTTCGACGACGAGTCCTCCGAACTCTTCTTCGTACGCTCGGAGGGAGGAATCGAACTGCCGCTCCGCCGCCGCTCGGCCTCGGACCTGGAAAGGCACCTGCACGCTGAGGAATTGCCTTTTGAGGTTGACCACCCTCGCTTCGGCTCCCGGGGTCTCGAGCGCCTGCGCCGCTTCCAGGGCTTCGGCCTGAGGGAAGCGAACCTTGAAGCGCCGTGACAAGGTGAGGTTCGCCTCGACCGCTTCCACCACGGCAAGGTTCGTCGTCATGTCTTCCTCCGTCTGCTCCTGGACCCCATTCCCATTCCTCCCTGGAGGCTAATTTTCTTGGTAAGGGATCTAAATTCTAGCAGAATGGGCCAATGCCGACTCCGTGTTTGATGTCTCCTGGTGCGGTAGGGGGGACAGGTAAGGCCTGCGGGGCAACTCTCGAATCCTCAGAACTGCTCTTC
This sequence comes from Thermoanaerobaculia bacterium, assembly GCA_035462575.1. Classification (GTDB taxonomy): domain Bacteria; phylum Acidobacteriota; class Thermoanaerobaculia; order Multivoradales; family UBA5704; genus DATARR01. The sequence continues at coordinate 1,903 of DATHUD010000575.1, read as the reverse complement.
CATAAACATGCTCATCCGTGTATAGTTCCTCCTCGAGGCCGCAGTCTAGGCCGAGTCCTTCCGGGGATCCACCGGTGAGCGTCCGCTACCGGTTCAAAGGGAACCCCACGGCGGAAGTCTCGCCCCGCGGCACCAACCTGCCTTGACGCGGCGGCCGTAGGCCGCGTGCCAGATCCGAGGGGACCGGTAAAACGGTCCCCATCGCCTTTTCTGGGGGTTTTCGACAACGTCAGGTCTTGCAGAACGTGGCGCCGCGGCTCGCCATGTCCCGCAGCAGGTCCGCGGGGGCGAGGCGAGGGCCGTGCTGGGCGGCGTACCCTTCGAGCTTGTCGACGACAGAGCGGAGGCCGTGGCGGTCCGCCTCGCGCAGGAGGCCACCGCGGAACGGCGGGAAGCCGAAGCCGAAGATCACGCCGATGTCCACGTCCGCGGGGTTCTCGATGATCCCCTCCTCCATGCAGCGGGCGGTCTCGTTCAGCATCTGGAGCCAGCAGCGCTCGACGATCTCCTCGTCGGTGTGCGGAGTCGCGTGCCAGTCGAGGAGGCGGTAGATCGTCTCGTCCACCCGCTTGCCCTTCTCCTCGTAGAGGTAGAAGCCCTTCTTCGCCTTCCGGCCCAGGCGGCCGTCGTCGATCATGCTCTCGAAGATGGGCGGCGCGGCCAGGCGCTCGCCCAGAGCGGCGCGCACGACCCCGCCCGCGTGCCGGGCTACGTCGAGCCCCACCTCGTCGAGCAGCGCGAACGGGCCCACGGGCCAGCCCCACCGGGTCATGGCGCGGTCGGCCTGCTCGATGGTGACGCCTTCGACGAGCATCCAGGCGGCCTCGTTCAGCATGGTGCCGAGCACGCGGGAGGTGAAGAAGCCGGGGCCGTCTCCCACCACGATCACGGTCTTGCCCATCTTCCTCCCGACCTCGACCGTGGTCGCCAGAGTCTCCGCCGAGGTGCCGGGGTGGCGGATGATCTCGAGGAGCGGCATCTTGGCCACGGGGCTGAAGAAGTGCATGCCCACGACGTTTTCCGGCCGGCGGCTCGCCTGGGCGAGCTGGGAAATGGGGATCGCCGAGGTGTTCGAGGCGAAGATCAGCCCCTCGGGGGCGATCGCCTCGGTCTCGCGGATCACCGCGTGCTTGACCGCCAGATCCTCGAACACCGCCTCGACCACGAAGTCGATCCGTTTGAGGTCGTCATAGTCCGCCGTCGGCAGGATCCGGCCCATCGCCTGCTTAGCCTCGGCGTCGGTCGCCCGGCGGCGCTTGACCCGCTCGCGGAACTGCTGCTGGCAGAAGCCGTAGCCTCGCCCCACGGCCGCGAGGTCGCGGTCTTTCAAGACGATCGGAACCCCCTTCTGCGCGAGCACCTGGGCGATCCCCGCGCCCATGAACCCGGCGCCGAGGACTCCCACCCGGGTCACCGGGCGCGCCGCCTTGGCGATCTTGCCGGCCCGGGCCTCGACCTCGTTCTTGGCGAAGAAGATCGAGATCAGGTTCTTCGCGGTCTCGGAGACGACGAGCTCTGAAAACGCGCCGGCCTCGAGGTCCAGAGCGCGGCGCAGCGGCAGCTTGCCCCCTTCGCGGACGACGTCGATCGCCACGAGAGGCGCCGGGTAGTGGCCGCCGGTCTTCTCCATCACCCCGGCCCGGGCCTTGTCCCACACGAATCGGCCGCCGAGCGGCGTCTTCGAGAGGAAATCGCCCGCCCGGGACGCGAAAGGCTGGGGACGAGCCTTTTTCTTTTCCCGGCCGCCCCGGAGGAGCTGCTCGGCCGCCGTCCGCAGGTCGGCCGGGTGGCAGGTCTCGTCCACCAGGCCCAGGCGCTTCGCCTTTTTGGCGTCCACCTGCTTGCCGGTGAGGATGAGGTCCAGGGCGTCCGGCACGCCGATCAGGCGCGGCAGGCGCTGCGT
>DATHUD010000574.1:0-3840 GCA_035462575.1 Thermoanaerobaculia bacterium | reverse complement strand
TTGGGGTGAGGTCGCAGGCCATCGCCGTTCCGGATTCGGCCCGCAATAGGCAAGGATATTGCAATGTCTCTAGGACGCTGTATCTGCCGGAAGGAGACATCCATGCTGCTGTTGAAGGTTCCATCGAGGTTCCCTTCTTTGATTCCAGCCCCGGGCAACTCCCTCCGCCCCGGTCCCCGCGAGGTCCGTCCCGCTCTCGACCTCGACGAGACCTTGCCGCTGGGGCAGATGACACGCATCCGTCCCGCGCCCGAGGTGCTGCCCATGCGCTGCCTGCGGTGCCAGGGCCCGGTCCAGAAAGGGACCGCGCCGGTGCGGGTGGAGCGCGACGGCTACCGCCTGGCCTGGGAGTCGGTGCCCGCTTGGGTGTGCACCCGGTGCGAGCACGCCTACTTCGAGCCCCGGGAGGTGGAGACCGTCCGCAAGGCCTTGAAGGCGATGAAAAAGCTCGACGCGGCCGAAAGCGCCTGAAAACAGGAGGTGCCTGAAAACAGGAGGTGACCACCGGGGCGACGCGGTCGCCCCGATCCTCCGCGCTTCCCCTGCGGGAATGCCGCTTCGCGGCAGACCGTTGGGAGGGTCCGGGCGTCCTGTGATATTCTCCCGCCCCCGCCGGACCCCGGCGCCCGTTCTTACAATCCCCACAGCTTCAAATTCCGGGAAGAGAGATTCGCCGTGACCGAGCAGACGAGAGACGATATCCGTAACCTTGCCATCATCGCCCACGTGGACCATGGCAAGACGACCCTGGTGGACGCGATGCTCTGGCAGAGCGGCATCTTCCGCGAGAACGAGCACGTGGTCGAGCGTGTCATGGACTCGATCGACCTGGAGCGGGAGAAGGGGATCACCATCATGGCCAAGAACATGGCGATCGTCTACCGCGGGACACGGATCAACATCGTGGACACTCCGGGCCACGCGGACTTTGGCGGCGAAGTGGAGCGGACGCTCAAGATGGTCGACGGCGTGATGCTCCTGGTCGACGCGAGCGAGGGCCCGCTGCCGCAGACCCGCTTCGTGCTGAGGAAGGCTCTGGAGACCGGCCTGCCGCCGATCGTCGTGATCAACAAGATCGACCGCCCGGACGCCCGGGCGGCCGAGGTGCTGAACGAGGTCTACGACCTTTTCATCGATCTCGACGCGACCGAAGAGCAGCTCGATTTTCCGGTGCTCTACTGCAACGCCCGGGCGGGCCGCTGCCGCCTGGAGGCGGATGGGCCGGACACGACGCTCGAGCCGCTCTTCGAGGAGATCGTGCGCTCGGTGCCGCCGCCGCGCTTCGACCCCGAGATGCCCCTCCAGCTCCTCCTGACCAACCTCGACTACGACGACTACGTGGGACGGCTCGCCATCGGCCGGATCTTCAACGGCGGGGTGAAGAAGGCCCAGGACGTGTCGGTCTGCCATCGCGACGGGACCGTCTCGTCCGCCCGCGTCTCGCTGCTCTACGGCTACGAGGGCCTGCGGAGGATCGAGATCCCCGAGGCCGGGCCCGGGGACATCGTGGCGCTCTCCGGGATCGACGTGGTCAACATCGGCGAGACGATCTCGGACCGGGAGAACCCGGTGGCGCTGCCGCCGATCCTGGTGGACGAGCCCACGATCTCGATGATCTTCTCGGTCAACGACTCTCCGTTTTCCGGCCGCGAGGGCAAGCACGTGACCTCGCGCAAGCTGAAAGAGCGGCTGGAGAAGGAGATCCTCTCGAACGTCTCGATCCGCTTGGAGCCGACCGACACGCCCGAGGCGTTCCAGGTCTCGGGGCGCGGCGAGCTCCAACTCGCGATCCTGATCGAGATGATGCGCCGCGAGGGCTATGAGCTCTCGGTGGGCAAGCCCGAGGTCATCACCCGCCGGATCAACGACGTCCTCCACGAGCCCATGGAGATGCTGGTGATCGACTGCCCCGAAGAGTTCATCGGCGTCGTCACCCAGCAGATGGGGATCCGGAAGGGACGGATGATGAAGATGATCAACCACGGCTCGGGGCGCGTGCGGATGGAGTTCCGCGTCCCTTCCCGGGGGCTCATCGGGTTCCGCTCGGAGTTCCTGACCGACACCCGCGGCACGGGAATCCTGAATCACCTGTTCGACGGCTGGGACGTCTGGCAGGGCGACATCGCCCACCGCATGAACGGGGCTCTGGTGGCGGACCGCACCGGCCGGGCCACGGGCTACGCCATCGAGGGTCTCCAGCCGCGCGGCGAGCTGTTCATCTCCCCCGGCGACGAGGTGTACGAGGGAATGGTGGTGGGGGAGAACGCCCGGCCGAACGACCTGGACGTCAACATCACCAAGGAGAAGAAGCTCACCAACATGCGGGCTTCTGGGTCGGACGACATGATCCGCCTCGTGCCGCCGCGCCTGATGAACCTCGAACAGGCGCTCGAGTTCATCAAGGAGGACGAGCTCGTGGAGGTCACCCCCGCCTCCTTCCGCCTGAGGAAGCGCATCCTGGCCGCCAACCGGAGGAAGTAGGTGGAGGACGATCCGGAGGTCCCCGCCACCACCTCCCGGCAGCGGATCGCCGGGCTCCTGCGCGAGGGCGAGCGCTCTTTCGACGAGCTGAGGCGGGAGCTCGAGGTGCCCGCCCGCGTCCTCGAAGAGGATCTCCGCCACCTGGACAAGAGCCTGAAGCGCGGGCCCGAGCGCCTGCGCACCGAGCCCGCCTGTTGCCTCGCCTGCGGCTTCGTCTTCGAAGACCGCGCCCCCCGCCGCTTCCACGCTCCCAGCCGCTGCCCCCGCTGCCGCAGCGAGCGCATCGCCGAGCCGCGCTTCCGGATCGCGTAGGTCCGGCGCAAAACCCAGTGCATCTGGCACAAAACCCAGTGGGTCTGGCGCAATTTCCAGTGGGTTTCGCGAAAAACCCAGTGGGTCTGGCGAAAAACCCAGTGGGTTTTGCGAAAAACCCACTGGGTTTGGCGCAATTTCCAGTGGGTCTGGCGCAGAACCCAGTGGGTCTAGAGCAGATTCCGGGTCACGACCGGTCCGGATCGAACCTTGCGGGAGTGAACCAGTGGCGGCGGTAGTACTCCCCGAGGCGCTCGAAGAGATCGCCCAGTGACCTCCCGTAGGACAGGGCGTCCTGGAACACCAGCCAGGCCGCGAGAGCGTCGTTGTGCAGCCCCCAGCTCCTCATGACCGCGTACGACTCCGCCGCGAGCTGCGCCGCGCGCGCGGGCTCTCCCTGCCGGATGAGCACCTGCGCGAGCTCGATCGTGACGAGCACGACTTCCTGGTTCAGGCCGCGAATGCGGAATTCCTCCCGGAGCCGGCCGAAGATACTCTCGGCCTGAGGAAGCTCGCCCAGGCGGTGCGCGATCTTTCCCTCGACCCAGTGCAGGCGAAGCTGGATCGGCTCGTCCCGAAACTGTTGATAAAGAGGACGGGCCCGCTCGAGCACGGCAAGGCCCTCCTCGGGCCGGCCGCTGTCACTGAGAAACTGCGAAAGGGCGTGCTGAGCGCAGAGGTCGAGCCGTGGCTCCCTCGCTCGATCGACCAGGGCCAGAGCCTTGCGAAGATGCGCGATCCCCCGCTCCGGAGCGACATGTCCGATGATCTCGCCCATCTGGAGCAGGATTTTCCCCTGGAGGTGGGTGTCGCCGATCCTCCGGTAGATCTCGAGAGCCTCTTCCAGCGCGGACTCCGCCGTTTCAAACTCCCCGATCTCCTTGATGTAGGAGGCTTCGAGGCTCAGGAGGGCGGCGCGGTCCAGAGGATCGTTCGAGCCCTCCTCCTCCAGGATTCGCCACGCCTCGTTGAAGGCGCGCCGGGCGCCCTCGAAATCCTCGGCCACCCGCTGGGCATTGCCGAGCGCGCCCCACGCGGCGGACCGAA
>DATHUD010000573.1:0-6332 GCA_035462575.1 Thermoanaerobaculia bacterium | reverse complement strand
TGGAGCGCGGAGCAGGCCGCCTTGTCAGCGGCCGGAGAGACGGTGGAGCAGTCCGCGGTGCTGTCGAGGAAAACGCGGCCGCCCATCGGAATGCAGCCGGCCCCGGAGGCATAACCGATGCTCCGGCCGGCGGGATAGCGGTAGTTGGTGCAGACGTAGCTGCTGACGAAAGCCAGAGCGTGCTGGATCGCGTTCGCCGGATCGGTTGCGGCGCGCTCCATCTCGAAGACACGCACGAGACCGAACAGGTGGGACAGCTTCGCGCCGTTCAGGCCCGGAGCCCCGCTGCCGTCCAGATCGGTGACGCCGCCGTAGGTCGTGGTGACCGTGCCGTCCGCGTTGATCTTCACCGTACCGTCCGGGTTGGTCACCACTCCATGAAAGTCGTAGATTTTCCGTTTCGTGTAGTCGACGACCGACATTTTGGCGGTGCTGCCGCTCGAAGGCTTCCAACTCGCGTTGATCGGCACCGGCTGCTGGGAGAGATCGCACGGCCCCGTGGACCCCGTGCAGACGATCGCGCGGGGAGTCCCGGTGCTGGCGTCGAAGACCGAGACGCCGTGAGCGTAGAGAATGGCGTCGTGCCAATATTCGCTGTTGAGATTCGTGACGATCGCCGCGCTGTTCGGATCGAGCGGGGGAGAGGCGGGCAGCGTCACGTTGGACGGCGCGTCGCTCGCGAACGGGCGGACGGCCACGGCCCCGCTGCACTGGGTGTTGGTGCCGGAGACTTCGTAAATGATTTCGAGATCGTAGTTGATGACGGACGAGTAGGCGTACGAATAGCAGTCCTTGACCCCGTCGGCGCTGGCCGAGGCGAAGGCCATGACGTTGCCCCCCATCCGGGGTGTGTTGGGCGCCGGATCGCTCAGCGTCCGGGTCGTCACCGTGTTGTTCGCAGCCGTGGCCTTGGCGTAGGCGTGAGCGTACACCTCGCCGCTGTAACCGCAATCGTTGTTGAACGAAGAGCTCGCGTTGGCGCTCACCCCCTGGGTGAGAGGGAAGGCATCGACCGTGGCGTCGTAATCGACCGGACAGGCGCCCGCCTCGTTGCGAAGGGCCTCGCGCGAGGACTCCAGCCGGCCGTCCCCGTCCACTTTTCTCAAGGCCGCTTCGGTGCGCAGAACCTCCGCCCGCTGGGCGCGGATCGCCTGGCGCAGCGCGCGGGAGGGATGGAGCGAGTATTCCTGTCTCAAAAACGCGAGGTGCGCCTGGAGCTCTGCGAGCCGGAAGCGCAGGCCCTCGGCGCCGAATCCGAAAGTTTCGACCTTGTCGCCTTCCAGGGTGCGCTGCATCACCCCGGGTGCGACCGATGTCCATCCTTCCTTCTGCAGGCGGTCGAGCAGATCGTCCGCGGAAGCCGGGCGTGGATCACCGAAGGCCGCGAAACAGAGCAGGAGGGAGCCAAGAAAAGACCTCTTCTTCATTGATGTTCTCCTTGATGCGTCGAGAGGTACTTCCTGCAGCCCATCCGGTCTCAGGGACCGGACAACTGAAGAGTGCGTGGGGCCGTGTCGTGGGTTGAGAAAGAACGCGTCGGATCGGGAAGATCCGAAGGGATCGTTCATTCTGTGGGAACGATCCTTACAGGACCATTACAGCCAGCCGTTCAGCTCAGTGCCGGAAGGACACAAGGGACTGCAAGGGCTTCAAGGACGTCCTTGCAGTCCTCGATGGTTCCGATAAGCCGAGCTCAGGGCTGGATGGTAATCGTGTCGAACGACCCCGCGTCCGTCCGGCCTGCGTCGCTGTCGATCACGATCCGCATCACCTTCTTCCCGGCTGAGAGGCTCACTCCGGTCTTGGTGATGGTCTGGAACACGTTCCACCCGCCGGTGGTGGGGAAGGTGAGCGGTCCGGTCACGTTCACGCCGTCGAATTCCACGTGGAAGACGCCGCCCCCCGCGTCGGCGGCGACGCGCGCGGACAGGGTGTAGGTGCCGGCCGTGGTGACGTTCACGGTGTACTCCATCCACTCTCCGGGTTGGGTCTTGTAGACGGTCCGGTCCCAGCGGTCCACGTCCGCCTTGCGGTAGCCGCAGCTCCCGTCGCAGCCGGCCGTGTTGTCGTGATAGGAGAGCTGCTCGCCGCCCTCGTCGAAGTCCGACACGCGGACGGTGCCCGGCAGGGATTTCGGAGTCCCGCCGAACGGCATCCGCACTACGACGATGCGCAGGGAGTAGAGGGCGTCGAACCCCGCGTCCACCGCGAGCCGCAGCACGTGGCGGCCGGCCGGGAAGCTCACCCCGGCCTTGACGGCCGAGCTCTGGCGCGACCAGCTTCCGGTGTTGGGGACCGCGATGGGACCGGTCGCGTTGACGCCGTCCAGCTCGATGTGGAACGAGCCGCCCGACGTGCTCGAGCCCACCTCGGCGACCACGGAGTACACACCCGCGGTTCCGACGTTGATCGTGTACTCGATCCATTCTCCGGCCTGGAGCTGATACACGGTCTCTCCGTACATGTCCACGTCGCTCTTCCGGTAGCTCGAGACCGAGAGGTTGCCGGAGGTCAAGTCGTGGTAGGCGATCCCCTCGCCCCCGTTGTCGAAGTCCGCGGCGTTGATCCTTCCCGGCACGGCGAAAGGCGTTCCGTAGTACGGCGTCTGCTCGGGGCAGACCGAGCTGGTGGCGGACTGGGAGTGGGTGATGCCCAGGTCGTAGCTCGTGACCGACGAATAGGCGTACGCGTAGCAGTCCCGCACGCCGTTGACGTTGGCCGCGGCCGAGGCGCTGACGTTGGTGCCGATCCGGGACGTGTTGAGAGCCGGATCGCTCCGAGTCATGGTGATCACCTCGTCGTTCGGAGTCGTGACCCGGGTGTACGCGTGGGCGTACACCTCTCCGGTGTAGCCGCAAGGGTTGGTGAACGAGGCGCTCGACGTGGCGCTGACGCCCCCGCCGGGAGGGAGGACCGCGGCGGCGTCGTAATTGGCCGAGCAGTTGGCCCCCGCGGCCACGAGAGACTCGTTGGCGAGCTCCAGCCCGCCGGCCGCGTCCGCCTTCTTCAAGGCCGTCTGAACGCGCAGGATCTCCGCCCGGTGGGCCCGGATCGCCGCACGCAGCTCCCGGGACGGATAGAGCGCGAGCTCCTTTCGGAGGAACGCGAGGTGCGCCCGCATCTCCTCCAGCCGGAAGCGCAGGCCGTCCTCGCCGAACCCGAGGGTTTCGACCTGGTCGCCTTCCACGGCGCGCTGCATCACCCCGGGAGAGACCGTCTCCCACCCACTTTTTTCCAGACGCTCGAACAGCTCCGCCGAAACCGGGCCCAGGGTTTCGGCCGAGGCGAGAGGGGAATCACCGAACATCGCAAAACAGAGCAGGAGGGACGCGAGGAGAGATTTCTTCACGGATGAGGCTCCTTGATGAGGTTCCACGGACACTGCAGGTTGTCTTCCGGTCGCGTTGACCGGCTGAAGGTGCGGGGGACATCCAAGGAAGGGACCCGGCGGCCGAGCCGCGAAGTCCTGTCAGACCAGGAGCCCTGAGTCTGGTGGAGCGAACCTTACAGGATCATTACAGCGGGGAACCGTCCGGAGGGCGGAAGGCCCGGCTCGGGAGCAGAGGCTTCCTCCGGCGTGCCGGCCGTCTCTTCCTGGGGCGGCTGCGGTTCGGGATGAGCCGCCCCCACGTCAAGATCCTGGGGTTCCGCCCGGTCACTCCCGTAATGCGGAGTAAGGCGGGGCTCGCGGTGCCCTGAGGGGGAATTCCTCCCGCGCAGGCCGTTCCTGGCCTGCGCGGGCAGAGGGTCTGCTGGGAGCACCGGCATCCTGCCGGCTTTCTTCCCAGCAGATGCGAGCGACGAGTGAAGCGCCGGATCGAAGTCTTGCTTTCCGGGTTGCGTTACTTTTCCGCGAGCTTGATCCGTTGGCCCTTCATGACGATCCAGATCTCCATGCTGCCGCCGAGCGCCTGGACATACCGCCGGAGCGTCGAGATCCGGTAATCTTCGCGGCGTTCCATCTTCGACAGCTCGGACTGGGTGCTTTCGATCCGTCGCGCCAGCGATTCCTGGGTCAGGCCGGTCGCTTCCCGCAAGGCGCGCAGATCCATCTCCACGAGCTCGCGGTCGGTCTCCTGGTCAACCTGGCGAAGCTCCGCGGGCGCAGATTTCTGAGATTCGAGGTCGGGCCAGTTCCTGGTTGCTCCATCAATCATATCGACCCCCATTTTAAGCGTCAGTTTTCCTGTGATCGGATCGGGCGGTACCATGCCCGGCTTATGTACTCCGCCATCTGCCGGAAGAGCGCGGATTCCGCCCGGCGCTCCCGGACAGCCTTCTGCATGAGCAGCCAGAGGGCGAGCCCTTCGGCGTGCATTCCCCACCCTTGAAGGAGAGGGACGAACTCTTCCACCAACTCCAGTGCCTCTTCGTGCTTTCCGCGGGCCACGTAGACCTCCGCGAGGTCCAACGATACCAGCGTCAGCTCGTGCGCGGACGCCGGATCCTGCAAATCGAACCACAGCCGCTTCAGGATCTCCTCGGCCTCCGCGAGGTCTCCGAGGCTGCGGGCGAGCTTCCCTTCCAGCCAGTGCAGGCGGATGCGCGTCCACGGCTCCTCGAACTGCGCGTAGAGGGGCCGGGAGATCTCCAGCATCGCGAGCGCCTCCCGGGAATGGCCGGCATCGTTCAAGAAGTGCGACAGAGCGTGGCGGCCGCACATCTCCAGCCGCGGCTCGCGGCGCGCGTCGATCAGGGCGAGCCCGTTTTGCGCCAGCTTGACCGCCGTTTCGGGGTCCGTAAAACCGATCGTGGCGGCCTGCTTGATTCGAATCCGGCCCTCCAGGTGCGGCTCGTTCGCCTCCCGGTAGATCGCGGCGGCCTGGTCCAGGATCTCCATCGCCCGCTCGAACTCGCCGAGATCCTTGTGCAGGCTGGCGCGCAGGCTGAGCAGGACCGCCTCTTCGAGCGGGTCTCCGGTGCCCCGGCCGAGCTCTCCGCCGGCCTCGCGGAAGGCGCTCCTCGCCCCGGCGAAGTCGGAGGCGAGCCGCCGGGCGTTGCCGAGCGCCCCGAGCGCTCCGGCCCGGAAGTCCGCGAGCCGGGCCGCGCCGTAGCGGGCCGGGTCCAGCATCTCCACCACCGCGAGCGCGAGGAGGGCGATGTCGGCGGCCAGGGCCGGAGCCCGGAAGCCGTTCTCCCGGCATTTTTCGAGCAGCCGGTCGTAGAGGCCCCACGCGTGCATCCGCGGGTCTTCCCGGATCTGTTCCAGCCGGGCGTGCTGGCCGTGCTTCTCGAGCGTGTGCCAGAGGCCGATGCCCCGCAGGCGCTCCCGGGCGATCTCCATCTCCGCCTCCTCCGCCGAGCCGAGGAGGCGGAGGAACACGGCGTTGTACCGCTCCGGGTCCTGCGGGAAGAGCGCGCTCTGGAAGTCCCCCTCCTGATAGACGTACCCCTCTTCCGCGCCCACGTCGACCGCGGTCGCCAGGCAGGCCGGGCACCGCTTCATGAGGTGGCGCACAATCTCGTGAGAGTCCCTCCCCGACAGCTCCGACCGGAAGAATCTCTGCATCACTCCCCGCGACACGTGTTCCTCTGCCATGCGCTTTCGTCTCCTCGTTCCGAGTAGTATAGTACCGCAAGAAGGAGAAAGCGAGACAAAAAAGACGCCGGCACGTTACCGGCGTCCGCGGAAGGGGGAATCCGGCCGGGGCCGCGGCTAGCCGTCCGGGTCCATGCTGGAACGGGAATCGCCGTCCTGGGCCTGCGGCGAGGCCGGGTCCTCGCCCGAAGCGGCGGGAGCCCCGTTCGGGTCCATGCTCGACCGGCTCTTCCCGGTCCATTCGAAGACGGGGGCCAGACGCGCCCGGAGACCGGCGAGGAGACCCTCCCAGGAGGCCGCCCCCCGCGCAGCCGGCATCGCCGCGGAGGGCAGCGCGACGGCCAGGGCGAGCAGGAAGACGGCGAAAGCTCGGCGTGTGCGGCTCATTTGGTCCGCTCCTTTCGAGGGCGACGGGAGCCGGCCGTCAGGGCCGGAGCGCGCCCTCTACTTCCAAAGGTAGCGCGGCAGGGCGAACGGTTGACGCCGAAGGTGGGGGAGCCGGGCGGAATCCCAGGGCGCCTCACAGAAGCTTCGAACGTCTCGCAGAGCCTTGGGACGCCTCGCAGAAGCTTCGAACGGCTCACAGAGCCTTGGGACGCCTCACAGAAGCTTGGGACGGCTCGCAGAGCTTGCCGGCGCCTCATCGAAGATTCCGGTGGCCCGCGGAGTTTTCCGGCGCCTCGTCGAAGATTCCGGTGGCCCGCGGAGTTTTCCGGCGCCTCGTCGAAGATTCCGGCGGCCCGAGGAGTTTTCCGACGCCTCGTCGAAGATTCCGGTGGCCCGCGGAGTTTTC
>DATHUD010000572.1:0-2613 GCA_035462575.1 Thermoanaerobaculia bacterium | reverse complement strand
TTCCTGCTCTTTCTGGAGATGGCTCTTCTCACCGCGATCCTGGTGACATTGACAGGGCAGAGTCCTCTCGCACGGTCTCTCGCCAACCTCTTTCTCGTGGTGGTGTTTTGGAGCTCCTTGATGGTCGCTCTGGCTGGCGGGCTGCTAGTGGGGAGGGGAGCGGTTCGCAGGCTGAGGAGCACCGAGATGGAGTCGGACTCGCCCCCTGATCAGCCGAGTTGGCTTCTCGTGCTCAGCGCTTTGGCTGTAGCGGCCGGAATCTATATCGGAATCAGCCTCGGCGGAGGAGACATCAGCCAATTTGGCAAAACCCTCTGGAATATCGGACTGGCGGGGATGCTGGCCGCCGGCGTGCTCGCCATGCCCTTCCGTTTTGGTAGAGCGAAAGTTCATCACCGCCCGTTACCCCTGATTGCCTGGTTCTTTGTCTTCACGGGGCTCGGTTACGCCGGCTCTTGGATCAGCGTCTACGGACTCTCGTCTCCTTGGGTATCGCCTTTGACGTTCGTCATTCTTGGTCTCGCGCCGGTCGCCAGCGCCCTGACGGGTGCAGCCTCCCTTCGATGGATTCTGCACCCTTTCACTCTGCGACAACTGGCTGACGGCAACCTCCCTCTTCGTCTACGCCTTTCCCTCCTTTTTCTCGCCGTGACCGCCTGGGCTCCCGGCGGTGGGCTCGTGGCGCCGCTCTGGGCAGCCACTCGCCGCCGTCTTCAGGCTCCTGCGGCGCCACTTCCCGTGGCTCCCCCGAGACCGTCAATCTCGAACACCGCTTTGCTGGCATCCCTTCCGACCGAGAAGCGCAACTACCTCATCCTCCATGGGATCGAGCTTCAGGTGAAAGCCGGTGCGACGGAAAAGCTATTCCGATCCATCGAGAAGCACCCTTTTTTCGCGGAGCAGGCCACCTGCTCCGGCGGCTTTCTGCGAGGCTCGGAAGACATCGAGAAACACATCCTACCTCTCGTTCTCCAGACCGGAGACTGGGAGCGCTTCCTGCGCTACTGTATGCTGGCGATCAACCTCCGGCGGATGGCCGACGATCTCGCAGAGCCCGATCTTCTGCCGGCTCTGGCGCGGCACGGCCATTGGCGGATGGCTTCAGGCGCTGCGGCCCGGATCTCCGATCCGGCCGAGCGAGCCCTTGGACGGGCCGTCCTCGCGGCCTCTCTCGATCCGGACGACGCCGAGCGCGAGACTCTGCTTGGCTTCGTACGCGGCGACCTGGCCCTGCTAACACCGATCGACGATCCGCAAGAGGCGGAAGCCCGCGCCGTGGCCCTTGTCCGAATCGGTTTCTACCTGGGCCCGGACATCCTTTCCTCTCTGGAAGGGACTCCTCCCCCACGAGAGGGCCAGGAGCCAAGACCCGGACTGCTCGCGATGAGCGTTGCAGTCGGCGCTCTACACCGCAACGGCGGGCTTGATGAAAGGGGTTGGAGCATCCTGCGGAATCTCCAGGAAGAACAAGTTCTGGCAGAATTCCTTCCTGATCCCCTGGGCCATGCGGCGGCGACCGTGGAGGCGGCCCGCCTACTGGACAATCTCTCGATGCTCGCCCTGAAACCGGAAACTCTGTGGGCCTGCCGCCTGAGCATCCTCGCAGCCTGGGCGCGGACCTCTCCCGAGGAAGCCGGCCAATGCTGGGAAGTCTTGCGGGCAAATCCTCCCCTCCCGTGGTCTGTCGCCTTGATCGACCGCGGGGCACCCCTGTTCGCAATCTTGAGCGATCCGGAGATCGACAGCAGAGAGCAAGAGATCCAAGACCCGGTCGTACGGGCGGCCTTGCACGTCGCCGTCTTGGAACACCGTCCGGAGGGCGCTCCGGATACCGCAGCCCGCAAAGCCATTGAGCGACTTCCTCCAGGGCCGGAGCGGCTTCACTGGACGCTGCGCTACACCACCGCATCTCCGATGCCAGAGAAAGTCCGGCAAGACGCCACCCGTGCCATCGGCCGGTGGCTTTTCGAGCAGCAGCACCGGGCCCCCTTGGACGATCTTCGCCGGTATCTCGAGCTGGTGGCGCGTTGCCTGCCGGAAGAGCTCCAGAGGCGCGCGGAGGACGTTCTCCTCTCCCCCGGCGGCGGCTTGCCCCTGCTCCGTTATCTGGCGGAATTCTCCGACAGCCACGCGGTCCTGAAAAACCTTTTTGAACAGGCGGAGAGCTACCTGTCCTCCCTGGTCGGCCTTCCCGATCTCGAGGCGCTGCGGCTCTGGCGGGATCTAATGTATCAGCTCACCGGCCGTCTCTGCTTGCTGCGGGTAGATCTTACCGCTCTGGATCAGGCCGCGGACAAGTTGCGCGAGACGGACCCTCTGGCGGCCCGCGTCACCGCAACGCTGGCCGGTGCCGGATCCATGGACCTCGCGGCCGAGGCGGCGTCGCGCATCCGATCCGGCCGGCTCCGCCTCGCCACGCGCCTGCGGTGGCTCCCGGAGACCGTCACGTCCTCCGGGGAGTTAGAGCCGGAACCTCTGTACAACGCGCTGGCGTGGATCACCGCTCTCGAAGACGAATGGCTCGGCTTGCCCGCCCTCCACTATCCCGACCCGCCGGAAATCCGTTTCCTACGCTACCTGGATCGGATTGGTGATCGCGACACCCAGGTCATC
>DATHUD010000571.1:0-1754 GCA_035462575.1 Thermoanaerobaculia bacterium | reverse complement strand
CAGCTTGAATTCGTGCTGGGGGGGGGCGCCCTCCCCCGGGGGGTGGACGGGAGGCTGGGAGAGGGTCGGGGTGAGGGTTTCGGGGTGGGGGCTGTAGTCTGACAAAGTAAAACTAGCTCCCCGGCTTCTTCGCCTCGATCTTCTTGACCACCGGCGGCAGGGGCTTGTCCCCGGCTTGGTCGGGGTAGGTGACGATGTCGGCCGCGGCCCGGAGCTCGTCCGTCCACTTCGCGAGCTCCTGGTTCATCCGCTGCTGCTTCAGGACCTCGCGGATGTCCTCCCGGACGTCGTCGAGCAGCGGCACGGGCTGCCCCCGCTTCTGCATCTCGGGGGTCAGCACGGTCCGGTAGTACTTCGAGATGTCGTCGAGCCCCACGAAGACGCGGGCTCCCAGGCGCTCGTCCACGTAGGCGAGCACCAGGAGCTGGCG
Organism: Thermoanaerobaculia bacterium; assembly: GCA_035462575.1. Lineage (GTDB taxonomy): Bacteria > Acidobacteriota > Thermoanaerobaculia > Multivoradales > UBA5704 > DATARR01. The sequence goes on along the minus strand of DATHUD010000571.1, from coordinate 1,324 downwards.
GGCCACGAGCTGGCGGAGCGCCTTCGAGTCGAGCCCCACGTCCTCAAGCGCCTTTTTGAACGCCGCCTCATCCGGGAACTGGGCGCGGATCTTGGCCACGTTCTCCTCGATCTCCTCGACCGGCACCTGCTCGAAGCCGTAGCGGTCGATCTCGTGGAAGCGCAGCCGCTCCTCGATGAGCGAATTGACCACCCGGCGCCGGAACTCCGGCTCCGGCTCTCCCTCGTTCGGCTTCATCAGCCCGAGCTTGACCACGCGGTCGACGTCCGAGGCGAGGACGGGATCCTCGTCCACCACGGCCAGCACGCGGTCTTTCAATACGTTCTTCGGAGGCGCCGTGGGCTGGGCGGGCTGGGCCGCGGCCGGGACGGCCAAGGCGAGGCCGGTCAAGAGGAGCCAGGCGGATCTCTTGCTCATGGGGCGGCATGCTAGCATCCAGCCGATCATGGCGGGCAAGCTCCTGGTCGTCGCGACCCCCATCGGCAATCTGGACGACCTGTCGCCCCGCGCCCGCGCCGCCTTCGAATCGGCCGACCTGGTCGCCTGCGAGGACACCCGCCACACCGGGCGCCTCCTTGCCCACTTAGGCGTCAAGAAACCCCTGATCTCCCTTCACGAGCACAACGAGCGGCAGCGGCTCCCCCGGCTCCTCGCCGAATTGCAGGAGGGGAAGACGATCGCCCTCGCGTCCGACGCGGGCACGCCGCTCTTGTCCGACCCCGGGTTCCTCCTCGTCCGCGAGGCCGCGGCTCAGGGCACACGGATCGAGCCCATCCCCGGCCCCTCGGCCCTTCTGGCCGCCCTGGCCGTCTCCGGCCTTCCGCCCTATCCGTTCACCTTCGCGGGCTTCCCGCCGCCCAAGTCCGGCAAGCGCCGGACGTTCTACAAGGGCTGGGCGGGCCTCGGGCACACCCTCATCCTGTTCGAGTCCCCCCACCGGCTCCTCGCGAGCCTCGAAGACGCCCTGGCCGAGCTCGGGGACCGTCCCGCCGCGCTCGGCCGGGAGCTCACGAAGATGCACGAGGAGGTCCTGCGCGGGAGCCTCTCGGAGATCCTCGCGGATCTCAAGAGCCGGTCCGCCTTGAAGGGGGAGTTCGTGATGGTGATCGGGGCTTCGGACCGAGGACGGCCTTCGACCTCACCCCAACCCCTCTCCTAAAGGAGAGGGGCTCAGATCAGTCGGATTTGTCTTTCTCTCCCTCTCCTTTAGGAGAGGGAGCCGGAGGGTGAGGTCGCAGGCCGGAATCAGCCCTTGCCCTGCGAGATCTGCCGGCGCAGGAGCTCGTTTTCGAAGGCCATGCCCACCTGGGCCGTGGCGAGCTCC
>DATHUD010000570.1:0-4781 GCA_035462575.1 Thermoanaerobaculia bacterium | reverse complement strand
GACCTACGAGATTCCCCGTGAGGCGGTCGCCGAAGCGATCGTCAACGCCGTCGCCCACCGCGACTACGCGAGCAACGCCAGTGTGCAGGTGATGCTCTTTGCCGACCGGCTCGAGGTGTGGAACCCCGGCAGGCTTCCCGCCACCCTCAGCCTCGAGCAGCTCACGCGGCCCCATGCTTCCATCCCGCGCAACCCGCTCCTGGCGGAGCCGATGTTCCTCGCCCGGTACGTCGAGAAGGCGGGGAGTGGAATCCTCGACATGATCGCGCTGTGCCGCGAGGCCGGGCTCCCGGCGCCAGGGTTCCGGCAGGAGGGCGGCGATTTCGTCCAGACGCTGTGGCGGCCCGAGCCGGCAGAAGCCCCGACGAATGGGACCGCGCAAGTCACCGCGCAAGTCACCGCGCAAGTCACCGCGCAAGTCGAAAGCACGGAAGAGGAGCTCTCGGCGGAGGTTCAGCGCCTCCTGCACGCGACCATCGGCGAAATGGCGGGCCGCGACATCCAGGAGCGTCTTGGCCTCAAGCACCGAGAGCATTTCCGCAAGATTTACCTGGCGCCCGCGCTTGCGGCCGGTCTGATTGAGAGGACCATTCCTGACAACCCGACGAGCCGGCTCCAGCGCTACCGGCTCACCGAGAAGGGTCGAGCGTGGCTGGCAGCCCGCGAGCAGTGAGGCACCGATGACCTTTGGGCCGTCGGCCGCCACGCTCACCTTGCTCGAGAAGCTGGCGGTCGACAACGGCTTCGATCGCGAGCTGCCTCGTGAGGGCGCATGGCTCGCGTTCGCGAGCACACAGAGCCCGCTGCGAATCTGGTTGTCGGCACCCGGAGAGGCGCTGTTCCTCGCCGCGCTCTCCCAGAGCAATGTCGCTGTAGCCCTCGACACAGGCACAACTGCAACTTCGTCCCTCCCCTCGGGCGCGGTAGCGGCGCGAGCGGTCACCAGTCTCTCGGCGCTGCACCGCCTCGTCCGGCGTGCTTTCCAGCTCTCGAAGACCCTGCCCCACGAGCTGCTCTACACCTTCGAGAAGCAGACCGCCACCCTTCCGCGCTCGACCGAGGCTGAGCGCGTCGTGGTCCAGCGCGTTGGCCAGAGCATCTTCCGCGCAGGGCTCCTCGAATACTGGGAGGGCCGCTGTGCCGTCACCGGCCTTGCCGTGCCCGGGCTCCTGCGCGCGAGCCACATCAAGCCATGGGCAGACTGCGCCAGCGACGCCGAACGACTCGACGTGTTCAACGGTCTCTTGCTAGCCCCGCATCTGGACGCCGCTTTCGACTGCGGCTTCATCACCGTGGCTGACGACAGCACCGTCGTGGTCTCGGACCGGCTCGGAGAGGCCGCGAGACACATTCTGGGGCTCGCCAATCCCCAGTCCGTCACGGCGCTCGCACCCGGCCATCGCGCCTATTTGCCGTGGCACCGGGAGCGGGTTTTCCGCAAGAACGATTCGCGCTAACGGCCGAGTAGCAACCCACTGGAGAAGATGCCTGGGTGGGGTGGGCGCCTGCCCCTACGCCGCGCGGGCTGCAAGAGCAGCGCCGGATGGATCCGGCTTCAAGCACGCGCGCCTGAAGCCCCCATCACTCTCCCCACGTGGGAGACTCCTCTCCCCATTTGGGTCCTGGCGTTATCATAGGGAGAGCGAGAGGGCTCAGGAGCCTTCGGCGACGGGCCTGCAAGGAGGAGACAACCATGAACTACCACGAGAGCATCGTTCGCGATCCAGCCATCTGTGGCGGCCAGCCTGTTATCCGGGGAACACGCGTACTCGTTCGCGTCATCCTCGGCTACCTCTCGCATGGGGAGCCGATCGAGGTCATCCTGCGCGAGTTCCCGAGCCTCACGGAGGATGATGTGCGAGCTGTCATCGCGTTCGCCGCAGCGTCGGCGAGCGAGGATCTGCCAGCACCTTCCCCTGTGCCGCGAGTGACCAAGGTCGCATGAAGATCAAGCTGGATGAGAACATCGCTGCTCGGCCGTAGTCCGGCTCACGGCGCTCGGACAGGATGTCGACACCGTCATCGAGGAAGAGCTGGGCGGTCGTATCGATAGTGAGGTATGGACGGCCGCGCAGCTCGAAGGACGATTTCTGATCACCCAGGATCTCGACTTCTCGGATACGCGGCGTTTCGCCGCGGGCAATCATGCGGGAGTCTTGCTGGTGAGACTCCCGGATGCCGAGCAGTGGCGTATCACCGACTATCTCGTTGCTTGGCTCTCCACGCCCGACGCGAGTACCTGGCAGCGGTGCTTTGTCGTGGCCACTCCCAACAAAGTGCGTGTGCGCCGCCCGCCTGGATCATGATCGGTCCCGCCTCCCAGTTCCTTGGCCAGCAAAGGCAGGTCACCCTCCCCGCAGACGTTCGGCGGGCCTTGAGGATCGACTCGGGAGAGATGCCGATAAAGCGGTGTGGGGCTCTCGCGAGAAGCGGCGAGAGCCCACGGTCCCAAGGCGAACGCTCCGCCGGAAGGAGAGCAGGGCGAAGAAACCTCAGTGCATACAGGTGTTCGGGCACTGCCGGTAGGTCGTGCCGCACTTGACCCAGGCTCCCCCCTTGGTGCACTGGGTCGTCGTCGGGCAGGACTTGGTCACGCCGTCGCAGGTGACGGATTTCGTTCCGACGGTGCCAGGGGGACGAGGTGCCAGGGACTTCGTCGGCCCTTTTTCTCGTCGGGGAGGGTTGCGCAGGTGCCAGGCGGTAGCCGGCCGGGACCCTGCCTTCCGCCCGGGCAGGAAGGCAGGGGCTACAAGAGCAGCGCCGGATGGTGTCCGGCTTCAAGTACGCGCGCCACCAACCCAAGACGAAGTAAGAAGGCCGGCAAGGATGCCGGCGCTCCCAGCGGGGGGAATCTGACAAAGTAGAGTTAGAAGCTCGGAAGCGGCCGTTTCGCACCGCGAGCCGTCCCTTCCGCTTTCGCAACGCTCTTTTCGACGCCAGAGCGGCTCCCTTCGCTCCTTGAACCCACTGGGTTTTGTGCCAGACCCACTGGGTTTTTCGCCGGACCCACTGGGTTTTTCGCAAAACCCACTGGGTTTTTCACCAGACCCACCGGGTTTTTCGCAAAACCCACTGGGTTTTTCACCGGACCCACTGGATTTTGCGCTGGACCCGGCGACAAAGAGCGGACTTCCGGAACGCGGGTTCGAAGGTGTACACTCGATGCGTGACGAACGCAGGCTTGACCCAACGCGCCTTGGACCCTCAACTCCGTCGTCCATGACGCCCGCCACCCTCGGTCTGGCGCCGTCGGCGGTAGATGCTGTTCAGCCGCTTGCGGCGTATCAGGATGAGCAGATTATGGCTTCAAGGGGTTCGTCTCTCGCCGTCCACAGACCTCTACCAGAGGTAGTATGGGAAGCCGAGCAATCTGCGGATGACTGAGCCCGGCCCCCTCCCGACTTCCTCCGAGATCGTCTTGAAGGAGAACCTGGCACGCATCGCCTTCTGGCGCCACAAGCGAGCGTCTCGATCCTCGGCCCTGTTCCTACGCGGTATATCCACCGTCGATCACCAGATCCGTTCCGGTGACGTAGAGGGATTCGTCGGAGGCCAGGTACAGGACCGCCTGGGCGATCTCTTCCGGCTCCGCGAAACGGCCCTGCGGGTCGGACTGGGCCAGCTCCCGGAACGCGGCTTCTTCCGAGCCGGTCTTCTCGACCAGATCGCGGAAGAAGGGCATGTTGCGCCACAGAGGCGTCTTCACGCCCGCCGGGCAGACCGTGTTGATGCGGATCTTGTCGCCGTTCTGGAGGCACTCTTTGGCCGCCGCTTTCACGAACATGGAGACCGCGGCCTTGCTGGCGCTGTAGGCGCTGGCTCCCGGCGCGGCTTTGAGGCCGGAGGCCGAGGAGATGTGGACGATGCTGCCGCCTTGCGTCCCCCGCATGGCGAGGATGGCGTGCTTCGTCCCGAGGAAAACTCCTTCGAGGTTGACCGCCATCACCCGGCGCCACTCCTCGAGGCTCATCTCGGTGACCGGCCGGCCCAAGGAGATTCCGGCGGAGTTGACCAGCACGTCGAGCCGGCCGAACCGGCTCGTGACCTGTTCCAGGGCCGCTCGCCAGGACTCCTCCGAGGTGACGTCGAGCCGGCCGGAGGAGGGGAGGCCCCCTGCTTCTTCGATGATCCCGGCCGTGGCGCCGGCGCCTTCGGCATCGATGTCCGCGCAGCAGACAGCGGCGCCCTCGCGGGCCAGCAAGAGCGCCGTGGCTCTCCCGATCCCGGAGGCCGCTCCGGCGACGAGGGCGATCTTGCCGGCCATCCGGCGGTTCCTTGAAGCCCCGTTCCTCATGGAGACCTCCCCGAAAAGGATTTCGTCGCAGCGCCGGATGAATCCGGCTTCAAGAATGCGCGCCTGAAGCCCCCTTCACTCTCCCCATTTGGGGCCTGGCGTTATTACTACTTTGTCAGACGACAGCCCCCCACCCCGAAACCCTCACCCCGACCCTCTCCCAGCCTCCCGTCCACCCCCGGGAGAGGGCGCCCCCACCCAGTACGAATTCAAGCTGTCTCCCTCCTGCTATGAAAATGGGGGCTGCTGTGGCCTGCGACCTCACCCTCCGGCTCCCTCTCCTAAAGGAGAGGGAGAGAAAAGCAAACCCGACAAACCGGAGCCCCTCTCCTTTAGGAGAGGGGTTGGGGTGAGGTCGAAGGCCGCCGCCGTTCCGAGAGGAGTTTCGAGCTATCCTTCCCCCCATGCGCCGGCTCCATCTGACCACCGGCGGTGAGAGCCACGGCCCCGGTCTCACCGCGATCCTCACCGGACTGCCCGCGGGGCT
>DATHUD010000569.1:0-4032 GCA_035462575.1 Thermoanaerobaculia bacterium | reverse complement strand
GCCCGAGAGCCGCCCCATGGACGGCCCGGCCTGCCCCTGGCGGGCAAAGGGCGGATCGGTCATGTTCCTGGCTCCGCTTCCGGAAGCTTGCCGGACGGCTTGGTCCGCTTTCTCTTTCCAGAACGGGACGGGCTCCTGTCTTCGGAGCGGCCGCCCCTTCCGGGCACCAGCCTCATGGCGCCTACGATCCGGACGACGTCGCTGGAGCTCATCGACTCGCCGGTGGCCAGAGGGCCGGCCATCGCCAGCGCGATACAGCCGGCGGTCAGCAGCGCACCGATGGCGATGACGTTTCCACCCGCCAGGATTCCCGCGATCCCGCCACCCAGCCCGACCAGAGAGCACCCTCCGACGATGCCTTTGAGACACCTGCGCATCCGGTTGTTTCTGCGCTTCTCCAGCTCATCGGGGTCCCGGTTCTTGACGTCGATGATCGCGTTGGCCATCCGCCGGAAGTTTTCGACCCTCGTCTCTTCGTATCTCTGGGTGATGGCGAGCATCTTTTCCGAGTTGAGAACGATGGCATTCGGATCCTCGGTCTTCTTGACGAGTTGGACGAGCAGGACGTTGAAATCGAACTGCGAGCCTTCCTGGCGCAGGGCCTCCGCCACGACGATGTCTTGCGAGGGCCCGGCCAAGGCCAAGCCGCCGGCCTCCGGCACTGGGGTGTCGTTCTTTTCCGGCATGTTGGGCGTATGGAAGGGATCAGCCGCCGCCCCGGGCGGGGGAGCCTCATGGGCAGGGTTCTAGACGGCCTCCGGCTTCGCCTCTTTGCCAGGCCTGCGGGACAGCAGGCCCTCGATCAGCGACACGGCCGGGGAATCCCCGCCCTTGAGCAGAGCGTTCGAGGCCAAACCCACGCAGAAGGCGAACAGAGCGCTCCCCAGAAGGTAGAGGAGATCCTTGGCGCTCTGCGGATCGACCCGGGCGTCCGCCCCGAAGGTGTAGAACAGAACCGCGGCCGGCGCAGCGATCGCCACCAGGTTCAAGAGAATCGAGAGGTGGATTCTTTTCATGTTTACCCTCCGGCGCGTTGAGCCGTTCTTTCGAAGCACGCCAAAGGTACCACCAATGCGCGACGCGCGCAACCGCTCCGCTACCGCGCGCTGGGCTGCTCGATCGCTTCACGGGCGGCTTCGACCAGGCGGGCGAGCTGGACGGGCTTGGCCAAGTGGGCGAAGAAGCCGGCGGCGCGGGTGCGCTCGACGTCTTCGGTCTGCCCGAAGCCGGTGACGGCGAGGACGGGGACTCCCGCGGTCTTCGGGCGGCTCTTGAGCTCGCGGAGGAGCTCGAAGCCGTCCATCCCGGGCATGGAGAGGTCGGAAATAATGACGTCGAAGCCTTCGAGCTCGGTCCGGTGCAGGGCTTCGGCCCCGGAGGAGACGGCGTGGACCACGGCCCCCGCGCTCTTCAAGAGGTGGGAGAGCATGGAGACCGTGTCCTCGGAGTCGTCCACCACGAGGACGCGCACGCCGGTCAGGGCCCCCGCCACCGGACGGGTCCCGGTGATCCGGTCCTCCTGCGAGGAGAGAATGGGCAGCCAGACGGTGAAGCGCGAGCCCCTCCCCGCCCCTTCGGACTCGGCGCGGACGCGCCCGCCGTGCAGCTCGACGAGCTGGCGCACGAGGGAGAGCCCGATCCCCAGGCCCCCGTGCCGCCGGGAGAGGCCGGCCTCGGCCTGGCGGAACATCTCGAAGACGTCGGGCAGGAAGGCGGCCTCCATGCCCTGGCCGGTGTCCTCGACCGTCAGCCGGGCCTCGCCGCCGTCCCGGTCCAGGCGGATCGTCACCTTTCCCCCCTCGGGCGTGAACTTGACGGCGTTGTGGAGGAGGTTCCAGAGGATCTGCCGCACGCGCACGGCGTCAGCCTCGATCGGCAGAGGCCCTTCGGACGTCTCGACCTCGAGGCGGATCCCCTTGGCGTCCGCGTCCCCGCGCACGCCTTCGACCGAGTCTGTCAGGAGCGGGACGAGAGCGACCGGCTGGCGGTGGATGGTGAGCTTGCCCGTCTGCAGGCGCGAGAGGTCCAGGAGGTCCGAGACGAGCTGGGCCTGGGTCATGGCATTGCGGCGGATGACCTCGGCGGCCTGCCGGACGAGCGGGAGCTGCTGCGCCTCGGGATTGCGCGACAGGATCTCGGAGTAGCCCACGATGACGTTCAGGGGGTTCCGGAGCTCATGGGAGAGGGTCGCCAGGAACTCGTCTTTGAGGCGGCTGGCCCGCGACAGATCCTCGACGAGGGAGGCGGTGTCCAGCACGGCGGCGAGCTGGTTCGCGATCACCTCGGCGGTGTGGATCGTGGCCTCGTCGCAACAGCGGCCGACCTCGTGCCAGCAGAGCGCCACGATCCCCAGAACCTTCCCCCGGGCCCGCAGCGGCACGGCGAGCACGGAGCGGACGCCGGTGCGGTCCCAGAGGGCCAAGGCCTCGGACACGGGCTCGTCCATCCGCGTATCCGGCAGGGCGACCAGGCTCATCGTCCGCGCCGCGCGCGCCACCGGATGGGAGGAGGCCAGAGGGATGCGGAGCATGATCTCCTGCATGCGGCGGTCGGTGTCGTTCCTCGGCGTCCGCCGGAAGGAGTAGGTGCCCCGGGAGACCAGGGCGGGAGCGCCCGGCTCCGACTCGTCGAGCAGCCAGGAGACCCCGCGCGGCGCGCCCGTGACGTTGCAGAGGATCTCGATCAGGCGGTCGTGGCTCGGCACCTCGCTGTCCAGCAGGAGCAGGTCGGCGCTCGCCTCCTGGAGCCGCATGAGGGCGACCGAGCGCCGCTCGGCCTCGAGCCGCGCGGAGCGCATCTTCTCGTAGAGCTGCGTGTGGACGAGGGCGATGGCGGCGGAGTCCGCCAGCGCTTCCAGAAGCTCCGCCCTGCGCTCGGTCTCCCAGTTCCCTCCCGGAGCGCGGCGCGTCGCCACCAGCATGCCGTGGAGCGAAGGGTCGACGACCAGGGGGACGGCGGTCAGGACATCCCCCGAAGAGAGGCCCAGGAGCCCGCGCAGCCTGTCGACGACCGCCTCCTCCCGGGGCAGGGAGAGGTCGCGGGCGGCCTCTTCCGGGATTCCCCGGGACGCGCGGACGCGCAGGCTTCCCCGGTCATCCGTGAGCAGCAGGAGGACGGCCTCGGCATCCACCAGCTCGGCCGCATGGTCCACGATCAGCCGGAGCACTTCGTCGAAGCCGAGCGCGGCCGCAACGGCACGGTGAATCTCCGTCAGCCGCTCGAACATCCTCTTGCCGTTTCCCTTCTCGTCCATACCTTCTCGTCTTTCGGCCCAGGCTTCGCCCCGTACCCCCCGGCTCGGGACTCCCCCAGACCGCTGTCTCTGACTTTCGTCGGACCTAGTTTACCTTGTTCTTAAGTCGAGTGAGCGGCATGTTGCTTGCACATCCATCTTCCGGGGGCCGGAGAAAGGCCCCGAATTCCTTGAAACGAAGGTCGACTCCCAGGAGGAAACGATCATGCAGACAACGACCGACATCTCTCAGCTCAACAGCCTTCTTCGCGGCGAGATGTCCGCGATCGAGACATACCGTCAGGCCCTGGAGAAGATGAGGGAGGACAACGCATTCGGCGTGGAGGAGCTCCGGGCTCTCCAGCGCGACCACCGCGACGCGGCGGACGCCCTCTGGCACCACATCGAGCAGCACGGCGGCAAGCCCTCCGAGGGCTCCGGCCCCTGGGGCGCCTTCGCCAAGGCGGTCGAGGGCACGGCCAAGCTGTTCGGCGACACGGCGGCCCTCAAAGCGCTCAAGGAGGGTGAGGAGCACGGCCTCAAGGACTACGAGGACGCGCTCAACGACAAGAACCTCCCGGCCGACTGCCAGGCCCTCGTCCGCGGCCTCCTCGCCAAGCAGCGCGAGCACCTCTTCGTCATCGACCGTTTGATGGAGCGGGTGTCCTCGTCCGCTTCGACGGCGGGGAGAGCGGGGTACTAGGAATCTTTCCCGAGCCCGGGCGTTCCCCCGCCCGGGACCTCACCTCCCCGGCCCTCCTCTCCCTCCACTCCACACGCCCTCCCTGGGAGAGGAGTGA
>DATHUD010000568.1:0-8260 GCA_035462575.1 Thermoanaerobaculia bacterium | reverse complement strand
GACGTGATCAATACGTTGACGTTTGCGGAGTTTCAGTCAGCAAGTCGGAGGTATGGAAGTGAAGCAAACCCCTCAGGGAAAGTACCGATAGACTTCCTTGCGGTGAAGGGCTCTTACAAAGGTGACTTCACCGCCTTGTACCACCAGTCCCAACCGGTAATCCCCCACTCGGATGCGGAAGTAGCTTCCCCCTTGAAGCTTCTTGAGATGAGGAACTTCTTCGAGACTCTCGGCTCGCTCCACCAACTCGACAACCCCCCGGATTCGCTCGAGGAGGCGCTTGTCGCGGATGTGCTCGAGGTCTCTGGCGAAGATCTGCCTGAATTGGACTCTCATTCACCAGGCTCGAGGATACGGAAGACATCCTCCCTGCTGATCCTCGGAGACTGCTCCCCTTCTTCCAGGGCTCGGACCATGGCCATGTCCTCGACGGCCTCGGCCACCAACTCACGGACGAGATCCCCGCGCTCTTCGAGAACCTCGACGAGAGCCGCCTTGAGCAACTCCTTGAGCCTGTCCTCTTCGACCGATACGTTCGACATTCCACAACTATAACCTACCCCTGTCTGCCGGGGCGACGGGCGGCTGGGGCCGAGCTCGCGCGCCTGCGGGCCGCTCTCGAAGAGCACCGCCGCGGCTGACAGCCCCGAGGCGGGGTCCATCTTCTTTCTCAAACGTTTGTAGGAACTACAGGTACTTACGTTCCCGGTTCTTCCTCCTCCCGCTCCGGCCCGGGGCCTGATCCCGTCCGGAGATGACCGGAAACCTCAAAAAAAGCGCCTTTTGCTGCAATCTTATCTTCGTGGCATGTCTATTGCTTGCTAAAAAATCCCGACGGGTGGCTCGGCTGGCAGGTGCGATCGATATCCGTCCGAACTCTGAGAGACGCACCCTCCGCAGCAGCATCCGAAGTACTCCGAGGTTTTTTCGCCGTCGTGGCCCGTTCGGCGCGACTGGAGCAAAGGGTCTCCTTGGCTCGTGGTCCAGGTCTGTCTTTTCGGCCGGACACGACCCGTCAAGGGACGAACCAGACAGCGATCGGCCTCGACTCGCCGGTAGAAGCAGGGCCGGGGAGCGAGCGGGTGGGGAACGATTTGGTACCGACGAGAGACGACAGACCCGCGCGGCAGACCTTCGACACGATCCGGCGCCCAGGCCGGACCTCCTGGCCCTCTCACCCTCTTCGCAGCACTCTCGACCGGCCGGACCTCGTTCGCCGGCTCTTTCCCATGCATCGGGACATTACAACTGGAGCACGCAACTTGAACCATCCAACGGGAGACACGGAATGAGCGGAAGAGTCTTGATCACCGGAGGTGCCGGCTTCATCGGCTCCCATCTGGCGGACGAATTGTTGGAGCACGGCTATCAGGTCCGCGCTCTCGATAACCTTTCGGAACAGGTGCACGGATCGGCCACGGGCCGCCCGGGCTACCTCTCTCCGGACGTGGATCTGGTGGAAGGCGACGTGCGGGACTCGGACACCGTAAGGAAGGCGCTCGACGGCGTCGACTCGGTCTTCCATTTCGCGGCCATGGTGGGCGTCGGCCAGAGCATGTACGAGATCGAGCGCTACACCAGCGTCAACAACCTGGGGACGGCGGTGCTGCTCGAAGCTCTGGCCCAAAAGCCCGTCTCCCGGCTGGTGGTGGCCTCCAGCATGAGCATCTACGGCGAGGGTCTCTACCGGGATGCCGACGGCAACACCGCGGCAGGATGCGACCGCGACCGGGAGCAGCTGAAGGCCCACGAGTGGGAGGTGAAGGACCGCCAGGGCCGCCCCCTCACGCCGGTGCCCACGCCGGAGACGAAGACGCCATCGCTCTCGTCCGTCTACGCCCTTTCGAAATACGACCAGGAGCGGCTCTGCCTGATGATCGGCCGCGCCTACGACATCCCCACCGTGGCGTTGCGCTTCTTCAACGTCTACGGCACGCGCCAGGCGCTGTCGAACCCGTACACCGGCGTGCTCGCCATCTTCGCCTCGCGCCTCCTGAACGGCAATCCGCCGCTCATCTTCGAGGACGGCTACCAGATGCGCGACTTCGTCCACGTGTCGGACGTGGCCCGCGCCTGCCGGCTGGCGCTCGAGCGGGAGGAGGCGAGGGACCAGGTGCTGAACATCGGAAGCGGCCGGCAGTACACGGTCCGCGAGATCGCGAAGAGCATGGCCGAGGTGCTGGGATGCGAGGGCATCGAGCCCGAGGTGACCGGCAACTATCGTATGGGAGACATACGGCATTGCTTCGCGGACATCTCGCTCGCCCGGCGCACGCTGGGCTACGAGCCCCAGATGCCGCTGGAGCAGGGACTGATCGAGCTGGCCACCTGGCTCGAAGGACAGGTGGCGTGCGACCGCGTGGCCGAAGCGCGCGAGGAGCTCGCCGCCCGGGGGTTGACGGTATGAGCACGAAGATGGCCACAACGAAGCTCACCGAGGCCGGCAAGGGCCGCCCCGCGGGGGACCGGTTCGTCGTGATCACCGGCGGCTCCGGATTCATCGGCACCAACCTGGCGCACAAGATCGCCTCCTCCGGGCGCCGCGTGCGCCTGCTCGACAACCTCTCCCGCCCAGGCGTCGAGGAGAACCTCCGCTGGCTCTGCGACACCCACGGCGACCGCGTCTCGATCGAGGTGGCCGACGTGCGCGACCCCGTGGCCGTGCGGCGGGCCGTAGCCGGCGCCGAGGCCGTCTTCCACTTCGCGGCCCAGGTGGCGGTCACCACGAGCCTCGACGACCCGATCCACGACTTCGAGGTCAACGCCCGGGGGACCCTGAACGTGCTCGAAGCCGCCCGCGCCCAGGACAACCCGCCGCCCGTCCTCTTCACCTCCACCAACAAGGTCTACGGCGGCATGGAGGACGTCCAGCTCCGCCTGCGCGGCCAGCGCTACGAGCCTTGCGACGAGACCCTGCGGGCCCGCGGCTTCGGCGAGGAGCGGCGGCTCGACTTTCACAGCCCCTACGGCTGCTCGAAAGGCGCGGCGGACCAGGCCGTGCTGGACTACGCCCGGAGCTACGGCCTCAAAACCGTGGTCTTCCGCATGAGCTGCATCTACGGCCCGCACCAGTTCGGCACCGAGGACCAGGGGTGGGTCGCCCACTTCCTCATCCGGGCGCTGGACGGCCGGCCGGTCACCCTCTACGGCGACGGCATGCAGGTGCGCGACATCCTCTACGTGGAGGATCTGGTGCGCGCCTTCCTGCTCGCCGAAGAGAACGTGGAGCGCCTGGCCGGCCAGGCGTTCAACATGGGCGGAGGCGCCGCCAACACGGTCTCGCTCCTGGAGCTGATCGACCTGATCGGCAGCCTCCACGGACAGCGGCCCAAGGTCTTCTTCGAAAACTGGCGCACGGGGGACCAGCGCTACTACGTCTCGAACACCCGGAAGCTCGAGGAGGCCACCGGCTGGCGCCCGCGTGTAAACGTTCGCGAGGGCGTCGGCAACCTTTACAACTGGCTCCTTGAATTCCGGGGGATGGCGGAGGCCCTCGTGGCGGCCGGCCGGCACGCTTCGTAGAAGAAGCAGGGCGGGCGCCGGCCGCGGCACGAAATTTGGATAGCTCCAGGCCAACGGCAGCATCTTAGTTGTTCGCCAGAAAGGTGACCGGCATGAGCGAGACGTACCCCTTGCCCCGGAAGGTTCTGATGACCGCGGACACGGTCGGCGGTGTCTGGACCTACGCCCTGGAGCTCGCCCGCGGCCTCGGAGAGCGCGGCGTCGAGGTGGCCCTGGCGGCCATGGGCGGACCGTTGTCCGAGCTCCACCGCGAGAAGGCGGACCGCATCCCTCGCCTCAAGGTCTTCGAGAGCACCTTCAAGCTGGAGTGGATGGACGATCCCTGGCGGGACGTCGAGCGGGCCGGGGACTGGCTTCTGGGCCTCGAGCGCCGGATCTGCCCGGACCTGATCCACCTGAACGGCTACTCCCACGGATCGCTCCCCTGGAGCGCTCCCAAGGTGATGGTGGGGCACTCGTGCGTCCTCTCCTGGTGGGACGCCGTGAAGGGCGAGACCGCCCCCGAGACGTGGGACCGCTACCGGGACGAGGTCACCGCCGGCCTCGCCGCGGCCGACCTCGTGATCGCCCCCACCGGCGCCATGCTCGCCGCTCTCGAAGGGCACTACGGCCCCTTCGGAAAGACCCGGGTCATCCTGAACGGCCGCGATTCCAAGCTCTTTCCGCCCCGCGGCAAGGAGCCCATGGTCTTCGCCGCCGGCCGCCTCTGGGACGAGGCCAAGAACCTGGACGCTCTGGAGAAGATCGCCCCGGCGCTCCCCTGGCCCGTGTTCGTGGCCGGGGACAGCCACCATCCGGACGGCGGCGAGATCCGCCCGCACTCGACCCGGCTCCTCGGCCGGCTCTCCCAGCGGGCCCTCGCGGCCTGGCTGGGCCGGGCCTCGATCTACTGCCTGCCCGCGCGCTACGAGCCCTTCGGCCTCTCGGTGCTCGAAGCCGCCCTCGCCGGCTGCACGCTGGTCCTGGGCGACATCCCGAGCCTTCGCGAGACGTGGAAGAACCGCGCCGTCTTCGTGCCCCCGAACGACCCGGAGGCCCTGGAGCGCGCCCTCCTGCGGCTGATCGAGGACCCGGACCGCCGGACCACGCTCGCCGCCGGGGCCCGCGCCCGGGCGCTCGAGCTCACCCCGGAGCGGATGGTCGAGGGCTACCTCGAAGCCTACGGCGAGGTCCTCGCCGAGAGCGGCTCCTACGAGGACGAGCACCCGCTCGTCCGGCAGGTGGCGGTCTAGGCTCGGCCACCCCGATGCGGATCGTCTTCTTCGTCCACTCGCTGCTGTCGGACTGGAACCACGGCAACGCGCACTTCCTGCGCGGCGTGGCGACCGAGCTCGTCTCGCGCGGCCACGACGTGAGGGTCTTCGAGCCGCGGGACGCCTGGAGCCTGCAGAATCTCGTCGCGGATCACGGAGAGAAGGCTCTGGAAGGCTTCCGCGCCGCCTACCCGGCGCTCACGAGCGAGCGCTACGACTTAGCGGCGCTCGACCTCGGCCGGGCGCTCGACGGCGCCGGCCTCGTGATCGTCCACGAGTGGAACGACCACGCCCTCGTGGCCCGGATCGGCGAGGACCGGAAGAGCGGCGACCGCTACCGCCTCCTCTTCCACGACACGCACCACCGCTCGGTCACCGCGCCCGAGACCATGGCGGGCTACGACCTCTCGGGCTACGACGGCGTTCTCGCCTTCGGCGAGGTCGTCCGCGACCTCTACCTCCGGCGCGGCTGGGCGGAGCGGGCCTGGACGTGGCACGAGGCCGCGGACACCCGGGTCTTCCATCCCATCGAAGGCGAGCCGAACGAGGGCGACCTCGTCTGGGTCGGCAACTGGGGGGACGACGAGCGCACGGCCGAGCTCCACGAGTTTCTGATCGGGCCGGTCCGGGAATTGGGCGCTGGTACGGGAAAAATCAGAGCGTGCGTCCACGGCGTGCGCTACCCCGAGGCGGGCCGGCAGGCCCTGGCGGACGCAGGCATTGAATACGCGGGATGGCTTCCCAACCCCGAGGTGCCGCGCGCCTTCGCCCGCTTCCGGGTGACCGTGCACGTGCCCCGGCGGCCGTACGTCGAGGCGCTGCCGGGCATCCCCACGATCCGCCCCTTCGAGGCGATGGCCTGCGGCATCCCGCTCGTCTGTGCCCCCTGGGACGATGCCGAGGGGCTGTTCCACCCGGGCCGGGACTACCTGGTCGCCCCGGACGGCGCCGCCATGAAGCGGCACCTGCGCGCCCTTCTCCACGATCCGGACATCGCGAGCGAGATCGCGGCCTCCGGCCGGCGGACCGTCCTCGACCGGCACACCTGCGCCCACCGCGTGGACGAGCTCCTGGCGATCGACCGGGAGCTCTCGGGGGCCCTCTTGCAATCGGAGGTCAAAACGGCATGAGCGCGGGACTGAACATCGCCTTCTTCGGATCGAGCCTCGTCTCCGCCTACTGGAACGGAGCGGCCACCTACTACCGCGGGATCATCCGCGCGATGGCCGAGCGCGGCCACCGGATCACCTTCTACGAGCCCGACGCCTTCGAGCGGCAACAGCACCGCGACATGGCCGACCCGGAATGGGCGCGGGTCGTCGTCTACCCTGCGACCGAGGACGGGGTCCTCCGCGTGCTGGGCGACGCCCGGGGCGCGGACATCCTGGTCAAGGCGTCCGGCGTGGGCGTGTTCGACGAGCTGCTCGAAGCGGCCGTCCTGGAGTTGCGCGATCCGGAGAGCCTCGCGATCTTCTGGGACGTGGACGCCCCCGCGACGCTCGACCGCATGGAGCACGACCTGAGAGATCCGTTCCGTCCCCTCGTGCCCCGCTACGACCTCGTCTTTACCTACGGGGGCGGCGACCCCGTCGTGCGGGCCTACCGCCGGTTCGGCGCCAAAGAGTGCATCCCCGTCTACAACGCGCTCGACCCCACGACCCACTTCCCCGTTCCCCCCGACCCGCGCTTCGAGGCGGACCTGGGCTTCCTCGGCAACCGCCTGCCGGACCGCGAGGCCCGGGTCGAGGAGTTCTTCCTGAAAGCTGCGGCGCTCACCCCCGGGCGGCGCTTCCTCCTGGGCGGCAACGGCTGGGGGGACAAGCCCCTGCCGGAAAACGTCCGCGACCTCGGCCACGTCTACACGCGCGATCACAACGCGTTCAACTGCACGCCGCAGGCCGTGCTCAACATCAGCCGCGAGAGCATGGCCCGCTACGGCTTCTCCCCGGCCACCCGCGTCTTCGAGGCCGCGGGCGCCGGGGCCTGCCTGATCACCGATGCCTGGGAGGGGATCGAGCTGTTCCTGGAGCCCGAGAGGGAGGTGCTGGTGGCGGCGAGCGGCGAGGAGGTCGCGGAGAAGCTCCGGGACCTCGATCCCGAGCGGGCCCGCCGGATCGGCAAGGCGGCCCTGCGGCGCGTCCTTTCCGAGCACACCTACGCCCACCGCGCGGCGCAGGTCGAATCCATTCTGGGGACCCATTCCCCGACGGGCGCCGGCGCCCGCTCCACCGCCGGCCTGGAGGCATTACCGTGAGGCACGAGCCGCTCGACATCGTCATCCTCGGGCTGTCCATCACCTCCTCCTGGGGCAACGGCCACGCGACCACCTACCGCGGGCTCGTCCGCGAGCTCGCCGCCCGCGGCCACCGCACCCTCTTCCTGGAGCGCGATCAACCGTGGTACGCGGACAACCGCGACCTCCCCGCCCCCCCCTTCGGCCGCACCGAGCTCTACAAGAGCCTGGAAGAGCTCCAGGACCGCTTCGCGCAGGCCATCCGCCGCGCCGACTGCGTCATCGTCGGCTCCTACGTGCCGGAAGGGGTCGAGGTGGGCCGGTGGGTGACCGATATCGCGACCGGCGTCACCGCCTTCTACGACATCGACACTCCGGTGACCCTCGCCAAGCTCACCCGGGGCGACCATGAGTACCTGACGCCCGAGCTCATCCCGCGCTATCACGCCTACCTCTCCTTCACCGGCGGCCCGACGCTGAAGCGCCTCGAGCGCCAGTTCGGCTCCCCCATGGCCCGCCCTCTCTACTGCTCCTTCGACCCGGGCCTCTACGGGCCCGAGGAGATCGAGCCGCGCTGGGACCTCGGCTACATGGGCACCTACAGCGACGACCGGCAGCCTACGCTCGAGCGCCTGCTGATCGAGCCCGCGCGCCGCTTCAAGGAGGGGAAGTTCACCGTGGCGGGCCCGCAGTACCCCGAGGAGATCCGCTGGCCGAAGAACGTCAAGCGGACCGAGCACCTCCCGCCCAAGAAGCACTCCCGGTTCTACAACCAGCAGCGCTTCACCCTGAACGTCACCCGCGCCGACATGATCGCGGCCGGCTTCTCCCCGAGCGTCCGCCTGTTCGAGGCCGCGGCCTGCGCCACGCCGATCATCAGCGACGAGTGGCCGGGGCTCGGCACCTTCTTCAAGATCGGCGAGGAGATCCTGACCGCGAAGACGGCCGGCGAGGTGCTGCAGTACCTGCGGGACATCCCCGAGCCCGAGCGCCGCGCCCTGGGCCAGCGCGCCCGCGCCCGGGTGCTCGCCGAGCACACCGCCTCCCACCGCGCCGAGGAGCTGGAGGGCTACGCCCTCTGCCTCCTCTCCCGCCAGGCGGCCTGAAAACCGTCCGAAGACTTCATCCGAAGGAGCCGATGGTTGGGGAGAGGGGTCTCTCCAACCGGGCAGCCGCCGCCCATCGTGGGGGAGGGGTCCCCCGACAGGGGGGAGGGGTCCCCCAGCTCGGGGGAGGGGTCCCCCAACTCGGG
>DATHUD010000567.1:0-5575 GCA_035462575.1 Thermoanaerobaculia bacterium | reverse complement strand
AGAAAGACCCTCACCCCAACCCTCTCCCAGCCCCCTCCCTGCCGCCGGGAGAGGGCCGGGGTGAGGGTTCGGGCGGCGGAGGCCGCCCGGCTCTCTACTCGTGCCGCAACGCAATCCCCGGATCGCCCCCCCCGAGTAAGGGCTCAGAACACCATCCCGCAACTGCTGCAGTGATGCGAGCCCGAGTGGCCGGGCTCCCGGTCGCACGTGCCCTTCCAGGTGCTGATGCAGTCGCTGTGGGTCACGCCGCACTCCGCGGCGGCCTGAAACTCGACTTTCTGCTGGACCGGTTTTTCGTCTTTGTTGTCCATGATTTTCCCTCCCGGGCCGGACAGCTCCGGCCTTGATTTCCATTCTGACTCTCCCTGGGACGAGAAGCCCCACCCGAACAGGTGTCGACATTGAGATGGTTCCGGCGGCCACCCTGAACCGTAAGGTTATCCGCGGGCCCGCCCCGCCCCTCGGGACGGGGCGGGCTCGGGCGATGGGGCGGGGCGCCGGGAGGCCGGCGGTTCTACGATCGGGATGACGGGGGCTCTTCTCCCCCGCCGGAGCGTGGACCATGCGCAATTCGCAGATCGCCGACGCCCTCCGCGAGATGGCCGACCTTCTGGAGCAGCAGAGCGCCAATCCCTTCCGGATCTCCGCCTACCGCCGCGCCGCCGACACGGTGATCCACCTGGACCGGGATCTCGGCGAGATCCTCGACCGGGAAGGCTTTGAAGGTCTGACCGCCCTGCCCGACATCGGCTACGGCATTGCCGGGGCCATCCGGGAAATGCTCGCCACCCACCGCTGGGGCCAGCTCGACCGGCTCCGCGGGACCGTCGAGCCCGTGCGCCTCTTTCAGACCATCCCGGGGATCGGCCCCTGCCTCGCCCGGCGCATCCACGATGCGCTCGACGTGGAACGCCTGGAGGAGCTGGAAATCGCGGCCCACGACGGCCGCCTCGAAGCCGTGCCGGGCGTCGGCCGCCGCCGGGCCGCGCTCGTCCGCGCCTCGCTCGCCGCCATGCTGGGCCGCCGCCCGCGCCTCCACCGGACGGAGCCGGTGCCCGCGATCCCCGCGGTCGACGTCCTCTTGGATGTGGACCGCGAGTACCGGGAAAAGGGCGCGGCCGGGCGCCTGCCCGTGATCGCTCCGCGGCGTTTCAACCCGGAACGCAAGGCGTGGCTCCCCGTGCTCCACACCCAGCGCGGCCACCGGCACTTCACGGCCCTCTTCTCGAACACCGCCCGCGCCCACGAGCTGGGCAAGACCCACGACTGGGTGGTGATCTATTTCTACGACGACCACCACCGGGAAGAGCAGCACACGGTGGTCACCGAAACCCGCGGCCCGCTCGCCGGCCACCGGGTCGTGCGCGGCCGGGAAGCCGAGTGCCGCACCTGGTACGGGCACGAGGCGGCCTGAGCCCTGCACGGACAGCCGGAAAAGGTTTCCGTACCCATGATCGCGGGCAGCATCCCGGGACCGGCTCTCGCCCACCCGGCGGCGCACGGCTCCCCACCTGAGGGGGTGTTACCGCGCCGGGCCCGAGGGTGCGAAATTGTAAGCGGTGCAGAAGGAAGAAGGGGGATCCAAGAAGGAGCTCAAGCCATGAGAGACGTCGGGCTGCAACAGAACGTGCTCAACGAGCTGAAGTGGGAACCCAGCATCCATGCCGCCGAGATCGGCGTAGCGGTCAAGGATGGCGTAGTGACGCTCACCGGCACCGTGGACAGCTACTCGCAGAAGATGGCCGTTGAGAAGGCGGCGAAGAGGGTGCGGGGAGTCCTGGCCGTCGCCGAGGAGATCGAGGTGAGGATTCCGTCGGCGACGAGGCGCACCGACGCCGACATCGCCCGGGCCGCGCTCAATGCGCTCCAGTGGCACATCGAAGTGCCGGACGAGCGGATCCAGGTGAAGGTGGAGGACGGCTGGGTGACCCTGGATGGCGACGTGGACTGGAACTTCCAGAGGGACGCCGCCATGGATGCGGTGCGCGACCTGATCGGGGTGCGCGGAGTGACGAGCCTGATCAACGTCAAACCCAAGGTCAAGGTCCGTGAGATCAAGGCCGAGATCGGCGAGGCCTTCAAGCGCCACGCCGAGTTGGACGCCCACCGGATCACGGTGGATGCGACGGACGGCAAGGTGACGCTCTCCGGCAAAGTCCACTCCTGGATGGAGCGGGACGAGGCCGCCCGGATCGCCTGGGCCGCGCCGGGAGTGTCGACGGTGCAGAACCACATTTCCGTTTCGCCGTAGCCTCCGGCGTCGATGGCGGGACGGGATCGCAGGCGCGCTCCGCGGTTCCCGCCCCTCCACGACCGGCGGAGCACCCGCAAACCCGGAGATCCCCGGTCGCGGGAATGAAAGCGCAGGGAGGAAACACCATGGCTCCACATACCCGTCTCCTGTTCCGTGACCAGGCCAAAGAGAGAGTGCTCGCCGGAGCCACCCTGCTGGCGGATGCCGTGCGGGTGACCCTGGGCCCGAAATCGAAGTCGGTCCTCATCGAGAAGAAGTGGGGCACGCCCCTCGTCTGCGATGACGGAGTGACCATCGCCAAGGAGGTCAACCTCCAGGACCCCGAGGAGAACCTCGGAGCCCGGATGTTGCGGGAGGCCGCCGAGCGCACCGGCGACACCGTCGGGGATGGGACCACCACCTCGACTCTCCTCGCCCACGCCCTGTTCTCCGAGGGGCTGAGAAACGTGGTCGCCGGCGCGAGCGCCATCGACCTGAAGCGCGGGATCGACCGCGGCGTCAAGGCCGCGGTGGAGAGCCTGCGCGCGCAGTCGCGGCCCGTGGCGAGCCGCAAGGAGAAGGCGCAGGTGGCGACGATCTCCGCCCACAACGATCCGGCCATCGGCGAGATGGTGGCCGACGCCATGGAGCGCATCGGCGATGAAGGCGTCATCTCCGTCGAGGAGACCAAAGGGACGGAGATGGAGCTCGATGTGCTCGAAGGCATGCAGTTCGACCGCGGCTATCTCTCGCCCTACTTCGTCACCGATCCCCAGGAGATGCAGGCCGTGCTGGAAGAGGCGTTCCTCCTGCTCTATGACAAGCGGATCTCCGTCATGCGGGACCTGCTGCCGCTCCTCGAGGAGGTGCTGAAGACCGGCCGGCCCTTGCTGATCGTGGCGGAGGACGTCGAGAGCGAAGCCCTGGCCACTCTGGTGGTGAACAAGCTGCGCGGCATGCTCCCCTGCGCCGCGGTCAAGGCTCCCGGATTCGGCGAGCGCCGGCGCGAGACCCTGGAGGACATCGCCGTGCTCACCGGCGGCCGGCTCGTCTCCGAAGACCTGGGGATCGAGCTCAAGAGCGTCCGCGTCAACGACCTAGGCAAAGCCGCCCGCATCGTCATCGACAAGGACACCACCACCATCATCGGCGGCGCCGGCGATGCCAAGGCGGTTGAGGCGCGCTGCGAGGAGCTGCGCCGCCAGAGCGCGGAGACCGACTCCGACTACGACCGCGAGAAGCTGCAGGAGCGCCTGGCCAAGCTCTCGGCCGGCGTAGCGGTGATCCGCGTCGGCGCGCCCTCGGAAGCGGAGATGAAAAACCGCAAGGCGGCTTTCGACGACGCGGTGGCCGCCACCCGGGCCGCGGTCGCCGAAGGCATCGTGCCGGGAGGCGGCCTGGCGCTGCTCCGGGCGGTCGCCGCGGTCGACAAGGAGATGGAGACCGCCGAAGGCGACGAGCGCACCGGTCTGCGGATTCTCGCCCGCGCTCTGGAGACCCCGGTTCGCCAGATCGCCGCGAACTCCGGGGCCGACAGCGGAGTGGTGGCCGAGCGCCTGCGCGGCGGCAGCGGCAACGTCGGCTTCGACGCCGCGCGCGGCGTCTACGTCGACCTCGTCGAGGCGGGGATCATCGATCCCACCAAAGTGGTTCGCGTGGCGCTCGAAAACGGGGCCTCGGTGGCAGGTGTCCTGCTCCTCGCCGAAGCCACGCTCACCGAGATCGAGGAGACCAAGAAAGAAGCGGCGATCCCCGAGATGGAGTGAGCCGCATCGGAATGCGCCGGGAACAAGCATCACGCAAGGAGCTGACCGTCATGGAAAAATTATGCGTTCGAGACCTGATGACGTGGGAGGTGGTCACGGTCCTGCCCGATACGGACGCCGAGACGGCATGGGATCTGATGTCCGACGGCCAGTTGCGCCACCTGGTCGTGGTCGACCGGGACGGCGGCCTGATCGGATTGGTCTCGCACCGGGATCTGCTTCGGCACGCGCTCATCGAGCAAGCGGATCTGCCCCACTACGTCGAACGCGAGCTGCTCGCGCGCACGACGGTTCGGAACGTGATGGTGCAGCCGGTGGTGACCACCGACCCCGAGCAGGACGTGGCCGAAGCCGCGCGGAACCTCTTCGACAACAAGATCGGCTGCCTGCCGGTCGTGGAAGGCAACCGCGTGGTCGGGATCCTCACCGAGTCCGACTTCGTCCGCTGGTTCGGCTATGGCGCGAGACCCGTGGAGGCGGCGCCCTTCGTGGGCGAGGCGGTGGGTGCGAGACTGGCGAGCGAGGACGCGTGGCCGTCGCTCGTTGAGTGACGACCGCCCTCGAAGAGGCATCGGCCGTGGGATCTTCGAGCTCCGATTGCGCTCCGTCAGCGCAGAGTCCCGCCAGCCGGACGTCGCGCACCAGGGCGTCCGCCCACGCGAGCCGGTCGGCGTCGAGCGTCCGGTCGCGCCGCAGGGCCGTATTGCCGGGACGCTCGCGGGTCAGGCGGGCTCCTGCTGGACGAGAAGAGCGAAAGTTCCTCTGACAAGCATTACCTGGGAATTGATCGAGCAGATCCTCTCGACGCGGGATGCCGTTCTGGAGGCTCGCATTGCGGGAACGGCCCGGGACGGCAGTCCCGCGTGCGCGACGGTTCCAATCCTCGAGGGCGGGTGGAGAATTTCGCGTCCGGCCTAACGGGCCGGGAGGAAGAACCCGAAGCGGCGGGCATATCGGGAGCCAACCTGGCGGACCCAGACCTGAGCGTCCGGCCGCCGGGCGAGGAGCCGGTCCGAGGCCGCAACCTCGTCCTGGTCGACTTCATAGTCTCCGGTCTCGATGTCGAGAAGAGCGAACTTGCCCTGGTCTTCAGGCCTGAGGTTAGGCAAAACCTCCCGTTCGTAGATCTCGTCGCCTCGCCGGGCAATCTCGTCTCGACCATATCGGGGTATCGCCGCCACGGAACTTATCCTCCTCTCCGGAGATGATACGACCTGGGGAAGCTTGCTGGCGAGAGCATCGACCTGTCCCCTTCGCTGGGTACGCGCCTCCCACGAGCGGGTACGGACCTCCCCCCAGTGGGTACAGCCGCCGCCCCCAACGGGTACGGACCTCCCCCCAGCGGGTACGCGCTTCCCCCGAACCGGTACGGGCGTCCCCCCACTGGGTACGACCGCCGCCCCCAGCGGGTACGCGCCTCCCCCCAGTGGGTACGGGCGTCGCCCCCAACGGGTACGGGTCTCCCCCGAGCGGGTACGGGCCTCTCCCCGTTCGGGGCAGGCTCGTACCCGCTCGGGGGGACGGTTCCCCCCGTTGGGGGCGACCGTTCCCCCGTATTCCGGAAGGGTTCCCCTTT
>DATHUD010000566.1:0-3254 GCA_035462575.1 Thermoanaerobaculia bacterium | reverse complement strand
CGGGAAGAGCGGGGAACCAGGAGGCCACCTCCGCCCGGGCCGCGGCGAGGCGGGCCTCGGCCCGCCCCAGGTCGGCCCGGCCCTGCGCCTCCTCCAGAGTGAAGCGCCGGGCCGCGAGGCCGGGGATCTCCCCCGCCTCGGCCCGGGCGCGCGCCCGGGCGGCGAGCTCGCCCACCCGGGCGAGGTGCGCGGCGAGAAGCTCCCGCCGTTCCCAGGCGAAGGCCCACTCGGCGAAGGCCTGGCGCACGTCGAGCCGCAGCCGCAGCCGGGCCGCCGCGAGGCGGCTCTCGGCCGCGGTGAGCCCCTTCTCCGCCGCCTCGCGCCGCAGAGCCCGGCGGCCGTCCAGAGGCGGCGTCCAGGTCACCCCGGCGGTCGTCTCCCGGAGCCCTCCTCCCGGCTCCTCCACGGTGGCCTCGACGGCGGGGTTCGACAGGAGCCCGGCGCGGAGCACCTCGGCCGCGGCCACGCCCCGCTCGCCCGCGAGAGCGGCCACCGCGGGATGGCTCTCGGCCACGGCGGCCAGGAGCTCCTCTTCCGTCACGATCGGCCCGCTCTGTGCCGCGAGGGCCGCGGGGACCCAGAGCAAAAGGACGGGAACGGCAAAACGCGCGCGTTGCATGAACGCCTCCTTCAAGCGATTTGGAGAGACACACGTCGGCGATGCCCGGAGGGCACCGGGATCTCAGGAGGCGGGGATCAGATCAGCAGGATACAGAGGAGGTGCAGCAGGGGCGGAGGGTCCGCGCCGGGCGGATCGGCCGGCCGAGCCATCCAGGCGACGGCCGGCGCGGGGAGCGGGTCCGGCGGGAGACCGGGAACGGCCGCCCGGAGCTCCGGCGCGGACTCGTGCCGGGCCGGAGCCGCCGTCACCAGCTCGTGGCCGTGGCGGGGCACCCCGTCCGGATGCGCGTGGCCGTGCAGGAGCGCCTCCACCGCCATGTCGTGGTCCGCCGCTCCATGGTCCGCTGTTTCGTGATCATGGAAGACGGCGTGCGCGGCGAGCCACGGCAACCCCGGGGCCATCCAGGCCGCGAGGAGGAGAAGCGTCACCGCGAAGCGCGAGGGAGCCATCCGCATGCCGCCTCGATTCTGTCTCCATTTTCAAGCGGCGTAAAGCCTCTCCCGAGGGTCACCTCCGGTGGGAGCCCCCGTGGCCCCCGCTGGGCTTGACCGCGTCAAACGTCCTCTCGCGGCCCGGTGCCGGACGGCCGGGGCGCCGCGGCATGAACGGGGACGGCGCGACCGCCTGCCGCTCGCCGACCGGCAAGGCCAGCGTTCCCTCGGGGTATTCGTACCAGCCCGGGTCCTCGTCGTAGCTCTTCAGCCCCTCGCGGATCTTCAGGATGGTGAACATGCCGCCCATGAAGATCGAGCCGAACGGCCCCTCTCCCGCTCCCATCAGCAGCGAGTTGCGCGGCGTGCCCATGTCCATCATGTCGCCCATGCCGGTGTCGCCCATCGGCATGTAGCCGGGGACCAGCTCGTTGATCTTCTCGGTCACCCCGGATTGATCCACGCCGGTCATGATCGGCAGGTTGTGCCCCATCTGGTTCATCGTGTGGTGCACCTTGTGGCAGTGGAGAGCCCAGTCGCCGGGGTTGTCGGCGACGAACTCGACGTCGCGGGTCGTGCCCGGCGGAACGTTGATGCTGGTCTCGGGAATCCACGCCGTCTCGGGCAGCGGGCCGCCGTCCGTGGCCGTCCAGCGGAAGGTGTGGCCGTGGATGTGGATCGGGTGCGAATCCATGCTGATGTTGGCGATGCGGACGCGCACCCGGTCGCCCAGCCGCACGAGCAGCGGATCGGTGCCGGGGAAGACGCGGCTGTTGAAGGTGAAGACGTTGAAGTCGAGCATCACCGTCGGGTCGGGAATCGAGGTGCCCGGCTTGATGAACCACTCGTTCAGGAAGATGGCGAAGTCGCGGTCGATGCGGCGGGTGGGCTTCTTCGGATGGAAGATGAGGAAGCCCATCATGCCCATGGCCTGCTGCACCATCTCGTCGAAGTGCGGGTGGTACATGTGGGTGCCGTGCTGGCGCACCACGAACTCATATTTGAAGGTCTCGCCGGGCTCGATCCGCCGCTGGTTCAACCCGGCAACGCCGTCCATGCCGTTCGGCAGGAGCACGCCGTGCCAGTGAACCGTGGTGGGCTCGGGCAGGCGGTTCTCCACGTAGATGCGCACCCGGTCCCCTTCCACCGCCTCGATCGTGGGGCCGGGCGTCTCGCCGTTGTAGCCCCAGCAGTTCACCCGGAACCCCGGCGCGAACTCGCGCACCACCGGCTCGGCGATCAAATGAAAGGTTTTGCAGCCGTCCTCCCAGCGCCAGGGCAGGGAAGAGCCGTTGGGCGTCATCACCGGGACCGTCCCCTTGGGGAGGGCGTGGCGCTCCGCGGCGGCCAGGAGCGGGCTGCGCTGGAGCAGGTTGGCAGCTCCGGCGCTCACTCCGGCCACGGCGGAAGCGAGCAGGTTGCGTCTCGAAATCATCCACTTTTTCTCAGTCATGTCCTTGGCTCTCCTGCTGCGGGGACGATTCGGAAAGATCCATCCGGGAAAGGCCCGGCCGCTCGGACCGCGCCGAGAACCCGAGCACGCCGCTCACCGCGGCGTCGAGCTCGGTCCGCGCGAGCCAGTAATCGCGCGTCGCCATCACCTGCTCGCGCAGGGCGTCCGAAAGCCCCTGGCGAGCGCGGATCACGTCGAAGACGCCGCGCAGCATCGCGTTGTATTCCAGTTGTGTGAGGTTGAGGATCCGCTGCCGGCGCGGCACGACGACGGTGCGCAGGTATTCGGCGCGCGCCCTCGCTTCGAGCAGCCGCTCGCGCGCGGCCCGCCCTTCCGAGCGCGCGGAAGCCGTCAACGCGTAGAGCCGCTGCTCGGCCAGCCGCAGGTTGGCGACCGCGCGCGTGCGCCCGGCCAGGCCCCGGTCGAAAAGGGGGATCGGGACCTCCACGGAAGGCCCGGTCGTGCTCTTGCCGTCGGGCTCGCGCTCATAGTGCCCGCCGACCGCGAGCTCGTCGTAGGCGGACGCGCGGGCGAGCGGCAGGGCCCGGCGGGCGGCCTCCACCTCCGCCCGCGCGATCGACAGGTCGAGGCGGCGCGGGAAGGCGGCTTCCATCTCTTCGAGCGAGCGCTCCTGCCCGTCTTCGGCCGGCGGCGTCTGGGCCGGCAGCGTGAGCGGCAGGGTTTGAAGCGCGCCCAGGTCGGCCAGCAGCCGCTCGCGGCTCTCGAGCTCGTCGAGCTCGGCCCGGGC
>DATHUD010000565.1:0-15356 GCA_035462575.1 Thermoanaerobaculia bacterium | reverse complement strand
AGAGGAGGGAGACAGCTTGAATTCGTGCTGGGTGGGGGCGCCCTCTCCCGGGGGTGGACGGGAGGCTGGGAGAGGGTCGGGGTGAGGGTTTCGGGGTGGGGGGCTATAGTCTGACAAAGTAGAATTAAAGCACCGGCCCGGTCACCTGCGCGAGCCATCCCTTCAAGTACTCCCCCTGGGGATGGGTGATGGCGACGGGATGGTCGGGGGCGGCGGCCAGGGGCTCTAAAAGGGCGACGCGGACTTTGGCTTCGACGGCGGCGGCGAAGAAGATCTGGCGGAAGAGCTTGGTATCCACCGCGCCGCTGCAACTGAAGGTGAGGAGGAACCCTCCGGGCTCGACGCGGCCCAGGGCCAGGCGGTTCAGGTCCTTGTAGGCGCGGGCGGCGGCGTCCACGTCCTGGCGCTTTTTGACGAGCGGGGGCGGGTCGCAGACGACGAGGCCGTAGCGGCCGGTCCTCTCGCGGAGGTCCTGGAAGACGTTGGTCCGCACCCACTCGACGCGCTCGGCGTCGAAGCCGTTCATCTCCACGTGGAGCCGTCCGTGGTCGATCAGCCGGCCGGCGGATTCGACGCAGACGACCTGCCGGGCTCCCCCGCGCAGGGCGTAGAGGGCGAAGGCGCCCGTGTGGGCGAAGAGGTCCAGAACGGCCCGGCCGCCCGAGAGCCGCTCGGCCCGGCGCCGGTTCTCCCGCTGGTCGCAGTAGAAGCCGGTCTTCTGGCCGTCGGCGATCTCGGCCGTGAAGCGGAGGCCCGACTCGGTGAAGTGGGCCGCGGCGGGAGGCTCTCCGGCCACGATCTCGTCCGCCTTGGTTTCGAGCCCCTCGGCGCGGCGGGAGGGAACGTCGTTCATCTGGAGGATGGAGCAGCCCGGGCAGGCTTCCGTCAAGGCGGCGTAGGCCTCCGCGCGGATCGCCTCGAGGCCGGCCACGGTGACCTGGCTCACGAGAGCGTCGCCGAAGCGGTCGACCGTCCACCCCGGCAGGCCGTCGCCTTCGGAGTTGATCAGCCGGTAGCCGGTGGTGTCGGACGGGAGGACGGCCTCGCGCAGGGCGAACGCCTCGGCGATCCGGGCGGCGAAGAAGTCGCGGTCCGCGCGCTCAACGCCGGCGCCGAGCATCCGCACCCGGATCTGGGATTTAGGGCCGTGAAGGCCGAGCCCCAGGGGGCGCCCGGCGGCATCGAAAACGCGCACGACCGGGGCATCCCCGGGGCCTTCCAGCCGGGCGACAGCGCCGGAGAAGATCCAGGGGTGGCCATCGCGGACGGATTTTTCCCTTCCCGGCTTGAGGTGAACGGCGGTCTCCATGGCCGGGAAGGGTATCCGATCTAACCTCGAACCACGAAGCGCGCCGTGCTCGTCTCGGTCTTGCCCGCGCTGTCCTTCAGGGTGACCTGCAGCAGGTACTCGCCCGGCTGGAGGTTGGGGGCCTTGAAGGTGGCGGCCATGCGGTCCGGGTTGGCGCCGCCGCCTTCGCGGGAGAGCACCTTGACCTGCCCGGCGCCGACCTCCTTGCCGTCGAGCGTCAGAACCTTGGATTCGGCGGTCAGATCCCCCTGGGCGAGGTTGTAGCCGACCAGGGAGACCGCCGCCTCCTGGCCGGAGCCCAGGGCGGGCTTGGAGGCCGGGATGTAGGGCTGCTCCTTCATCATGAAGGGGTAGGGGACGTTCGGGGCCCCGGCCTTCTGCGTCTCCCGGATCATGAGCCAGCGACCGGCGGGCTCGGGGAAGAAGGCGGGCAGGAGCACCGGTGCGCCCTGGCCGAAGGCGGGGACGGAGAGGGACACCACCCGCATGCCCGAGGCGCCGGTGAGGCCGTTCCGGACCAGGACGCGCAGCGAGTACTCGCCGGGCAGCAGGTCCACGTGGCCGAAGAACTTGAGGCCGCTCTGCTTGAGCGCCGGCCCGGCCTTGGCGAGGTCCAGGCCCACGGTCTGGGTGAGGAAGTCGTGGACGGCCCCGGTCTGGTCCATGGCGTAGATGTAGATCTCGGCCGGGAGCGTAGTGCCGGTCGTCTTGGCGGCGAGGCTCTGGCCGTCGACCTCGATCAGCACGGGCACGTAGGCCTTGTCGCCGGCCACCTTGAACGGCGCGGCGAGCACGGAGGTGCCGACGGTGCCGCTGTCTTCGCCGCTCGTCACCTGGTTGGCGGTCTGGAGGAGCTTTTCGAGCGGGCTCTGCTGGGTGTAGGGCTTGGGCGCGTAGTAGCCCGGCCGGTGGACGACCCGGGTGCCGCGGGCGCCGCTCTTGAGCTCGACCTTCAGGCGCCGGTAGGCGCCGTCGGACTTCATGGAGTCGGGCTGGATGGCGAGCACGTAGGTGACGCCGGTCCGCTTGAGCATCTGGTCCATGGCGGCGGACAGGTCGTTGAAGTTCTCGTAGAGCTCGCCGCCGGTGCTCTTCGCCATCTGGAAGAGGCTCTCCTTGCCGCCGGTGCGGCGGGGGGCCTGGTCGGCGCCGGCCCGCAGGCCGCCGATGTCGACCGCCTGGATGACGCAGTCGGCGCGGCGGAACTCCTCGATCATCTTTTCGACGTCGTTGGTGGTCTTGGTGCTGCCGAACTTCTCGTCGCTGTCGACGTTCCAGATCTCGCCCGACTGGGAGGCGGTGTTCATCGCCTCCTGCTGGGCCTGGTCCGTCGTTCCGGTCATGGTGGAGGAGTCGTAGCCCTCGGAGAGGTAGACGACGTACTTGCGTCCCTCGACGGTGGACATCAGCTTGGCCAGGTCGGCGAAGGAGCGGGTGAGGGCGGTCACCTGCCGCGACTGGTCGACCCGGTTGGCGCGCTTGTTGTCGGCGTTGGCCTCTTCCAGGAACACGGCGATCTGCTCTTCGACGGCGGCTCGGCCTTCGCTCGGGGGCCGGCCGCCGACGACCTGGCTCACCCCTTCGTTCTGGACGATCATGAGCCTCAGGGGGTCGGGCGAGCGCTCGATCGCCTTGGGCGCGCCCAGGGTTTCGATGGCCGTCGTGGTCTGCTGGCGGTCCGGCGTGAAGCCCAGGATGAGCTGCGGCCCCTGGGAGCTGTAGGTGGCGACCGCCACCAGGTCGCTCGGGTGGAGGCTCCCGACGACGTCCTTCGCCGCCTCGCGGGCTTTCAGGATGGCCTTGGGCTCCGAGAAGGTGAGGTCGAACATCATGAGGAAGTGCCGGCGCGCCGCGGCGGGAATGGCCGCGGAGCTGCCCTGGGCGGCGGGGGCGGCGAGGTCGAGCACCTCGAAGCCGACGATCTCCTGCTTCTTGCGCCCGTCGAAGACCTCGAAGTCGTTGGCGGTGAGCCCGCGGACCGGCTCGCCGTCCTTGATCACCTGGACGGGGATTTCGACGACGAGCACCTCGGTCGATTCGGTGAAGGCCTGCTGTCCCTGCTGGGCCACGGCGGGCCACAGGGCCGCGAGCCCCAGGCAGACGGCGGCGAGACCGAGCCGCCCGGTTCCTAGACTCCTCTTCATGCGATGTTTCCTCCCGAAGCGGCGGACGCGGTCCGGGGACCGCCCGTCCCTTCAAAGGCCCTCACTTCATTTTCAGCACATCAAGACGGCAAACAATTGGCTTAATGTAGCACGTGGAACGGCAGAGAGTTCGTCTCTTTGTGTCCCGTCTTCGGATCCGTCACCGCCACGTGGAGCACGTAGTCCCCGGCGTTCAGCCCCGTGGGGTCGAAGGTGGCGATCAGCTTGTCCAGCCCTTCGATGCCGGTGGCCGTGCGCTCGACCATGGCGAGCCTCCCGGCCAGCGAGTCCTTGCCGTCGGCGGAAAGGACCTTGCCGGAGAGCGACACGTCCCCCTTGCCCAGGTTGTAGGCCACGACGCAGAGGCGCGCCCGCTCGTGGCGCTTGAGCACCGGTTTGGCGGCGGGCACGTAGGGCTCGCCGGCCACGGTGAAGGGGTAGACGATCGTCGCCCGGGGCTCGTCGTCCCCGTCGCGCTCGCGCACCATGATCCACCGCTGGTTCTCTTCCATGAAGAAGGGGGGCAGGAGGATCGGCTCGCTCGCTTCGTAGGAGGGGATGTCGAGCGGGACCGAGTCGACGGCGGTGCGCCCGGTCTGGGCGTTTCGGGTGAGCACCCGGACCCGGTATTGACCGGGGGGGAGCTCGAAGTGGCCGTAGTACTTGACGCCGGTCTCCTGGAGCGCCCTTTTGGCCTTGGACATCTCGAAGCCGACCCGCTGGTTGAAGAAGCCGCGCATCTGGTTCTTGGCGTCGCTCACGTAGGCGAAGAACTCGACGTCCATCTTGTCGCCCGGGTGACCGGCGAGGAGGCTCGGCCCCTTGACCTCGATGATGACCGGCACGTAGGCCGTCTGCTCGTTGGCGCGGAACGGCGCGACCAGCACGTTCATGTCGAGGTCGCGGCGCGGCGCGGCCGACGCGATGCCGTCCGAGGCGAGCAGGCTTTTCTCCAGAGGATCGAGGTCCTGGAACGGCCGCGGCGCGTAGTAGCCGGTCCGGTGGGAGGCGCGGGTTCCGTTCGGGAGGTCCTTCAGCTTGACCCGCAGCTTGTGGTACGAGCCGTCGGTTTTCAGGTCCGAGCGCTCGAAGGTCAGGAGGTAGGTGACGCTCGTGCGTTCGAGCACCCGCTCGAGCGGCTCTCTCAAGTTGTTGGCGTCCTTGAACAGCTCGCCGCCGGTCTCGTTCGCCATGTAGAAGAGCGCCTCCTGGCCGGAGGCGCGGGGGCGCTGGTCGCCGCTGGCCCGGAGGCCTCCGACGTCCACGGCCTGGATGACGCAGTCGGCGCGGCGGAACTCCTCGAGCATCTTGTTGACGTCGTTCTGGAGGCCCGTGTTGCCGTAGCGGGCGTCGTTGTCCACCATCCAGTTCTGGCCCCGCGCGATGTTCTGGTTGTCGGTCTCGGTGTCGAGGTCGGTCGTCTCGCGACCGAGCAGCAGGCGGCTGTCGAAGCCTTCGGAGAAGAAGAGGACGTGCTTGCGTCCCTGGACGGCGTTCAGCCTCTTGGCCACGTCCCCGAGAGCCCGCGAGTAGGAGGAGATCCGTCCCACCTCGAACGTCCGCTCGCTGCGCTCCGCCATGTTGGAGAGCGCATTCAGGTACTCGAGGACGGCCTGGTCCCTCTGGGTGCCGAGCTCGATCGCGCTGCCCGGGCCGCCCGGGAGGGAGCTGTCGTCGCCCAGGTTGGGCTCGATCAGGAAGCGCAGGGGATCGGTCCGGCGGGCGTCGATGACGCGGCGGGCCCCCAGGGTGTCGATGGCGCGGGCGAGCTGTGCCCGGTCGGGGGTGAAGGTGATCACCAGCTTGGGGCCGTACTCGAGCGAGAAGGTGGCCACCGCCGCCAGATCCGTCGGGTGGAGCGACGAGAGGACGAAGTCGCGCGCCGCCATCCGGGCTTTCAGGATCGACGTGGGCGAGGCGAACGACAGGTCGAACATCAGGAGGAAGTGGCGCCGGGCGCCCGACTCGAGCTCCTGGGTGAAGGGCTGCGGCTCTTTGTCGAGGGCGGCCAGGTCGACCACCTCGAAGGCGCTGAGCTTCTGGAGGTCGCCCCCGTCGTAGACCTCGAAGTTCGCCGCGGTCAGGCCCCGGACCGGCTTTCCGTCCCGGTCGACGACGTTGACGGGGACCTCGATGGCGGTCACCTGGGCCCTCTCCTCGAAAGTCTGGGAGGCGGCCGGCAACGGCACGGCGAGGAGGAGGGCGAGCGGGAGCAGCGTGAGGGAGGAAAGATTGCGGACAGCTTGCAAACTCATCGCGGCCTCCTTGGACCCCTGAAGAGAACCATGGTACTACCGGGAGCCTCCCTTAGGAAGCGGCCGGCCGGTATAGAGCTCGGATTGCGGAAAGAAGGAGTACCAGCCGAACCAGTACGCGAGGTGGCCGGGCACCCGCGGCAGCGGGACGGCGCCCTCTCCCGGGCCGTCTTTTGCCGGGCCCTCCTTTTCCAAGAGAATCAGCGCCTCTTCGCCCACGGACCAGCGCCGCCCCGCCTCGTCGGCCAGCTCCGCGGGCGACGCGCCGGCAACGAACGTCCGCTCTCCCCGTTGGTAGGCCCGCACGGCGCCGGACTCGGGGTCTCCCAGGACCACGAGAGCCGAGTCCCCCAGCCGGTCGTTGACCACGCGCTCTGCGAGCACGCGCTCGACCGGGTAGGCCTTGGCGCGGCCGTCCAGGCGCACCGCGTAGATTTCGGCCTTGGGGTCGAGCGCGCCGCTCTTCAGCCAGACGGGGAACGAGACGCCCGTCCGCTGCCGGTCGGCGGCGCCGGGCCGGTAGTCGTAGCCGAAGCGCCGGGCCGTCTCCGCGTCCGGAACGACGACGGTCGTCCCCGGGTGGCGGGTCCGCCACTCCTTCCAGGTGGTGACGACCAGGGGGAGGACCGGGAGCCGCACGGAGCTCCCCGCGAGCGGGCCCACCACGGGCTCGCCCGTCAGGTTGTTCCACAGGCTCCCCGTCCCGCGGTCGATCATCAGCTTGTTAGACCTGTAAAGCAGGCCGGAGGTTCCAAACGTCCGGGCGCCGCCCCCTTGCCCGTCGCGGGTCGAGTAGAGCACCCCGGCGCGGCAGAGGGTGCAGTAGGAGAGGGTGACCGGGACGCCGCCCACGACGTCGTTCAGCATCTCGTGCCAGTCGAGGATGCGCAGCGGATAGGCGCGCGCCTCGCCCCCGGCCACGACGCCGAAGACCTTCTCGGAGTCCAGGAGGCCCGAGGCTTTCGCGGCCGGAACGTGGGCGGGCCGGTCGAGGGCCGGGATCCCCTCCACCCGGACGCCGCCGAAGACGACCTCTTCGAGACGGATGCGCGGCGGCGGGCCCGCCGTCAGGATCGTCCGGTAGCGCGGGTCGATCCGGGAGAAGAGCTCGCCCTTCCACTCCGCGTACCCCGGCTTGGGGGCGAGGTCCTGCCTTCGCCCCACGAGCTCCACCCAGTCGTGGTAGCGCTCGCCCGCCCGCTCGCCGGTCAGGGCGGAGAGGGTTTCCAGGGCCTCGGCCCGGCCGTTTTTCGGGAGGAAGAAGAAGGTGTCCACGAGGCCCGGCACGAGCGAGGCGTCCCCCGCCGCGGCGAGGCTCCGGGCGGCCTCCCGCCGCTCCTCAGGAGCGCCGGACGCCATCTTGCGCAAGAGCCCATATCCCTCCGCGGAGCCGAGCTCCCCCGCCGTGCCCCGGACCGGGGCGAGGAGGAGCACGAGGGCGAAGGAGAGAAACCTCACTGTCCCAGCAGGCGGGCGTACTGGATCGCGTCCTCGTTCGTGGCGTCGAGCTTCAGGGCCCGGCTCAGGTGGTGGCGGGCCTTGTCCATCTCGCCCAGCGCGAGGTAGACCTTGACGAGCCCCAGGTGGACCTCGGGCAGCTCGCTGTCCTGGCGCAGGGCCTTGGCCATGTAGTCGAGCGCCTTGGCGCTCTCCCCGCGGGAGAGCGCGATCTCCCCCTGGTAGATGAAGAAGAAGGGGTTCGTGGTGTTGGTGGCCTCGATCCGGGTGAGCAGCGCCTCGGCGTCCTCGATGCGGCCGAGCTGCTGATAGGCCCGGGTCATGTTGGTGAGGATCATCGCGTTGTCGGGGTCGATCGCGAGCCCCTTTTCGTACATCGCGAGCGCGCGGCCGGTCTCGCCGCCGCGGGCCAGGGCGACCCCGAGGTTGTTGATGGCCTTGTCGAAGCCGGGCGCGATCTCGTGGGCCACGGTGAGGTTCTCGAGGGCGGTGGGGAGGTCTCCCCCCATCAGCGCCTCGGCCCCCAGGTTGTTGTAGTAGTGCGCCGCGGCCGTCAGGTCGTCGATCGGCTTGAACTCCTTGTACGCCTTCGCCCGGTAGGGGAGGAAGTCGAAGGTCCGGAGCACGCCGTCCAGATAGAGGCCCGCCACGATGTGCCCCTGGCTCACCACCATCCCTTCCCGGTGGTTCCACTTCTGGTAGTCCGTCACCTCGACGTAGAACGGCGACAGGCCGCGCTCGCGCGCCACCCCCACGAAGAGGTTCACGAAGGAGAGGCAGTTGCCCTTGCGGGTGCGGTAGGTGTCGACCGCGTTCCGGGTGGGTTTCAACGAGTACTCGAGCGCGAGGCCGTCGAAGATGAAGTTGGTGACCTGGTTGATGCGGCGCAGCTCGCTGCCGCTGTCCAGCCGCTGGATCTTCTCGAGCTCGCCGCGGATCCCGGGGTCGAGCTCGAAGGGGACCTCGGTTTGGGCGGCGGCGTCGTTTCCGATCCGCTTCGCGTACTCCTGGCGCAGGAAGCCGACCGAATCGAACTTCTGGTACTCGGAGCAGCCCGCGGTGAGGAGGAGGAGGCCGGCCAGGAAGGGGAACGTCTTCTTCGGGTTCGTCGGGTGAATCATCGGAAACCCAATATAGCAGGGAACGTGCCCGGAGGCCTCCGGAGGAGCCGGCCCTGCGGAGAGCGCCATTTTCCGGGTCCGGATCGTCCGCCGATCCAATTCCTTGGACGCAGGTTCGTCCAAACGGATGAATCGCGCCCGGGCAGTCCCGCGAGGCCGGGGTATAAGCACCTTCCTTTTCAGAGCCTTGCACACCCCGGCCGAGCGGGCACCCCCTTTGCTTGACCTGGGGTTGACAAGTTGACTAAAGTTCAGAACCTCAAGCGTTTTCCCGACAGTCCGAAAGGAGGTGTTGCGCGGCATCCAGGCACGTCGTATTTCGGCGGTATTTCTTTGATTTCTTTTATTTCTTTTAGAGCCACACTGCATTTTTGCGGAAATTCTGGCTCACCCAACCACCACGGAGGTTATGGAGATGAAGAGCAACAACCTTTTGGGGCGGATCGTGGCTGTCGCCGCTCTGCTGTTCCTGGTCGCCGGCGCAAGCGCCTTCGCCCAGTTGCAGACCGGCAACCTTTACGGCACCGTCACCGATGAGCCCGGCGCTCCCCTGCCCGGCGTGACCGTGACCCTCACGGGCTCCGGCGCTCCGCAGGTGCAGGTGACGAACGCCCAGGGGCAGTTCCGTTTCCTGGGTCTCGGACCCGGCTCGTACTCGTTGAAGGCCGAGCTCGAGGGCTTCTCGTCGCTCGACTACCCGAACGTCGTGATCAACATCGGCCGCAACGTCAACCTCGAGATGAAGCTCTCGGCGGCGGTCGAGGACGTGATCACGGTGACGGCGGAGAGCCCGCTGCTCGACGAGCGCCGGATTTCGACCGGCGCCACCGTCGACCAGACGGAGCTCGAAAAGATCCCGACCTCGCGCGACCCCTGGGCCGTGCTGCAGTCGACCCCGGGCGTTTTGACCGACCGCATCAACGTGGGCGGCAACGAGAGCGGCCAGCAGTCGCAGTACGTGGGCCCGGGCTCGGGTGGCGACCAGGCCATCTGGGCGGTGGACGGCATGGTCATCACCGACATGGCGGCCCTGGGCTCGTCCCCGGCCTACTATGACTTCGACTCCTTCGAGGAGCTTCAGGTCACGACCGGCGGCTCCGACTCGACGATCGCCACCGGCGGTGTCGTGCTGAACATGGTGACCAAGCGCGGCACCAACGAGTGGCGCGGCACCGGCCGCTATTACCTGACGGACGACCAGTGGCAGTCCGACCTCGAATTCGACAACTCCGATCTCGGCAAGCCGGGCCCGGTCAACACGACTTCGCGCTCCTTCAACCCGGTCACGGGCGCTCTGCGCGATCCGGGCGGCCCGCACGGCCAGGCCGCCTTCAAGCAGGGCAACCGCATCGTCAGCGTCGAAGACTACGGCCTGGAGATCGGCGGTCCGGTCGTCCGCGACCGGCTGTGGGTCTGGGGCGCGTACGGCATGCAGGAGGTCGACCTCCTGACCATCGCCGACGTCTCCGACTACACCGAGCTTGAGACGTTCAACTTCAAGCTCAACGCCCAGATCACGCCGGCCAACTCGGCGACCCTCTTCGCTCTCAACAGCGACAAGGTCAAGATCGGAAGGAACGCCGGCCCGACCCGGCCCCAGGAGACCACCTACAACCAGTCCAAGTTCGGCGACGACCCGACCGCGGCGAAGATCGAGGACACCCACATCTTCAGCTCGAACTTCTACCTGACGGGGATGTACTCCATCGTCAACGGCGGCTTCCAGCTCGTCCCCCAGGGCGGCCTGGAGCCCACCTCGTACGTCGACGAGAACTCCGTCTGGCACAACACGTTCCGGCTTTACCAGACCGAGCGGCCGCAGGAGCAGTTCCGGGCCGACGCGTCGAACTTCTTCAACACGGGCAGCCTCTCGCATGAGCTCAAGTTCGGCGCCGGCTTCCGTGAGGCCGAGGTGCGGTCGTTCTCCAAGTGGGGCGGCGCCGGCATCCTCTACAACGGCCCGGCGTTCTTCGGCACGGACGACAACGTCCTCGCCTACTCCAGAGACGCCGACTACACCGTCACCCAGGAGTA
The DNA here is from genome assembly GCA_035462575.1 of Thermoanaerobaculia bacterium. Taxonomy (GTDB): domain Bacteria; phylum Acidobacteriota; class Thermoanaerobaculia; order Multivoradales; family UBA5704; genus DATARR01. Next base: position 5,035 of record DATHUD010000565.1, on the reverse strand, counting down.
CACCAGCGCCTACGTGCAGGACACGCTGACGGTCGGCAACCTGACCGCCAACATCGGCATTCGTTACGACCTTCAGGAGGCCACGAACGAGGCCGCCACGATCCAGGCCAACTCGCTGCGTCCCGACGCTCTCCCCGCCTTCAGTTACGGCGGCGGCGGCTCCGGCTTCGAGTGGGACTCGATCAACCCGCGCCTGGGCCTCACCTACGCTCTGGGCGCCGAGCGCAAGACGCTGCTCCGCGCGAGCTACTCGCGCTTCGCCGACCAGATGGGCACCGGCACGGCCGCCTGGCTGAACCCCACGGCGTTCCTGTCGTACGCCTACTTCTACACCACCAACCCGGGCAACCCGAACGTCGATCCCAGTGAGGTCGGCAGCTTCCTCGGCTACAGCGGCAACGTCAACCCCTTCACCGGCTCGCTGCTGCAGGTCAACGAGGTCGATCCGGACCTCAAGGCCCCGACGACCGACGAGCTTCTCTTCGGTGTCGAGCACGCCCTCCGTCCGGAGTTCGTGGTCGGCCTGAACCTGACCTACCGCCAGATCACCGACATCCTCGAGTCCGAGCTCCTCGTCTTCGAGGGTGACGCCTACTCGGCGGAGAACATCAACAGCAACGGCCGCCGGCACCGGCGGTCGGACTACCTCCGCAACACCTCGACGCAGCGTACGGTCACCCTGGCCGACGGCACCCGCCAGACGGTCCCGCTCGTCAATCCTGACGGCACGCCGTACACCCTGGTCTGGTACTCGCTCGATCCGAGCCTCAGCACCAGAAACGGCGGCTACCTCGAGAACGGCGACCGGGAGCAGGAGTACCTGGGCACTTCGCTCGTGTTCAACAAGCGTCTCGCCAACCGCTGGATGCTCCGCGGCAACTTCACCTGGTCCGACTGGGAGTGGAGCTCGGTGCCCGACAGCGAGCTCGAGAACCCCACCCAGACGCTGGGTGGCGGCGACCGGGAAGGTGATCCCGTCCTCCAGGGCTCCGGCACCGGCTCGGGCGCCAAGGGCGGCATCTACATCAACTCCGAGTGGGCCTACAGCATCAGCGGCCTCTATCAGATCGCTCCCGACCGCCCGTGGGGCTTCAACGCCGCTCTCGCCGTCAACGGCCGTCAGGGCTACCCGCTCCCCAACTGGCACCGGGTGGTCCTCGGGGCCAACCAGCAGAACGCGGCCGTCGCCATCCAGACGACGCCCTCCCCCGACACCTACCGGCTGGACGACATCCACATGGTCGACGCCCGGATCGAGAAGGAGTTCGCCTTCAGCGACTTCGGCTTGACCCTGGGTGTCGACGTGTTCAACGTGTTCAACGAGGCGTACGTGATTCAGCGCAACCACCGCCTCCTGCAGACCACGTCGGACCACGTCCGTGAGATCGTCAGCCCGCGTGTCCTGCGGGTGGGCGCGCGCCTGAGCTTCCGGTAGGCTTTCAGGTCCAAGCGGCGGTCTTCCGCTGAATCGAGCCGCCGGGGGAAACCCCGGCGGTTTTTTTTTGTTCTCGAGAGCGGTAGACTTGCACGCGCTGTGCACGCAGCTTGCATTCTGGGCGCCCGACCGCTCTTCCCGGGCGGACCGCGCTTCTCCATGGACAGAGAGCAGCAAAGGAGATCCATCATGCGTTCGCGGAGCACGAAAGCAGTTCTTCTAGCGACCCTCCTGCTGGTCGTGGGCGTCCCCGTCTGGGGACAGGCCTGGGCCGGCAGGGGCCGCGTTCAAGGTCTGGTGAGAGACGAGAGCGGCAAGCCCATCGAGGGAGCCAAGGTGACTCTCCGGAAGGGCAGCGACCGGGTCGATCCCAAGGCCGACGGTCCGAAATCCTTGACGACCGACAAGAACGGCAAGTGGTCCACGCTGGGCCTGGCCGGCGGCGCCTGGGGCATCCTCATCGAGAAAGAGGGCTTCATGGTGTCCGAGGGGCAGATCAAGGTGAACGAGTTCGGCCCCGCCCAGCCGATCAACGTCAACCTGAAGGTGATCCCCAAGGAGGTCATCCAGCAGGCCGAGCAGACGAGTGAGGCGGGGCAGGCCAAGGCGGCCCTGGAGCGCGGCAACGCTCTCCTCGGCCAGGGCAAGTACGCCGAGTCCCGCGCGGCCTACGAGGAGGGCATGTCCAAGCTGCCGGACACGAGCCTCCACGCGTCCATCCTGCGCGCCGTGGCCGACACCTACGGCAAGGAAGGCAACACCGATCAGGCGGTCGCCACGCTCAAGAAGTCCCTGGAGTACGCTCCGGACGACCCGGTCACCCTCCAGCTCCTCGTCAACGTGCTCGCCTCCGCCGGCCGCGAGGAGGAGGCGAAGGAGTACATGGCGAAGCTCCCCGAGGGGGCCGCGATCGACCCCGCGATCATCCTGAACCTCGGGATCAAGGCCTTCAACTCGGGCAAGATGGAGGAGGCGCTCAAGGAGTTCGACCGCGCGGTCAAGGAGAACCCCCAGCTTCCGGACGCCTACTACTACCGCGGGCTCGTCTACCTGAACCAGGACAAGAAGGCCGAGGCCAAGGCCGACTTCCAGAAGCTCATCGAGCTCGACCCCAACCACCCGAACGCCGCCGAGGCGCGGGAGTTCCTGAAGGACCTGTAGACCTCTCCGGTCTCGCCGCCGGCACCGGGGCGCTCCGCTCCGGTGCCGGATCCGATCCGATTCCCCCTGCAGCTCAAATCCCTCCCGGCGCTCGCTCTCCTCCTGGCCCTCGGCCTCGGGGCGGGCGCCTGCCGGGACGGCGCTTCCGGGAGCGCGGCCTCCGGCCCCTCGCTCGAAGGGGCGGACGTCGTCCTGGTGACGATCGACACGCTGCGGGCGGACTCCGTCGGGTTCGCCGGCAATCCGAAGGTGGAGACGCCGGTCCTCGACCGCCTCGCGGCCGCGGGCCGGGTGTTCGACGACGCCCACGCCCACAACGTGGTCACCCTGCCGTCCCACGCGAACATCCTGACCGGCCTCTACCCCTACCAGCACGGGGTGCGGGAGAACAGCGGGTTCGTCCTCGAGGGCTCCGTCCCCACGCTCGCGACCCTGCTCAAGGAGGCGGGGTACGCGACCGGCGCGTTCGTGGCGGCCTACCCTCTGGACGCCCGTTTCGGGCTCTCCCGGGGGTTCGACGTCTACGACGACCGCTTCCCCCGGGGCTCGAACGCGGACGAGTTCGTGATCGCCGAGCGGCGGGGAGATCAGGTGGTCGCCCCGGCCCTCGCCTGGTGGAATGCCCGGAAGGGAACACGCCGCTTCCTCTGGGTTCACCTCTACGATCCCCACGCGGGATATGAGCCGCCGGAGCCTTTCCTGAGCCGCTACCGGGAGAGCCCCTACCTGGGCGAGGTGGCGGCGACCGACTCGTTCCTGGCGCCGCTCCTGACCCCCTTCCTGGACGGGAAAGAGCCGAAGGCCCTGGTGATCGTGACCTCCGATCACGGGGAGTCCCTGGGCGAGCACGGCGAGCTGACCCACGGCCTCTTCGCCTACGAGCCCACGCTCAAAGTTCCGCTCGTGGTCTGGGCCCCCGGGATCGAGCCGGGCCGCGACGCCCGGTCCGCGCGCCACATCGACATCGCACCCACGGTCCTCGCGGCCCTGGGCCTCGCGGCTCCGGCCGCGATGCAGGGCCGGTCGCTCCTGGCGCCCGCCGTCCCCGGCGAGACGAGCTACTTCGAGTCCCTGTCGACGAGCCTGAACCGGGGCTGGGCGCCCCTTCGCGGCATGCTCCGCGAGAAAAAGAAGATGATCGACCTGCCGCTCCCGGAGCTCTACGACCTGGCCTCCGATCCCGGGGAAGAGAAGAACCTCTTCGGAGAGGACCGGCGCACGGCCCGGGCGCTGCGCGACGCGCTGCCCGAAGAGTCGGTCTGGCCGCCGCCGCGGGGCACGGTCTCGCCCGAGGAGGAGGCGCGCCTCCGCAGCCTCGGCTACTTTGGCGGCTCGGCCCGGGCGAAGGCCGTCTACACGGCCGAGGACGATCCCAAGAACCTGATCGGGCTCGACCGCAAGATCCACCAGGTGATCGACCTCTACTCCCGCAAGCGCTACGCGGAGGCCGCGGACCTGGCGCGCGAGGTGGTGGCGGCGCGGCCGTCGATGACCGAGGGGTCCGAGCACCTGGCGCTCGCCCTGCGCCAGCTCGAGCGGCACGACGAGGCGCTCGAGGTGCTGCGGAGCGCCGTCGCCCGGGAGCCGGACCGGGAGTCGCTGCGCCGGCAGCTCGGCCTCGCCCTCTCCGAGGCGGGCCGGTCGCGCGAGGCGGTCGAGGTCCTGGGGCCGCTCGCCGCGGGCGGGGCCGCCGACGCTCAGACGTTGAACGCCTACGCCATCGCGCTCACCGACGACGGACGGCCCGCGGAGGCCGTGAGCGTCCTTCAAGGCGTGATCGTGAAATACCCCCAGGACCCCAAGGGGTACGAGAACCTGGGGATCGCCCTCCTCCGGATGGACCGGCCGGCCGAGGCGCGGGCCGAGCTCCTCCGGGCGCTCGCGCTGAACCCCGGCCTGCCCATCTCCTGGAACACCCTGGGGGTCGCCCTCTACACCCTGGAAGGCCCGGCCGCCGCCCTCGACGCCTGGGAGAAGGCCGTGGCCCTCGACCCGGAACAGTACGACGCCCTGTTCAACATCGGTCTGGTGGCCGCCCAGGCCGGGCGCCCGTCCCAGGCCCGGCAGGCCCTCTCCCGGTTCGTCGCCACCGCGCCTGCCGCGCGCTTTGGGGAGGACATCCGGAAGGCGCGCCAGATCCTGGCGCAGCTCGGAGGATGACCCCGCTGCGGGAAGAGCCCCGCAGGCCCGCCGTGTTGTTCCTTTCAGCCCAACTACGACCCTGGAGTCCTTCTTCATGAAGAGAGCCATCGCCTTCCTGATCCTGTCCCTCCTGGCCGCCGCCTCCTGGGCTCAGACCGCCCAGGCCCCCTCCGCCTCCGACAAGGCGGTGCAGGAGGCGTTCGAGCTCGTGCAGTCCGGTGACATCGACGGCGCCATCCAGAAGCTCGAGCCCCTGCGCCAGAGCCCGGGCGCGAGCTCCCGTGCCCTCGCGCTCCT
>DATHUD010000564.1:0-7155 GCA_035462575.1 Thermoanaerobaculia bacterium | reverse complement strand
GGTGAGCGCCGACCCGGAGGGACGGCCGGCCTGCGCCGCCCCGCCTGCTCTTCCCTCCGGTTCGACTGGCGGGGCTGTCGGGGGACCGGTGAGCAGCGCGTCCTCGGCGAAGGCGAACTTCAGCTCGAGCTCTATCTCCTGGAGCGCGACGTTCGGAAGCGGGTAGTGCCGCAGGATCTCGTGCTCGCGGTAGATCGGCGCGAGTTGGGCACTGGTTTCGTTGGCCAGGTGTTGGGCCGCGGTCGATGCGCTCAGGACCGATCCCACGACCTCTGCAAGACTCGGCATGACGTTTCTCCTGGAAAGGGTTTGGCATCAGGGGGCGGCCCGGGGCACGGACCCGGGCCGCCGCGGAGTGGTTCAGGACTCGAGCTTGATCTGGACCTCTTTGCTGAAAAGCTTGTTCTCAAGCGTAGCGCTGACCGTGAACTTCTTGGCAGTTGTCTGGTCCGAGGTCAACTTGACACCGATAGTCGCTATGCCATCAGTGGCGGTCTTGACCTTGATGGTTCCCGAGGTCGAGCTCCACGCCTCGACGACAGTCCCATGCTTCCCCTGCACGTCGAACTTGGTGCCATCCGTGTCAATCTTGAACGTGAGCTCCTGTTGGACTGGCTGTCCAGCCGAGCTCATCGCCTTGATCTGGAGCTCCCGGTCTATGTTTTTCTGGACCTTGAGCTCGGAGGGACCAGTCAGGCTCGGAGCGGGGGGCGTGCTGGCCGCATTGGCGATCTGCAGGAGGAGGTTCTCCTCGTGCGTCTGCTCCTTGCCGCCGCTCTTCACCGTGGCTTCCACCTTGACGGTCGCACTCGGCGGCGGGGTGGCAGTCCCGCTGATCCCGATCAGGATTCCGGCCTGCCCCTTGGCGTCGGTCTTGACCGTGATCGCTCCGTTCTTCCAGGGGCTCTCCGATTGGCCGCGGGTCACCTGGCCTTGGAATGCGTTGCCGTCGGTCGTCAGGGCGAGCTTCACGGGCTGATCCCGGAGCAACAGGCCGCCGCTGTCCTTGACTACGATCAGGATCTCCTGCTTCGCCTGCGGTTGGGCGGCGTCGAGGTAGCCGAAGCGCGGGCTGGCCTCGAGGCTGCCCTGGGGGTTGCCCTCGCTGATCGCCGACTCCAGCAGGTTGAGCACGCGGGCGAGCCCGGCCGGCATGTCCGCCTGGCCCGCGTGGACGCGGACGTCCATGGTGTACTCGACCGAGTACTTGGAATCCTGGGAGGCGCGGGAGTCCTTCTTGCTCGAGTAGTTGGCGTTGAAATTGGCGTGGACTCCGAAGGGCCCCCAGCCTCCCCCGAAGCTCCCGCCGACCGAACCGCCGGCCGTGGTGCTCTCGCTCTGCACGGCGACCGAGGAGGAGGCGGCGGAGATGTTGGCCTTGAAATCGATCGAGACATCGTCGACCGCCAGGAACGGAATGGGCACGATGGCGAGCAGCGGGACGACCAGGTTGACCATCTCGCCGCCCTTCTGGTACTGGAAGACGACCGTGGTGGCGGAGCGATTGCCGTACTGGTCCTTCGGATTGAGCCCGACCTCCTTGATGAAGTTCCAGGTGGTGTTGGCAGCCTGCGCCTGCGCTTCGACGCAGGCCTGGAGCGGCCCTCCGATCAGGGCCTTGAAGGGGATCGCCTGGAGCGCGTTGGTGGCGACCGTAGAAGGGGTGGTGTCGATGGGCATCGTGTCTCCTTTCGTTGCTGTCTTGTGAACTGCTCCGGATGGGGCCGCTCGACGGAGCGGCCCGCTTCACGAACACTGCTGCTTCAGCAGCTTGAATTCGCCTTGCGCATTCCCTACCTTCGATTTCTTTTTGAGGCGAATGAGATAAACCATCTCCGGCGGTTGGTGAAGGTTCCTTGCGGCTTGCCGCTGTCGATCACCTCGACCTTTTTGATTCGTTTCATCGGCCCCGGCTCCTGAAAGAAAGTGCATCTATGCGGCTGGCGTCGGATCGAGCGGTACTCTAGCGAGTCGCGCCGTCTCCCGCCCATCGGAGGCGGCCGGAAAAAGCTTTCGGCGGGAATCCGAGGCCGGCTCAGCTCCAGGCTGAGGACCGCCTCGGCGGTCGCCGGCGTCTCGCCGACCGGAGGAGGTACAATCGCCCCGAATAGGTGCCTGGCTCTTCGCTTCGCGAATAGGTGCCTGGCTCCTCGTGAAGGCCCGCTCACTCTCTCCGCTCATCCCGGAGAGCTTCGCGGGCAGCCGGCCGCCGATTTGCCTGTCGAGAGTCGTTTTTCGAGAGACTGGCCTTCGAATTCCTTTGAACCTGAGGGCTCGAGAGGCGTGTCGGCGACGCCCGAGGCACACCGATCCCTCGGCGGGCGAGAATAAGTGCCTGGCTCTTCGTGAAATTCTCTCCGCTCATCCGGGGGCTTCGCGGGTAGCCGGCCGCCGATTTGCCCGTTGCGATTTGCCCGCCGAGAGTCGTCGAGAGTCGCTTTTCGACGGACTGGCCTTTGAATTCCTTTGAACCTGAGGCTCAAGAGGCGTTTCGGCTGAGCTCGGCCTACACCGATCCCTTCGGTCCGAGGCTGGACCTGATCCTGAGCCTCCGAAGCTCGGGTGACGTCTTTCTTCAGCCTGCGACGAATGGCAGGGCCGGTGGGAAGCTACCGGCCGGGAAGCAGGCGGTGCGGTCGCCTCGTCGGAGTTTTTCAGCGGCCTCCCGGAACGCCGCGACGAACCAGGCGTAGGACTGGTAGAGCGCCAGGCGTGCCGCTTTGCTGGCGGCATGGACGAAGGGCGCCGGCGACTTGGCGATCCTTTCGGGACGGTGGTGAGGGTCCTGAGACAGAATGGCTTCGGGACCGAGAGTTGGAATTCCGGTTGCTTCTCGGGCCACGGCGGCTTCCTGTTCAATGTCCTCGACCAAGGTGCGGACGCGCGCGCGATACTCCTCGGCTGGAAGGTGCTTCCAGCAGGGGAGGGGAGAGAGGAGCAAGGTCTCCTCGGTTGCATACTTCAGGCGGTCGAAGGCTTCTCCTCGGCGGCGAGCGGCGTATTCCTGCGAGCGGTTGAACCAGTGTTCCGTCAGGGGCTCGCCGTGAAGGAGAGCCCACACCGAATGGACGCCAGGCCACTGATCGATCCGTTCGACAAGTCCCTTCGGCTGGTCGTAGAAAAGGAGTACCCATGAAGAAGGAATTGTTTGACGAGCTACTTGAGAGCGTGCGCGAGGGAGGAGAGATTCTCTACGGTGAGCGAGCTACCTCTCACTCGTTTCATTTTGAAGAGCCTGATGTCCGCAGCCTTCGTGAGAAACACGGCCTGAGCCAGTCGAGATTCGCTGCCATGATGGGTATCAGTGTAGAGAAGCTCCGCAATTGGGAGCAGGGGCGCCGAAAGCCGGAAGGTAGCGCGCGAGTGCTTTTAAAAGTGGTAGAGAAGCATCCTGAGGCGGTGTTCGATGTAGTCGCGAGTGGGGTTGGGGAAAAGCACATCTAGCAGTTTACGCGGCGGAAAAGGACTGCAAGGACAACAAGGACAGCAAGGACATCGAGGACAAGAAAGACTCGTCCTTGCAGTCTTTGCTGTCCTTGCAGTCCCTCGTTCCTTTCACCGTCCCTCAAACCGCAGCGCGTACACACGGCCGAGCCGATGTTGGCGCAACGGTAACGAGGTACCTGGCACCTTGTCCCGCCCCGTTAGGCCCGAGCAGGCCGAAGACCTCGCCGGCCGGAATGGCAAGGGAGATCCCCCGCACGGCCGGGCGGCCGTTGTAGTCACGGGCGAGGGCTTGGAGCTCGATCAACGGGGTCCATGGAAGTAGGGGAAGACTGCCATGGGCCCCTCCAAGCCCGCGCGCGTCGCCGGGCTGGCGCTAATCGCGGAGGAACGTTCGATTTCCCCGGCCGAGATACATCCGCCGCAACTCGCTGCTGCCCGGCCACCAGAAGAGCACATCATCCCGCCCATCTCGATTTGCATCGAGTGTGATGACGGTTTGCGGCGAGCCGTTGATCTCGCTGGCAAGGATCGGATCGTCGACGTTGGCGAACGAGCCGGTGCCCGTGCCGTAGAAGAAGCGGTTCCTTCCGTCGCCCCAGAAAAACAGGAGGTCGCTCTTCGCGTCGCCGTCGAAATTGCCGACCAGAACCTTGTTCGGAGTCTCGTTGATGGCCGCAACGTTGATGGGGTTGAGGCGTTCAGAGAAGACGCCGCCCGCTCCGCCGTAATAGAAGCGGTTGGTGCCGGGCTGACGCCAGAAGAAGAAGACGTCGGTGTAGCCATCGCCGTTGAAGTCGCCGGTCAGAGCGTCGTCCGGGTCGCCGCCCACGTTGGAGACGCTCATCGGGTCAAGCACTTCGTCGAACGAGCCCAGGCCATCGCTCAGGTACATGCGGTTGGTTCCGGTGTTCCAATGGAACAGCACATCGGCGTACCCATCCTTGTTGAAATCACCACTGAGCAGGTTGTCGGGGCTTCCGTTGATCCCGCTGGGGTTGATCGGGTTGTCGAATCGTGTGAACGTCCCATTGCTGTTCTGCCGGTACAGGTAGTTCTGCCCGCTCGCTATCCAGTCCACGAACCAGTCGTCCCGGTCGTCACCGTTGAAGTCGGCGAGCACGACTCTGATCGCGGACGGATCGATGATCGTACCGACGACGCCCGCCTGGATCTGATTGCCGATCGTCCGGCCCGTCTGGTTGGAGAAACTGTTACCGAAGAACAGGCTGTGTTCCGCGGGCGTATCGACACGAATGAGGTTCTTCATCCGCACGTCGGTGGACACGGCGGTCACGGTGTTGCCGGAGAACAGGTTGTAACGCGGCCAGCCCACACCGCCGTTGGGAATGACAGTGAACGCCGACGCTGCGGGGGTCGTCGGGCAGGTCGAGAAGATTCGATACGGCGCGGGGACCGCCGAGCCACAGAACGCGTTGAGACCACCCACTTTCGTGATGCGGTTGTTCCGAATGAGGTGGCCGAACGTGTGGCCGTAGCTCGCTTCCGTGGTCCCGGACACGACAATCGAACCGGTTCCGGCGGCGCCGATGTCATTGTCCTCCACGAGGCCGTTCTTCGCCCCGTGTACGAACTTGACGCCCCAATCGAAGATGTCGCGGATCTTGTTGGTGCGGATCACCGCGTCCTGCGCCATGCAGTCGATCCCCTCGCCCGCGTTCTCGATGACGTTCCCGACGATGACCGTGCCGCTGCCGCCGGGCACCACCGTGATCCCGTCGGTCTGATATCCGACGGGATTGGTCCCGCTCATGCCCTGGAACTGCCCGCGCTGCAGGTTGTAGAGGTTGCTGCCGAAGCGCAGGCGCGAAATCGTATTCTTCGCGATGGTCACGCGTGTCGACCCGACCGCCTGGCCGTTGTTCGAGAGCTTATTGTCGTCGACGACGATCCCCGTGAGTTGGGGGAACTTGGCGTACGAGTTGACGTAGGTCGCCCACGAGTCGTGGATGGAACAGCCGCGGATGCTGACGTTGTTGACCGAGTCGAGGGCGACGATCGCCCCGAGTGCGAAACCCGTAATATCGAGGTCGAGGATTTTGCTGTTGTTCACGCCACGGAACCAGATGGCGGTCACGTACGTACCATCGAGGTGCTGCTTTTCGATCTTGAAGTTCTCCAGCCGGATACTTTTGAGCGGAGCCCCGAGGCTCCCTTCCGCCCGGATCGCGATCGAGTCGTCGCGTCCCGCATCCCACATCTGGAGCGGTTCGACGTTGTTGAACGTGTCCTCGAGATAGAGAACGGCCGGGGTGCCGGTCGTGATGATGCCGGAGTTGTTCTGGGTGATGTTCAGCTTTTCCGAGAGGCGGTACGTCTGACCCGGGCGCAGCGAGACGATGTCTCCCGCATCCAGGATTCCCTGCAGCGTGGCCGTGTCGTCGCTGCCATTCGGCGCACCGGCATCGACGATGAGACCCGCCGCTGACGCGGGCGCGACCATAAGGAAGCCTGCGATGAGCAGGATGAGCGAGGTGGCGATCGAGCGTACGCGGTAAGACATGAACAGTTTCTCCTCCTGAGTGCCAGGCTTCGGTAGAAGCTTCCAACTTTTGTCGGGGCCGCTGGTTCAAGCGTTTTCCGGGTCGCCCCGCCCCGGCTTTCCGGCGGCCCTTCGCAGACGCGCCGGCCCTTGATCCAGACCGTGAAGATCCGCCGGACGCCGCGACGGTGCGTCCGCAACGCCTTCTCGGAAACGTTGCCCGCCCCAGGCTAATTCCTGTTGTTACCCCTGCGAGGATGACTCTCGAGATAAAGAAAAGATCTTGAAATGCCGCCCCGATTGAATCATGCTCTTCGAAGGAGAGGTTTGATTGTTATTTTGTGCAGGTGCGCGGTGCTGCGGTGCTGGTTCGAATAGATGCCGGCTCTTGGTGTGCTTGGTGTGCTTGGATCCTCCCGAAAACAAGGACGTGCCGCGGGATCTCTTGCCGGTCCGGGCCGTCCTTCCCGATCCGGAGACGCCCCACGGGGCGTCTCTACATTGGGGGCGCTTTGGCCGCACGGTGACTCATGGATAAGATGGTGCGCGTAGAGGGGGGATCGACATGACAGACACAAAAGGCCAACGCCTGCTCGATGTGCTGCTGGACTCCTGGGATCGGAACAACACAGTCCTGCTCAATCTGCTCCGGGCTGTCCCGGTTGGTGGGCTCGACGCCCGTGTGATGGAGGTGAGCCCGACGGTATCCGAGATGCTTACGCACATGCACCATGAGCGGATGGTGTCCGTCTTGGAGAACTGTCCTGAATACGCGGGGGAGGTGCCCGCACGCGAGTGGAGCCGCGAGAGCGACGCCGACCGCATCGCGCAGATGCTCCATGAGAGTGGGACGCGGGTGCGGGACGCGGTCAAGGGCAGAATCGAGGCCGATCAAGGGATGGATCGCGATTTCTCTCACCCGCTCCAACTGGTGCAGTTCCTGATCTTCCACGAAGGCTATCATCACGGTCAGATCAAGTTGGCCCTCAAGGTCGCCGGCTGTCCGATCGCGGATGACGAGGCCGGACCGCTCACCTGGGATGTCTGGAGGGCGCGGTAGCTCACTTGCGCTGACGGGGCTCTCGGTCGCAGACGTGAGCTCCATCAATCTCAGGCAGGATGGGCCCGAATAGGTACCTGGCTCTTCGTGAAAGCCCGACCTGACTCTGGAGCTCGGCGCGGGTTCCCCCAGTTTCAGGATAGTTCCG